>PIVY01000145.1 GCA_003353795.1 bacterium
GTATCCGGTGGAAGACTATCTGGTTCGCGCGACCATGACCATTCGCGACGCGCTGGAACGCATCGAGAAGACCGAGCGCCGCACCGTCTACGTGGTGGACTCGGGCGGCCATCTCCTGGGATCGGTCACTGACGGCGATGTCCGGCGCTGGCTCATCGACGGCGGCGACATGACGGCCGACCTGAGCCAGATCACCAACCCGCGGCCTCTCACCGTGGGGCAGCGATTCGATTCCCAGCAGCTTCGCGAGGATCTGGTGGAGCGGGGCGCCACCTGTGCTCCGGTGGTGGACGACCAGCGCCACGTGGTCGACATCATCTTCTGGGAAGACGTGTTCCTCGACGTGGCCCAGGCGCCGGTGCTGCGCCAGATGGACGTGCCGGTGGTGATCATGGCTGGAGGGCGCGGCACCCGTATGGCGCCGTTCACCCAGGTGCTGCCGAAGCCGCTGTTGCCGGTGGGCGAGCAGACGGTCATCGAACTGATCATCGACCGTTTCGTGCGCCACGGCATCCGCGACTTCCACCTCACCCTCGGGCACAAGGCCAACCTGATCCGCGCCTTCTTCGGCGATCTCAATCGCAGCTACTCGGTGAGCTTCGTGGAGGAGGAACGCCCCCTCGGCACTGCCGGCGCTCTCGATCTCTTGCGCGACCAGTTGCAGGAACCGTTCATCCTCACCAACTGCGATATCGTCATCGAGGCCGACTTCTACGACATCGTCCAGCACCATCGCGACCAGAGCAACCAGGTCACCATGGTGGTGTCGCTGAAGAAGTATCACATCCCCTACGGTGTGTGCGAGATCGAGAGCGGTGGCCAGCTGGCGCGCATCGAGGAGAAGCCCGAGTTCGATCTCATGGTCAACACGGGCATGTACGTGGTCTCGCCCGAGGCCCTGGCGCACATCGATCCCGGTGCGGTCTGCCAGATGCCTGATCTCATCGACGCTGTGCGTGACGCCGGCGGCCGTGTGGGCGTCTTCCCCATCAGCGAGGGCGCCTGGCTCGACACCGGCGAGTGGACCGCCTATCGCGAGACGCTTCAGCATTTCGAGTCGCGGCTGCGCCTCTGAAAGGTTCGCCATGATCGCAGGCTCCGAGGTCATCGCCATCGTTCCCGCCCGCGGGGGCAGCAAGGGGATTCCCCGGAAGAACCTCTCGCAACTCGGCGGGCTCAGTCTGCTCGAGCGGGCTATCGACGTGGCTCGCAAGACGGCGGCCGTCGACCGCGTTGTCGTCTCCACGGACAACGACGAGATCGCCGGCGTGGCCACGGCCGCGGGCGCCGAGGTCCATCACCGTCCGCCGGAGCTGTCCACCGACACGGCCCTGGTGATCGACGCCCTGCGCCACTGCGCCGACACCATGCTCGATCCGGCCGGCGCCGGCAACGCGCTGCTCCTGCTGCTCGAACCCACCTGCCCGTTGCGCACGCCCGCCGACGTGATCGCCTGCATCGAGACCCTCGCAGCCGGCGGCTGCGACTCTGTGGGCACCTTCACCGAGGCCGCCACCAATCCCTGGCGCGCCTGGACCATCGAGGGTGGCCGGCCGGACCAATTCGTACCCGGCGCCAACCCCTGGTTGCCCCGCCAGAAGCTGCCACCCGCCTACGAGCTCACCGGCAGCGTGTACGCCTTCTGGCGCGACAGCCTTCGTGATCCCGAGCGCGCCATCCTCTCGGGCGAGATCGCCGCGGTGATCCTGCCCCGGGAGCGCTCTCTCGACATCGATGACGCCCTGGACCTGCACGTAGCCCGTGCACTTTTCGAGGAGACCGATTCATGACCACCGACCGCACCCTCCATCAACTCTTCGACCTCACCGGCCGCGTGGCCGTGGTCTCCGGCGGCGCCGGATTCCTGGGGTCGGCCATGAGCGCCACGTTCGCGGAACTCGGAGCGACCGTGGTGATCGCCAGCCGCGACGAGGACAAGTGCAAGCAGCGCTGCGAGGAGATCGCCGCCGCCGTCGACGGTGGCGGCAAGCTGGTCGCCTGCAAGCTCGACCTCCTGGACCGGCAGTCCATCAAGGACCTGGTAGAGTTCACCACCGGCGAGCTGGGCGGCATCGACATCCTGGTCAACAACGCCTGGTCGGGGAACAAGAACTCCTGGGAGTCCATCGACGACGCCGACTGGGAGTACGACATCGACATGTCGCTCAACAGCGTGTTCCGCATGGTGAAGGCGTCGTTCGACACCCTGAAGGCCCGCAAGGGCGTGATCCTCAACATCACGTCCATGTACGCCCACATCGCGCCCGATCACCGCATGTACGACGGCAAACAGTTCGCCAACCCGCCCAGCTACGGTGCGGCCAAGGCGGGCGTGCTCCAGTTCACGCGATACCTCTCGAGCTTCCTCTCGCCCCACGGCATCCGGGTCAACGCGCTCAGTCCCGGCGCCTACCCGCACCCGCCGACGCGCGAGCACGAGGAGTTCATGAAGCGACTCTGCGAGAAGAACCCGCTGGGCCGACTGGGCGAGCCGGAGGATCTCAAGGGCGCCGTCGCCCTGCTCTGCACCGACGCCGGCAGCTACATGACCGGCCAGAACCTGTGCGTCGACGGCGGCTGGGCCGTCTGGTAATGCTGGATCTGCTGCACGAACTCGCGCCTCTGCGCCGGGTCATCGCCGCGCCCGACTACGATCGCGCGGTGGCCCGGCTCTGCCAGGAACTGCCGTTCCAGGTCCACGAGTATCCTGCGGACGAGGCCCACAACGGCTGGGTGATCCCGCCGCGCTGGGAAGTCACCGAGGCCGTGATCCGCAAGGACGGGGCCCTGATCTACGACGGCCTCACCCATCCGCTGGGCGTGATCGCCCTGTCGGCGCCGTTCGAGGGCACCGTCGATCTCGACGAACTGCGCCGGCACCTGCATTACCACCATGATCACGCCGACGCGATCCCGTTCCACTACCGCCAGCAGTTCCGCAGCTGGGAGCGCGACTGGGGCTTCGGTGTTCCGCGCCGGCTGTACGCGAGTCTGGAGCCGGGCGAATACGAGGTCATCATCCGCACCGAGGAGTCGCCGGGCACCCTCAAGGTGCTGAGCCACGAACACCCGGGCGATCTGGACGCCACCATCGTCATCGGCGCCGACCTCGATCGTCCCGGCGTGGCCAATGACGGCATCGCCGGCGTGGTGGTGGGACTGGAGCTCATGCGGCGCCTGCAGGACCGCCACACCCGGTTCAGCTACCGCCTGGTCCTCGTACCCGGCACCCTGGGTTCGGAGTACTATCTGGGCAAGCTGCCCGTGAGCGAGCGCGACCGTCTGCTCGAGGGAGTCTTCCTGGAGATGCTGGGAACACCCACCCAGCTCGCCCTGCAGCGGTCGCGCGAGGGCCGGTCGGGGTTCGAGGCGGCGCTCGGCGCGGCGCTGACCGACCTCGAGATCGACCACCGCGTGGGCGACTTCGAGACCATCATCATCAATGACGAGCACGTGTGGGAGGCGTACGGCGTTCCCATGGCCTCGCTGTCGCGGTCGCCCTATCCCGAGTACCACTCGTCGCTGGACAACGCGGGAGCCATGCGAGCGGAAATGCTCGAACAGGCCGTGGCGGCCCTCGAGCGGGCCGTGGATGAGATGGAGCGCACCAGGCTGGTGACCCGGCAGTTCACCGGTACCATCTGCTGCTCCAATCCGGCATTCGATCTGTACGTCGACCCGGGAGAGCCGGTGTTCGGTACGGCGGCCGCGGAGGATGGGCTGCGCCTGCGGCGCCTCATGGATCTGATCCCCACGTTGCCGGGTCCCACCACCTCCAGCGAGCTCGCGCGACGGGTGGGCTTGCCCGAAGATCAGGTGGTAGGCTATCTGGAGCGCTGGGCGGAGAAGGATCTGATCCGGCTGGAGTAGAACGGTGCGGCTGGAGAGGATCGGCGCTTAATTGACGCCGGTTCGGCATCCAACGGGAGGTTTCGCCCCTTGCCCAGCAACATCCTCGTCACCGGCGCGGCCGGCTACATCGGATCGGTCCTCGTGCGCCAGCTCCTGGCCGCGGGCCACCGCGTCCGCGGCTTCGACGCCCTCTTCTTCGGCGGTGACGGCCTCATCGGCGTCTTCGGCCATCCCCGCTTCGAGTTCCAGCGCGGCGATCTGCGCGAGACCGCCGACGTCGGCGCGGCTCTCGACGGCGTCGATGCCGTGGTGCACCTGGCCGCCATCGTGGGCGACCCGGCCTGCGCCAGCGAACCCGACAAGGCCCGCGAGATCAACGGCGCGGCCACCGATCACCTCGTCGACCGGTGCCTGACGGCGCCAAACGTGACGCGCTTCGTCTTCGCGTCCACCTGCAGCAACTACGGCCGCGCCGAGGCCGGCGCCTTCGTGGATGAGGATTCGCCGCTCAACCCGGTGTCGCTCTACGCCGAGCTGAAGGTGGCCGTCGAGCAGCGGCTCATGCAGCTGCCCGACCCCGATCGCCTCACGGCCACCGCCCTGCGCTTCGCCACCGTCCACGGCCTGTCGCCGCGGCCGCGCTTCGACCTGACGGTGAACGAATTCGTGCGCGAGGTCACCCTGGGTCGCAAGCTGCAGATCTTCGGCGAGCAGTTCTGGCGGCCGTATTGTCACGTGGAGGACCTGGCGAGCGCCTGCGCGCTGGTGCTGGATTCGCCGGTCGGCAAGGTCGACCGCCGCGTCTTCGGCGTGGGGGACACCGACGAGAACTACCAGAAGCAGATGCTGGCCGAGGCGATCCTCCAGCAGATCCCGGACGCCGACATCGAGTACGTCAAGAAGGACGAGGATCCGCGCGACTACCGGGTGCGCTTCGACCGGATCGGCGACGAACTCGGCTTCGCCATCACCAAGCGGGTCGCCGACGGCATTCGCGAGATCCATGCCGCTCTCGCGGCGGGCATCTTCTCGGATCCCGACGCCGCCAGTTACCGCAACATCGCCTGACCCGAGAGGTAACGACCATGCGCGAGATTCCAGTAGCGATCATGGGCCTCACCGAGGGCAACGGACATCCGTACTCGTTCAGCGCCATCATCAACGGCTACGACGATGCCGGCTTCGCCGCTTCCGACTGGGGCGGCATCCATGACTACCTGCGCCGCCGCGACCCCTCCGAGATCGGCATGCCGCCGCTCCGGGTGACTCACGCCTGGACCCAGGATGCGGCCGAGACGGCGAAGCTCTGCGCTGCCTGCCGCATCGATCATGCCGCAAGCGACCGCGACGCGCTGGTCGACCAGGTGGAGGCCGTGATCATCGCCCGCGACGATCACCAGCAACACTGGGAGTTCGCCCGGCCGTTTCTGGAGAAGGGGCTGCCGGTGTTCCTGGACAAGCCGCTCTCCCTGGACGCCGAGGAGCTCGCGCGCTTCAAGCCGTACCTCGAGCAGGGCAAGCTCATGACCGGTTCCGGCCTCCGGTTCGCGAAGGAACTCGACGAACCCCGTGCCGAGCTCGACGCCTACGGACAGCTCAAGCTCGTGCGCGGCGCCGTGGTCCTCGACTGGGAGCGCTACGGCGTGCACATGGTGGAGGGCATCCTGGGCGTGCTGCGGTCGCGCCCCGTGGCCGCCACCGCCCATCGCAGCGAACATCCCTCGGTGGCCGTGGAGATGGACGACGGGACGCTCGTGGTCATCGACGCCCTCGGCGGCGTGCCCAAGACCTTCTGCATCGACTTCTTCGGCACCGACCGTCGCAGTAGCCACGAGGTGGCCGACAACTTCAGCATGTTCCGCCGGATGCTCTGGCACTTCGCCCGCATGGTGGAGTCCGGCGAGCCGCAGATCGAACCCGAGCGCACGCTCGACGTGATGCGCGTCCTCATGGCCGGCCGCCTCTCGCGGCAGGCGCAGCGAAGGGTGACGGTGGATGAGCTCGGCGTATAGCAACCTCTTCAACCTCGCCGGCAAGACGATCATCGTCACCGGCGGCGTGGGCATCCTCGGCCGCGGTTTCTGCCACGGACTCGCCTCGTTCGGGGCCCAGGTCGTGGTGGCCGACGTGCGCGGCGACGAGGCCGAGGCGCTGGCTGCGGATTTGGCCCGCGACCACGGCGTCGAGGCCCTGGGTCTGGCCTGCAACGTGGCCGACGAGGAGTCGGTCGACGCACTGGTCGAGAAGACAATCGCTCGCTTCGACAAGATCGACGGCCTGCACAACAACGCGGCGTCCAAGTCCGAGAACCTGGAGGCCTTCTTCGCCCCGGTGGAAGACTACTCCATGGACGAGTGGCGCAAGATCATGTCGGTCAACCTCGACGGGCTGTTCCTGGTGGCCAAGACCGTGGGCGGCCAGATCAAGAAGCAGGGTACCGGCGGCAGCATCGTGCAGACCAGTTCCATCTACGGCATCGTGGGCAGTGACAAGCGCATCTACGAGGGCAGCGAGTACATGGGCATGCAGATCAGCAATCCGCCGGTGTACAGCGCTTCGAAGGCCGGCGTGGTGGGCCTCACGCGGTACCTCGCTACCTACTGGGGCGACTGCGCCATCCGCGTGAACTCACTGGTGCCCGGCGGCGTGGAGAGCGGTCAGAACGACACCTTCAAGGAGCGATACTCGGCCCGCGTGCCCCTGGGCCGAATGGCCCATCGCGACGAGATGGTGGGCGCGCTCATCTACCTGCTCTCCGACGCCTCGAGCTACGTCACCGGCCAGACCCTCGTCGTGGACGGAGGCCTCACGGCATGGTGACCGAGAGCAAGCTCACCGTGGTCATGTACCACTACGTCCGCGACCTGGAGAACTCCCGCTATCCGCGCATCAACGGCCTGGCGATCGACCGTTTCCGCGGCCAGCTCGACTACCTCGCAAAGCACCACACCTTCGTGCGCGTCGAGGACGTCATGGCGGCCTGTCGCGGCGACCAGGCGCTGCCGTCGGACGCCGTGCTGCTGACCTTCGACGACGGATACGCCGACAACTACCGCTACGCATTCCCGCTCCTCGACGAGCGCGGCGTGCAAGGCTGCTTCTTTCCGCCCGTTGCTTCCTTGCGCGACCGGGTGGTCCTGGATGTGAACAAGATCCACTTCGCCCTGGCCGCCATCGGCGACGTGGAGGCCATCGCCACGTTCTGCCTGGAGAAGGTGGCGGCCTGGCGAGACGAGTATGGCCTGGAGGAGCCTGGCTACTATGAGTCACACCTGGCCCGCACCTCTCGCTTCGACGATCCGCGCACCCTTTTCGTGAAGGATCTTCTCCAGCGCGGTCTGCCGGAGACGGTGCGGTCGCGACTCACCGACGAGGTCTTTCGCCGCTTCGTGTCGGTGGACGAGAAGGCCTTCGCCGAGGAGCTGTACCTGACCATGGATCAGGCGCAGACCATGCGGCGCCATGGCCACTACTTCGGCGCCCACGGGCTCAGCCATCGCTGGCTCGATTCGTTGCCGGCCGAGGAGCAACGCGCGGAGTTGCAGGTCAGTCTGGAACTGATGCGGCAACTCGGTTACCGGGACGGCGAGTTCGTGGTGAGCTACCCGTACGGCGGATTCGACGAGCATACCTTGCCGGTGGCGCGGGAGCTGGGATTCGGCCTGGGATTCAGCGTGGAGGCGCGGACAGCGACGATCGGTCAGGACGATCCGCTGCTGCTGCCGCGGCTGGATACGGTGGATCTGCCGTTCTCGGGCTGAGCGGCCGGGGCAATCGGCGAATGCGTGGTTCATGATCGCGGTCTGCCTCGCCATGCCTTGAGCGTCCGCCAAGATGCCGCTATGTTAGCCGCCAGTTCGCTGCCCACCCGCAATTCGGAGATGCCGCATGCCGCCCACCTGTGATCTCGATACGGCGGACCGGGACATTCGGATGCCGGCGCCGTGAGCACTCCGGACCTCATCCGTGATCTGCGTCGAGCCGCCGGTCGGTCGAGTGTCCTGGATGATGCGGCGGCGTGCTCGGTTTACGCCCGCGACGCCTCCCACCTCGAGCACGGTCGACCCGCCTGCGTGGTCTTGCCCGAGACCGTCGAGTGCCTGCGCCAGGTCGTTGAGCTCTGCGCCTGCCACGGCCGGCCATTCGTGGTGCGCGGCGGTGGCACCGGCCTGTCCGGTGGCGCGCTGCCGGTCGACGGCGCGGTGGTCATCGGCACCAGCCGGCTCCTGCGCCTCGGACCGGTGGATGTCGAGCGATCGCGTGTCCATGCCGAGCCGGGGGTGATCAACGATGCGGTGACGCGGCACGCATTGCCCCACGGTCTGCACTTCGCGCCGGATCCCAGCAGCCAGTCGGCGGCCACCGTGGGCGGCAACGTGGCCGAGAACGCCGGTGGGCCGCACTGCCTGAAGGTGGGCGTCACCGCCCAGCATGTGCGGCGGCTCGACTGGATCGACGCTCGGGGACGGGCCTGGACGACCGGTCGTGGCGCCGCTTTCGAGCGGGGGGTCGACCTGCGGGGGCTGCTCTGCGGCAGTGAAGGCACCCTCGGGGTGGTCACCGGCGCCGAGCTGCTGCTGCAGCCCGTGCCCGAGGCCACGGTGACCCTGCTCGCAGTCTTCCCGAGCCTGGCCGACGCCACGCGCGCCGTGGTCGATCTCATGACCTCGGGCCTGGTGCCGGAGGCCTGCGAGATCGTGGACCGGGTCATGCTCGGCGCCGTGGAGGCCGCGTTCGGATTCGGATTTCCCACCGACGTCGACGCGGTGATGATCTGCGAGATGGCAGGATCGGTCGGCGCTGCCGGGGAGGACGCGGCGCGAGCCGAGGCGGTACTGCGTGCCGCGGGCGCCCGCGACGTGAACGCGGCCGCCGACGAGGATGAGCGCTCCCGCCTCTGGATGTGTCGCAAGAAGGCGTTCGGCGCCGTGGGTCGCCTGGCCCCCGCCTACATCTCCATGGACGTGGTGGTGCCCCTGGGATCGCTCACCACCCTGGTGGAGGACATCCAGACCATCAAGACCGAGCACCGCGTGGAAGTGGCCACCGCCTTTCACGCCGGCGACGGCAACCTCCATCCCGGCGTGCACTACGATGACCGTGATCAGGATCTCACTGCCCGCGCCCACCGCGCCGCCGATGCCATCGTCATGCGCGCCCTCGAACTGAAGGGCAGCTGCACCGGCGAGCACGGTGTCGGTCTCGAGAAACGACACCTGATCCACCACCAGCTGGACGCCACATCGCTCCAGCTCATGCGAGGCGTGAAGACCGTCTTCGACCCGCATGGTCTCTGCAATCCCGACAAACTGTTGCCCGCATCGGATGTCACGGCGGCGTCGCCTGTGCCCGTTCCCGACCGCCCCGATTTCCGGTGGAAGAGCCTCACGGTGACCGCACCCGCGGCCACGCCTCTGGCGGTCCTGCAGGCCGAAGCCCTGACCCGCGGCCTCTGGATTCCCGTGGGCGCCGCGTCGCGGATTCGAGCAGCCGGACCCGGACTGGGAGGTTCGGTCACCGTGGGCGACCTCGTCGACGCCGGCACGGTCGGTCCTTCGCTGCTGGGCTCGACGAGCGTCGGCGACGCCCTCCTCGAGCTCTGGGCCGAGACCGGCGATGGCCGGATCTTCCACGCCGGTGCTCCCGTCCTCAAGAACGTGGCGGGCTACGATCTCGTGCGATTGATCAGCGGCAGCGGCGGCATCCTGGCTCGGCCCCTGGCCGCCACCTGGCAGCTCAAACCGGCGCCCGGCTGCGTGGCCTGCTGGACCTGGTCCGACGTCCCGCCCACCCTTTCGGGTGAAAGCCGCCGCGACTTCCTGCGCGTTCTGCGCCGCCACGGCCAGCCCGCGGCGGCCGTCCGCGAGCGCGCCAGCGCCGGCCCCGTGCTGTGGGTCCTGGCCGCCGGACGCGACCGCGCCTGGGATCTGGACCGCCTCGGTGACGATCTCACGGCCTGGAGCGAGGACCACGGACTGCGCCGTCCATCGATGCAGCGCCAATCCGGCTCGGACCTGGCCAATCCATCGAGTCTGGCCGGCCTGCCGGGGTGGGCCTGTGGCTCGCCCGACTGGACCCTGCTCACCCGGCGCGAAGGTCATCCCGACTGGCCGCGCCCGCGACGCCTGATCTGGCAGAACCGGCCGGACCTGCTCTGGACGCCGGAGGTCATTCCGGAGGAACCCGTGGGCTGGTTCGCCGACACCGTGTTCGCCGACGGCCGCTTGCAGTCGCTGCCTCGTCCGCCGGCCGGCGTCCCGGTGGAGTTGTTGGTCGGCCTCAAGCGCCTCTTCGATCCCGACGACCGCCTGCCGGTTCCCGAGTGGCTGGCTGCGGCACGCGAAGGCGGGACCTGGTGAGCGGCAGCCTCGACAGGACGCAGCTGGACGATCTGAGGCAGAGCTGCGTGGAGTGCGGCCTCTGTCTCCCGAACTGCGCCACGTACCTCGCCACGGGCAACGAGGCGCAGTCGCCTCGCGGCCGGCTGCTCCTGCTGGGAGAGGTCCTCGATGGGCGAACGGACGCGTCCGAACCGTCGGTGCGCGAGACGTTCGACCAGTGCCTCGGTTGCCTGGCCTGCACCGCCACCTGCCCCAGCGGGGTGAGCGCCGACCTGCTGGCGTACGTGCGGCGGCTGGCGGCGGACGCCGATCCGAATCGGCGTCCACCCGTGCGACTGCTGGATCGCCGCGCCGTGCTGCGAACCCTGCGCGTGGTCGGCAGCCTGGTTCGTGGCGCCGCAGTCCGACTGCTGGGCGCCGGCTGGCGGGGACGCCTCGAGCGCACCCCCGGCGCCGGGCGGCGACTGGCGCGACTCCTCGGAACCTTACCCGTGGATCCCGGCAGCGACGACGCCCTGATCGCGCAGTTCGAAACGCTCGACGGCGGTGGGCCCCGGCCGGCGGTTTCAAGCCATCATCGCGCGCCCGCCGCCGGACTGCGGGTGGCCGTTTTCAAGGGCTGCGCCGATGCGAGCCTGATGCCGCATACCTCGCGCCGACTCCAGGATCTCCTGCGCCGGCTCGGATGCGAATTGACCGTGCCCGAGGGCCAGGACTGTTGCGGCGCATTGGCGTCGCACCTGGAATCCCGGGGCCGAACCTCCCGCTTGCGACGTCGCAACCGCCGGGCCTTCACGCCTCATCTCGGTCACTGCGATCACGTGGTGGTCGCGGCCGCCGGCTGCGGCCAGGAACTGAAGAGCCAGCCGGGCGACCTTTCCGACATGGTCATCGATGCGGTGTCCCTGCTGGAACGGCTGGCGCCGGTCGACCTGGGCCCGGTGCCGCTGCGGGTGGCCGTCCACGATCCCTGTCACGCGCGGCATGGACTGGGTGTGGTGGAAGCGCCGCGCCGACTTCTGGCCCGCATTCCCGGCGTCGTGGTGCTCGAACCGGCCGAGGCCGAGGTCTGCTGCGGCAGCGCCGGTGTGTACGGGGTGCAGCATCCCGAAATGTCGGCGGTCATGGGCCGGCGCAAGGCCGAGGCGCTGGCGGCCACCGGCTGCGACGCCGTGGTCACCACCAATCCGGGCTGCCTGGGCCAGATCGCCGACGGATTGGCGCTGGTGGCTCCGCACATTCCCATCCTCCCGCTCACCGATCTCGTCTGGTACGCTGCCCGGGCTTCCGGTCCTCGCAAGGAGATGTCATGAAAAGGTCGTGGTCGATCGTCCTGGTGATCGGTCTGGTGTTCATGGTGAGTGCCGCTGCGGCGGCCACCCGACGCGTGGCCGTGTTCGAGGCGGCGGGACCCAAGTCGCCGCCCGCGGACCTGCTCGAGGAGATCGACGTGACGGTGCGCCGGAACCTCGTGCTGGCGCTGCCGGCCGAGGGGTGGACCACGCTCATGGCAGGGCCAGTGGCACCGGGGTGCACCGGTCGCTGCGCAGTGGATCGCGCTGCCGAGTACGGCGCTGACATGGGCCTGGCGGTGCGGGTGGTGATCGACCGGGGCGAGTTGCGGGTGAGCCTGGATGTCTACAGCGCGCCCGACGGCGAAGTTCGCGTCTCGCGCCGGATCGAGGCCCTGAGTCGCGCCGTGCTGCTGCGCCTGGTGGGAGAGGCGGCCACGGAGATCGCCCAGGTCCTGGTGACGAACCGCCCGGCGGGCAAGACCATGGTGCTGCGGGATGCGGCGGCGGACAGCGCTGCCGTGGCGGTCGAGATGGCCAAACTGCGGGGCCTGGCGGGCCGAAATTCCGTGGGTATGAACCTGGTGTTCATCGAGCCGGGCCAGCCGTTCCGCGACCCGCCCGAGGACCAGACCTACGTCCAGGCCCGGGCGCTTCCGGAGCCTGATGCGCCGTATCTGGTATCTGCCACCGAGGTCACCCAGGCCCAGTGGAACGAGATCCTGGGCGAGTGTCCCAGCGAGTTCACGGGCGATCGGCGGCCGGTGGAGTCGGTCACCTGGATCCAGGCCGTGGAGTTCTGCAACGCTCTCAGCCAGCGGGAAGGGCTGACGCCTGCCTACAACGTGGGCGAGACCACCGCCACCTGGAATCATGATGCCGATGGCTACCGGCTGCCCACCGACGCGGAGTGGGAGTACGCCTGCCGCGCCGGTTCGCTCACCATGTTCGCCGCCGGCGGCCGCTGGAGCGACCTCGAGCGCACCGCCTGGTTCGACCGCAACAGCAAGGACCGCACCCACGACGTGGCCACCCGCGAGGCCAATCTCTGGGGTCTGCACGACATGCACGGAAATGTCTGGGAGTGGGTCTGGGATCTCTACGCCACGTTGCCCAACCTGAGCCCCGACAACATCGAGTCGCCGGGCCTGGGACCCGACCGCACCATCCGCGGCGGCAGCTGGTACACCGATGCCGCCGCCTGTCGCACCACCAATTTCTGCCGCATCGATCCCGGATTCACCTGCAACGACCTGGGATTCCGGGTGGCGAGAACGCCCTGAGGTCACGGCACGGTCGGTCGCGAAAAGAAACGGCCGCCTGCCCCGGGGAAGGCGGCCGTTTCTTGTCGACGGTCGGATGGTCTAGAACCAGACGATGACTCCCAGCGAGAAGCGGTACACGTGCTGGTTCGTCCACTGGTACTCCGTGTCCGCCCACAACTT
>PIVY01000613.1 GCA_003353795.1 bacterium
GAGCTCGGCGAGCATCTCGGCGCGTCGGATCACGGGAATTCGGCGACGCCGGGCTTCGCGGATCTCGGTGTTGGCCTCGGTGACCGCAGACGAGTGGACCACCACATCGGCCCCCTCCACCTGGTCACCGGCGTGCCCCTGATGAATCCGGGCACCACGACGGGCCAGCCGGTCGGTGGTGGCTGTCCGATTCAGATCACTGCCGCTGACAGAGAAACCAAGATTGAGCAGCACCTCGGCGATGCCGCTCATGCCGATGCCACCGATGGCGACGAGATGGATATGACGAGTATTCCCGAACATGGCGCCTCCCTGCGCTCCGGGGTGTCGCCTAATCCTAGCGCGGACCGTCGCGTCGGTCAAATGGCAGGGTGGCGAGAATGTGATACGCGTCGACGACCGCGGCCCTGACGATCCACGTTGAGGATCAATCCCACGGCGGCCAGGTTGGTGATCAATGCCGAACCGCCATAACTGACATAGGGTAGCGGCACACCCATGACCGGGATCACACCGGTGACCATGGCGATGTTGGCGGAGCCGTAGATGAACAGCATGCCGCCGAGACCACCCGCCAGCAGCTGGCCGAACCGTGTGGGCGCCCGCTGGGCGATGACCAGGGTCCGCCAGACCATCATCAGCAGGGCCGCGACTACGAGCAGCGTCCCCACCAGTCCCAGCTCTTCGCCGAGAAAGGAAAAGGCAAAGTCCGTGTGATTCTCCGGCAAGAAAGCAAACTTGTTATGACTG
>PIVY01000614.1 GCA_003353795.1 bacterium
CACAGCCTACATGCGCATGCGCCAGCAGCTTGGAGGAGAGCAATGAGAGCGATGAGAGCGAAACGCACACTGGCCGCCGTCTGTCTTACCTGGGCCTGGCCCCTCGCCGCCGCGTGGGCCGAGTGTCCCATCCAGCTTCGCGATGTCACTGGGGCCACTGGGATCGCTTTTGTCCACACCGACGGCAGCTCGGGCCGCCGTTACATCGTCGAGACCGTGTGTTGCGGCCTCGCACTGCTCGACTACGACGGCGACGGCGACGAGGACATCTACTTCCTCAATGGCGCCCCTCTCCAGGGCTCCGAGGCCAAGGTCGCGCCGACGAACGCCCTGTATCGAAACGACGGCGCGTGGAAGTTCACCGACGTCACGAGGCAGGCCGGCGCAGGCGATACGGGCTATGGGCTGGGGGTGTGTACGGGCGACTACGACAACGATGGTGACGTGGACCTCTACCTCAACAACTACGGCCCCAACGTCCTTTACCGCAACAACGGCGACGGCACCTTCACCGACGTGACGCAGAAGGCCGGCGTCGGTGCCGGCCACGCGGTCGGCGCAGGCGCCTGCTTCCTCGACATGGACGGCGACGGCGACCTTGACCTCTACGTGACCAACTACGTCGACTTCAGCTACCAGGCGCACGATGTCTCGCTCATCTGGGGCCGCCCGACCTACGTGGGACCACGCCACTACCCTCCGGTGCCCGACGTCCTCTATCGCAACAACGGCGACGGTACCTTTACAG
>PIVY01000615.1 GCA_003353795.1 bacterium
CTACCTCTGGTCGAACATCCACGAGGACCTGAGCGAGTACTTCGGCCAGGCCGAGACCCTGCGCGACGTGCTGGCCGGCGCCTGGAACGCGCCGCAGATTGAGAAGTGGGACTGGGAAGACCCCATGTTCCAGGACGATCCCGCCATGCGTGCCGAGGCTCTGGGACTGGGCCTCGTGCGCTACGAACTGGGGTGGATGACCGGGCGCAGCATCGTGGCCTTGCGCATGTCCGGCGGCAATCTGGAGGGCGACATCCTGCTCATGTACGCCGACCGCACCTGCTTCCCCAGCGGCCAGGCGGCCTTCAAGACCTTCTTCGACGACCGGATCGGTCTGCCCACGCCCTATTACCGCTGACTCACCGCTCCAGCGACCAGACCGCCGTGGACCGCGCCGGCAGGGTGATGGCATCGCCCGCGGGCAGGCCCACGCCGCGATCGCCGAAGAGCAGTTCGTAGCTGCCCACCGCCTCCGGCATGGTCCACGACACGGTGGCTGGATCGGCCGCCAGGTTGTGCATCACGAGGATGCGCTGGGTCTCCGTCGTTCGCAGGTATGCCACGGCGGTGCGGCCGCCATCTTGCAGGCTCACCATGTCCAGCTCGCCGCTTGTCAGGGCCGGGTTGTGCCGGCGCAGCCGGATCAGGTTCCGGTAGCGCGACAACAAGCTCTGCGGATCGTCTGTCTGGGCGGCCACGTTGGCCGAATCGCGGCCGGGCGCGAAGCGGAACCAGGGTACTCCCGC
>PIVY01000616.1 GCA_003353795.1 bacterium
CACGTCGCTGTTGCCCTCGCCCAGGCCCTCGCCGCCCTGGCTGCCGATGATGTAGTCCTGCACGCCGTGACCGAACTCATGCTCGACCACCTGCTGGATCTCACCGGTGTTACCGTAGCCGCTGCCCTCGGCGCAGAAGTTGATGGTGCCGTTCCACCAGGCATTGCCCGGGCAGTAGCCGTCGGTGCGGTTGACGTAGGCGTTGATGGGCGTGTTGGAGTAGCCGAAGCCGGGATCGAAGACCTCGAAGAAGTCGTGGATCCGGCTCATAGCCTCGTACACGTCGCGCTCGTCCTGGCGCGAGTTGAGGTCGGTCCAGTTCAGGTTGAACGGGACGCCGGCCGTGGCGGTGCCGGAGAAGGCGGCGTTGGTGCCGTTGTAGTTGCTGACGTTCACGTACGATCCCACCATCGCGGCCGACACGATGCCGGTGGCGCCGCCGCCGGCGAGGTACCAGTTGCCGTCGATGTCGGTGGTGGTCGAACCGGCGCCCGAGACGGACAGGTTCAGGTAGCGTGCAGGACCGATCTCGTTGGGTTCGCAGTAGGTGTGGGGCTGGAAGTCCACGGTCGCCGAGACCTCGAACGCGAAGTGCACGTCGTTGTAACGACACAAGACCTCAACGGTGTGAGCGTCCACGTGAGTGACCCACTCACCCAGAGGCTCAGCGGTGTTCACGCGCACCCGGTAGACGAGGTGGCACTCGACCTCGGTCTCGGACGTGGGCACGGGCAGCACCAGCAGG
>PIVY01000617.1 GCA_003353795.1 bacterium
GGCAGTCCCATTCCAGCTCGTGTGAGGAGGTGTCCCTGTGTCCGACATCCGCCCCTTCAAGGGTCTGCGGCCCCGTCCCGACCTGGTCGAAAAGGTCGCCAGCCCGCCCTACGACGTGATGAACAGCGCCGAGGCCAGGGAGATGGCCGCCGGCAACCCCTACAGCTTCCTCCACGTGACCAAGGCCGAGATCGACCTGCCCGAGGACATCGATGTCCACGGCGACGTGGTGTACGAGAAGAGCGCCGAGAACTTCCGCCAGATGGTGGTCGACGGCGTGCTGCAGGCCGACTCCACCGACTGCTTCTACATCTATCGCCTCCGCATGGGCGATCACGTGCAGCACGGCATCGTGGCCGGCAGCAGCGTGCAGGAGTACGACGACGACCTCATCAAGAAGCACGGACTCACGCGGCGCGAAAAGGAAGACGATCGCGCGCGCCACGTCGAGCAGCTCATGGCCAACGCCGGGCCGGTGCTGCTGACCTTCAAGAACCAGCCGGAGATCCGGACGATCATCCAGAACATCACCGAGACCGAGCCCACGTTTGACTTCACCGCCGACGACGAGATCGGCCACACGCTCTGGGTCGTCAACGGCGCCGCGGATATCGTGGCCCTGCGCGATGCGTTCACCCGCCTCGACGCCACCTACGTCGCCGACGGCCACCATCGGTCGGCGTCGGCGTTCCGGGTCCGCAACAATCTGCGCGACCGCAACCCCGACCACGACGGCGGCCAGCTC
>PIVY01000618.1 GCA_003353795.1 bacterium
TGTGATCGAGGCGATGAAGATGCAGTACAGCATCTGCGCGCCGGGTGACGGCAAGGTGAAGGAGATCCTCTACGTCGTCGGCGATCAGGTGCTCGAGGGACAGCCGCTCATGGTCATGGACCTGCGCTGATGGAGTCGGCACCCAGGCATGTGACGCTGGTCGAGACCGGTCCCCGCAACCGGCGCCCGCATCCCGTGCCATTGTCACCGGCAATCCTCGCCGGCCTGGTCAACCGCCTGGTGCAGGCCGGCCTGCGCGATCTGGTGGTCGCTGGCGGCGAGGAACTCGTCCGGCGCCAGGACGACCGTGATCCCGAACCGCTGCTGGCGGACCTGCCGCGCCATCCCGACGTCCGCTACAGCCTGCGCGTGGATGACCTGGCCGTGCTGGAGAACACCATTGCCGCGGGCGCCACCGAGATCGCCGTCCGCACGCCGGGCACCAGCGGCGCCGCCCGCCGCGACGTTGCTGGAGACATCGAGGATGGCCTGCGCCGCCTCGAGCCGGTCGCTCGCCTGGCCGCCGACCACGGGATCCGGCTACGGGGCCACCTGGACGGGGTCGTGGTCTGTCCCCTCGACGGCCCTGTCGAACCCGGCCTGGCCGCAGGCCTCTGCGGTGAACTGCTGAACCTCGGCTGCTTCGAGGTCAGCCTCGGTGACGAGACCGCCGGCGGCGACGTCGCCGCCTGGCGCGCCATGTGGGAGGCCTGTGCCGCGCGGGTGGGGCCCGACCGGCTGGCCG
>PIVY01000619.1 GCA_003353795.1 bacterium
GCTGATCATCTACGCGCCCGAGAGCTACGCCCAGTGGCGCGACTCGGTGAGCGACCTGCTGGCGACCATGGACCCGGTCGAGGCCGGCGCCCACCTCTACCTCAAGCTCGGCTGCAAGACCTGCCACAGCATCGACGGCTCCCGCCTGACCGGCCCCAGCCTGCGCGACGTTTTCGGCGGCACCTTCGAATCGGCCACCGGCAGCATGAACCTCGTGGACGACGCCTGGGTCCGCGAGTCGATCCTCACGCCCAACGCCTCGGTGCGCAACGGTTTCGAGGCGGTCATGACGCCGTTCGAGGGCCGCGTGAGCGACGAGGAGATCGGGGCCATCATCGCCTGGCTGAAGACCATCTCGACCTTCGTCGAGGTCATTCCCGAAGAGGCTGCGGCCGTCGAGGAGGTCGAGTAGATGAGTACCGAGAGCTACCTCGAGTCGGGCGGCTGGCTGAACACGACCGACCACAAGAAGATCGGCCTCACCTTCCTCGTGTGGACCGTGGGCCTCTTCCTCTTCGGCGCGCTCCTGGCCACCAACCTCAAGCTCATGCTCTGGCAGAACGGCGCGGTCGACCTCACCGTCCTGCGCCAGATGCAGACCTACCACGGCGTGGCCATGGTCTTCCTGGTCGTGATCCCCATCATCCCGTCGGTGCTGGGCTACTTCCTGCTGCCGCTGCAGCTGGGCGCGCGGGAGCTGGCCATGCCGGTGATGTCGCGCTGCAGTCTGCGCGCCTACGGACTT
>PIVY01000620.1 GCA_003353795.1 bacterium
GAACTCGAGAAGCAGATGACCGAGCTCCACGAGATCGCTGGGATCCGAGACGTCGACCACGCGCAGTCCGTACGACCCGCAGGCCAGATAGGCGAGACCGTCCTCCACCACGAGGCCCCGCACGTAGCCCGGAAAGTTGCGCGACCCGGCCAGGGACGGCACCAGGGGATCCGTCACGTCGATCAGGTAGAAGCTGCCGGCGTCGGAGCCGAGGTAGGCCATGTCGCCCAAGAAGTCGAAGCCCTGGTACTCCTCGCCGTTCATGAGGGTGGCCGCGAGGTAGGGCGTGGCCGGATCGCCGATGTCGACGACGCAGAATCCGAGATCCATGTCGGCGACGAAGGCATACGAGCCGGACATGGCGACACCACCGGGACGGGTCGGCTCCTCACAGGTCCCGAGAGCCACCGGCGCTGCCGGATCGCTGATGTCGATCACCACCAGCCCCAGATCCCACACCGCCAGGCAGGCGCGGTCACCCTGCACGGCAACGCCGGCCGCAAACCCCGGCACGGGCAACCAGGAGACCTGCACGATGGCGGCCGGATCGGCGACATCGAGCACCAGCAGACCGTAAGATGTCGCGCAATACACGAGGTCGCCCACGATCACGGTGTGCTCGAGCCCGCCGGGCATGCCGCCGACCAACGGCAATGATTCCGGATTGGTGGAGAGAGCAAGAGTCGGCGAGAGCAGGAGCAGGCAGATCAACAGCGCTTTCATCCCGGATCCCCCTTCGGGTTGG
>PIVY01000146.1 GCA_003353795.1 bacterium
TTTTTCCAGGAACTTCCTGGGTCCCAGCCTCAACTCTGATCTCACCCGAAGTCCGGTCGCTCGAACCCCAGCGGGCCCGGCACCGGTGCGCCCCCCCGGCACGTTCAAGTCGTCGGGGGCAACGGCTCGGCAATCTATGCGCGTGGAACGTCAGTGTCAAACCGAAAAGCGATTTTTAGGTTATTTTTTTTGGAGGGTGCCGTTGGCCGCTCTTTGACGCAGACTCCTTGATCCCCTAGAGTTCCCGTCAGCACGGATGCGCGACGTTCCACCCAAGGCAGGAATCCATGGCCAACATCCTCACCAGAACCATCCCGAGCCGCTGGGTCAGACGCCTCCTGGTGCTGTTCCTGCTGCTTTTCCTGGGTTCGGTGGCCGCATCCGTGCTGGTCCTCGATCGCCTGTCTCGCGACTTGCCTTCCCTGGAGAAACTCCGCAACATCCAGCCCTCCGAGAAGACGGTGATCTTCGCGGCCAACGGCGACACCCTGCGCGAGTTCTATACCCAGAACCGGACGGTCGTCCCTCTCGAGAGGATCCCGACTCACCTCCAGAACGCAGTGGTGTCCATCGAGGATCGCCGTTTTTACGATCATTACGGCATCGATCTGAAGCGACTGGTCAAGATCCTGGCGGACAATGCTCTGGGGAAAGGCAGCCCTGGCGCCAGTACGCTCACCATGCAACTGGCGAAGAATCTCTTCCTGACCCCCGAAAAAACCCTCGCGCGCAAGGCGCGGCAGATGATCCTCGCGGTGCAGATCGAGCAGATCTACACCAAGGACGAGATCCTGGCCATGTATCTCAACCAGATCTACCTGGGACGCGGAACCTACGGGGTCCAGGCAGCCGCGAAGCTCTTCTTCGGCAAGGATGTCTGGGATCTGAATCCGGCCGAAAGCACCATGATCGCCGGCATGATCCAGATCCCCGAGCGCTACTCCCCCATCCACAATCTCGATTCTGCCTATCGCCGGCGGTCCATTGTGCTTCAGATGATGGTCCTCTCGGGGAAGCTCACACAGGAACAAGCCACGACCATCGGCGCCACCGAGGTGGTGGTCGCCGATCCCGATGCGTCGCCGGTAGAAGCTGGATTTGCGGCCTATTTCGTCGAGGAGGTCCGCAAGCACCTCGAGCAGACCTATGGCGCCGACAAGCTCTACACCGACGGCCTTCGGGTCTGGACCACGCTGGTGCCCCGATACCAGATGTGGCTCGAGGATGCCGCTTCCGAACACATGGCGGCGCTCGAGGTCGAGTTCGACTATCCCATGACGAAGGCGCTATTCGACAGCCTTGATGCCGTCGACGAACGTCCCGATCGCGTGGAATACCTACAGTGCGCCGGCTTGCTCCAGGACGTGCGCACCGGCGCCATCCTGGCCATGATGGGCGGTCGCGATTTTGCCGACACGAAGTGGAACAATGCCTGGCAGGCGTCACGGCAACCGGGCTCCATCTTCAAACCCTTCGTCTACCTGACGGCATTGCAACAGGGCTATAACCCGGCCAGTATCCTGCTCGACACGCCGTTCGTGCTGGACACCGGCACCAGCCTCTGGCGCCCCAAGAACTTCAGCAATCGGTTCCGCGGCCCGGTGACCTTGCGATTCGCGCTCAGCCGGTCCATCAACACGCCCACGGCCAAGCTCTACCTCGACTTCGGATTGCAGCCGGTCCTGGACAACGTGCGGCGCCTCGGCTTCACCAGTGAACTACCGCGAGTACCCGCCCTCTTCCTGGGCGCCGGAGAGGTCACCCTGCGCGAGGTGGTGGGCGCCTACTCCGCATTCGCCAATCACGGCGTCCGCGTGGAACAGCATCTCGTGACCCGCGTGGAAACCCTGGACGGCGAGGTTCTCGAACAGGCTCGTATCCGGCAGCACGAGGTCCTCGATCCGGCCGAGGCTTATCTCATGACCAATTTGCTGAATACGACATTGCGCGAGGGAACCGGTCAGAGCGCGCGCTGGCGTGGATTCTCCAAGACCGGAGCCGGCAAGACTGGAACGACCAACGAGAGCACCAATGCCTGGTTCTGCGGCTTCACCCCCAGCTTCTGCGGCGGCATCTGGGTGGGATTCGACGAGCCTCGGCCCATGGGCCGCAACGCCACCGGCGCTCACCAGGCACTGCCCATCTGGGCCAAGTTCATGGGACAGATCACCGACGAGAAGGGCGATGAGGAATTCGTCCGCCCGCCGGCCATCATCGAGAAGCGCGCTTGCCTGGTCTCGGGCCTTCTGGCCACCACGGCCTGCGATTCCACGATCGTCGAGGTCTTCCTGCCGGGAAGTTTCCCGCAGACCGTTTGCGACGTTCACGGCGGCGAGTTGCACGACCTGTCCGGGGTGGACAAGGGGTTCGATACACTCGACCAATCCGACGACGATTTCTGACCTCCGACGGCCGTTCTACTTGGGTTCCAGGACCTCGAGGATCGCCGGGACCGGCGCGTTCGCGGCGTCGTGGATCGCCACGGCTCCGGCGAGGCGCCGCAGGGCCTTGTCGCGCCCCTCTCCCTCCGGCGCTCGCAGCAGAGCCAGGGGCTGACCGGCGGCGACCTTCTGGCCGGTGGCCGCGAGCCAGTCGATTCCCACGGCGTGATCGATGGTGTCCTCCACCTGCAGGCGCGCTCCTCCGAGATCCGCCAGGGCCAGGCCGATGGCTCGACAGTCCCGGATCTCGAGCCAGCCGTCGCCCGAGGCAATAAACTCGGCGCTCACCGGTGCCACATCGAGTCCGAGATCGTCGGCCTCCCAGTCGAGACGCCCGCCCTGGGCCTGCACCCAGTCTTGCAGCACCCGCCAGGCATCGCCGCTGTCCCACGCACGGCGCACCTGCACAAGAGCGGCATCGTGATCGGGAGCGAATCCTGCGGTGCGCACCATGGCGGCGACCAGATCCTCGGTGACGCGCACCAGGTCAGCGGGCGCCAGCTCGCGACCACCGGGCCGCATGGCCACCAGCGCTTCCAGGGTCTCGCTGGCGTGCCCCACGCTCACGCCGAGGGGCTGGGACATGTCCGTGAACACCACAGCCATGCGGCGTCCATGGGCGCGCCCGACGCTGGTGAGCAGCCGGGCGAGTTCGCGAGCGCGGTCGAGGTCAGTCATGAACGCGCCGCTGCCGCACTTGAGATCGATGACGATGGTTTCCGGGCCTGCAGCCAGCTTCTTGGACATGATCGAGGCGGTGATCAGGGGAACGCAGTCCACCGTGCCGGTGACGTCTCGCAACGCGTAGATGCGACCATCGGCGGGGGCGATGTCGCCGCTCTGTCCCACGATGGCGCAGCCGGTCCGGCGGACCACGCCCAGGAAGTCCTCATTGGACAGCTGGATCCGGTAATCGGGGATGGCCTCGAGCTTGTCGAGGGTTCCGCCGGTGTGTCCCAGGCCGCGGCCGGAGAGCATGGGCACTCGCAGGCCGCAAGCCGCCGCCAGGGGCGCCAGCAAGAGGGAGACCTTGTCGCCCACACCGCCGGTGGAATGCTTGTCGGCACTGGGGCCGCCCAGGTCGGAGGTGTCCAGTTCGTCGCCCGACCGGAGCATGCTCTCGGTGAGGGCAGCGGTCTCGTCGTCGGTCATGCCCCGGAACCAGACAGCCATGAGGAACGCAGCCATCTGGTAGCGAGGCACGCGATCGGCGGTGAAGCCGGTGATCAACTCGTCGATCTCGGTGGCGGTCAGGGACTGCCCCTGTTTCTTGGCTTCGATGAATCGCAGCGCGTCCACGGTGGTCCTTTCGCGAGTGGGTCGGTCGAGATCGCTAGGTCGTCGGACGGTCGGTGCCGTCACGAAAATCCGTGAACCCGTGCGGCACCAGGTCGCGCACGGTGGTGCGAATCATCTCGCCGTCGCAGCCCAGCGCGCCGACGATGATGACCTCGGCGTCGGGTGCGAACTCCAGCAGCACCTGCCGGCAGGCCCCGCACGGCGGCGTGGGTCGGTCGCCGTCGGCGCAGATCGCCACGGCCTTGAACTCGCGGCGCCCCTCGGCGACCGCTCTCACCACGGCAGCTCGTTCGGCGCAGAGCGAGAGGCCGAGGCTCGCGTTCTCCACGTTGGTGCCGGTGACGACCCGACCATCGGCGCACAGGAGCGCCGCCCCCACCCGGAATCCCGAGTAGGGCGAGTAGCTCTGCTGCCGCGCCTCGCAGGCCGCCCCGACCAGCAGCACATAGGTCTCGCTCATGACGGTCCCCCCAGGTCAGCCAGGAAACTGGTGCCGCAGATCGGCGTATCGGCACCGAAGAATTCGGCGACCGTGGCGCCGAGATCCGCGAACGATGTCCGCAATCCCAGGTCGCAGCCGGTGCCGCCGCCGAGCAGTGCAACGAGCGGCACCTCTTCGCGAGAATGATCGGTGCTCGGCGTGGTGGGATCGTTGCCGTGATCAGCGGTGATCATGACCAGGTCCCCCTCGCGCAGGTCGTCGAGGAATCCGCCAAGCCAGGCGTCGAAGATGCGCAGGCCCCCGGCCATGCCCTCGGGATCGTTGCGATGGCCCCACAGCACGTCGAAATCCACCAGGTTGACCATGATGAAGGTGGATCCCGCGGCATCGCGATACTGCTCGGCCAGGAGTCGCATGCCTTCCGCGTTGTCCCTGCTCTTGACCTTGGAGTCAATCCCGTGCCCCGCGTAGAGGTCGTAGATCTTGCCGATGGTCGCCACGTGCACGCCGGCGTCACGAAGGTCGTGCAGGACCAGATCGGGACCCGGCGGTACGGAGTAATCGTGACGGTTGGTGGTGCGGGTGTACTCGCCGTTCGCGCCGAGGAACGGCCGCGCGATGACGCGGCTCACCTGGTTCGGCGGCTCGAGGAGCTGGCGCGACGTCTCGCAGATCCGGTACAACTCGTCGAGCGCTACGACCTCTTCGTGGGCCGCGATCTGGAAGACCGAATCGGCGGAGGTGTAGACGATGACGTCGCCGGTACGCACGTGCTCGTCGCCCAGTTCGTTGATGATCACCGTGCCGCTGGCAGCCACGTTGCCCAGCCACCGGCGACCGGTGCGGCGCGTGAACTCGGTCATGACCTCGGGCGGAAATCCGTCCGGATACGTGGGAAACGGCTCGGCGGTCACCAGGCCCATGAGTTCCCAGTGCCCGGTGGTGGAGTCCTTGCCGGCCGAGATCTCCCGCATGCGCCCGTGTCCGGCCCGCGGCGCATCGACGGGCGGGATGCCCGGGATGTCATGCAGGTTTCCGAGACCGAGGGATCGCAGGTTGGGTAGATCGATCTCACCCAGATGGCGGGCCAGGTTTCCCAGCGTATCGCTGCCCTGATCGCCGTAGGCCGCCGCGTCCGGCGCGCGTCCCACGCCGACACCGTCGAGAATGATGAGAATCGCTGTGGCCATGGCCGCTCGCTATCGCTGGTGCACGGTGCCTGTCTTGAATTCAGCAGCGTAAGGACTGCGCGCGGTGACGTCAACGACTGGCGAGGGCCGCTGCACCTCGCGATCACCCTTGCCAGCCAATGGCGAACCGTTACAATCCGCGCATGCACGGTGACCTCTTCCATCCCGACGCCGACCCTGCGCGGCGCCACGGCTCCACCGACCCTGCGGACGGCGGCACGATCTCACGCCCACTACCCGACCGACTACGACCCCGGCGTCTCGAAGAGGTGGTGGGCCAGGATCGCCTGCTGGCGACAGACGGCCCGTTCCGTCCCTTGTTGCAGTCGGACAGCCTACCGTCGCTGCTGCTCTGGGGGCCGCCCGGCTGCGGCAAGACGACCCTGGCCCGGCTCGTGGCCACCCACACCGAGGCGCGCTTCCTCGAGTACAGTGCGGTCCGCGTGGGCAGCAAAGAGCTCAAGGCGGTCATGGGCGAATCGGAGAAGCTGCTCCGGGCCACCGGCCGCCGCACGGTCCTCTTTCTGGACGAGATCCACCGTTTCAACAAGGCGCAGCAGGACGCGTTGTTGCCGTGGGTCGAACGCGGCGACATCACGCTCATCGGCGCAACCACCGAGAATCCCAGCTTCGAGGTGAACGCCGCATTGCTCTCGCGAATGCGATTGTTCGTCCTGGAGCCTCTCTCCACCGTCGCGGTGGTCGCGTTGCTGGAACACGCGCTCGCGGTGCCGGAGGGCCTGAGCGAACGCGGCGTCCAGTTGACCGCCGACGCGCTCGCAGCCCTGGCGGAACTCTCCGAGGGTGACGCCCGGCAGGCACTGGGGCTGCTGGACGCCGTCACCGGCGCGGTGGCCGATGGCGAGTCGGACGCGACCATCGTCGACGTCGATGATCTCGACCGGCTCATCCAGCACCGGGCCGTGCGCTACGACAAGTCCGGTGAGGAACACTTCAATCTCATCAGCGCCCTGCACAAGAGCCTGCGTAACAGCGACGTCCACGCTGGCGTCTACTGGCTGACGCGCATGCTCGAGGGCGGTGAGGACCCGCTCTACCTCGCTCGACGCCTGGTGCGCTTCGCCAGCGAGGATGTCGGGCTGGCCGACCCCCAGGCTCTCACCCAGGCCCTGGCCGCTCGCGACGCGGTGCAGTTCCTCGGACTGCCCGAGGGCGCCCTGGCCTTGGCCCAGGCCACGGTCTACCTGGCGCTGGCGCCCAAGAGCAACGCGCTGTACACGGGCTTCAAGGCGGCACAACGCGAGGTGCAGACCGGCTCCAACCCGCCCGCGCCGTTGCACCTGCGCAACGCCCCCACGCGCACCATGAAGGACCTGGGCTACGGCAAGGAATATGTCTATGCTCACGATACCGACGCGGGGATCGCCGCCATGAGCTGTCTGCCGGAAAGCCTCGCGGGCACGGAGTACTACCGACCGCGCGGCAAGGGATTCGAGCAAGAACTCGCCCGGCGCCTGGACGCCATCCGGGCCTGGCATGAACGCCGGACCCGCGGAACCCATCAGGAATCGGCGCGGCCCGAGCCGCCCACAGGAGGAACGACATGAAGCGCATAGGGGTCCTCACCGGAGGCGGCGACGCCGCCGGCATGAACGCGGCGGTTCGCGCGGCCGTGCGCACCATCTGGCACCACGGCGCCGAGGCCGTGGGGATCAACCGCGGCTGGCAAGGGCTGGCCGAGGCCGATGCCCGGGTCCTGAAGAAGGGCGACGTGAGCGGCATCCTCCACCAGGGCGGCACCATCCTGCGGACCTTCCGCTATCCCGAGTTCGCCGAGGAGACCAAGGACGGGCCCGTGGGCAAGGCACTCAAGAAGCTGAAGCTCGACGGCATGGTGGTCATCGGTGGAGACGGCAGCTTCCGTGGCGCCGATAAGCTCATGACCGACTACGACCTGCCCGTGGTCGGCGTACCGGCCACCATCGACAACGACATCAACGGCACCGACCGCTCCATCGGTTACGACACGGCGCTCAACATCGCCGTGGACGCCGTGGACAAGATCAAGGACACCGCCTCGAGCCACGGCCGCATCTTCGTAATCGAGGTCATGGGTCGCAACTACGGACTGCTCGCCGCGCAGGTCGCCATGGCCACCGGCGCCGAGGAAACACTGGTGCCCGAGATCCCCTACGACATCGACGACATCTGCCGCAACATGGAGACCGCCTACAAGAACGGAAAGTACCACGCATTGATCATCGTGGCCGAGGGCGCCGGCCGGGCCAGCCAGATCACCTTCGACATCAACAGCCGGCTCAATCGACCGGTGCGCATGGTCGTGCTGGGGCACATCCAGCGGGGCGGCGCGCCGTCGGCTTTCGACCGGATCCTCGCCACGCGCATGACCCATCACGCCACCGAGCTGCTCATCGACGGCAAGGCCGGCGTGATGGTGGGCATCGTGGCCAACAAGTTCAAGACCAGTTCCCTGCGCAAGAAGGCCGGCGCGGACAACGCCGTGGTCCGGCAGAACTGGGAGCTGGCGCAGTTGCTCGGATGAACGTCGCACGGCGAGTTCAGGACAAACGAAGGCCCCGCCCGAATCAGGCGGGGCCTCGTATGTCTCATCCAGTCCGGTCGGCCTAGAAATCGGGGCGGAAGCCCTCGACGAAGCCGTTGGCGAACTTGAACCAGTTGATCTGCAGCTCACCCACCACGTGACCGATGACGTCGTGCTCGATCTTGCGGTCGGAGTACTCCTCCGACCAGCTCACCGGCGACACCGAGCCGACCAGCGGCAGGTCACGCTCGATGAGCAGGTGCAGCATGTAGTCGGCCCCCGGCGAGAGTCCGACGATCTCGAACGAGCCCAGGGGCAGCACGGCGTAGAAGGCCATGTCTTCCTCGGTGGGGTTCGTCTTGACGCTGTCGGGCAGATCGTGGCGCGGCACCCAGGCGATGGTATCGATACCGGTCTGGAAACGCAGGAGGTCGTCGCCCTCGTTCTCGGGCATCAAGGGCTGGAGGGTCTTGCGGTCCTTCCAGTTCGCCTCGCCGAGATTCTTGCCCGGCTCGGTGATGTCGATGGCGCCGGCCCGCAGCATCCGCGGCAGGATATAGTGCTCGGGAGCGGCCATCTCGTCGGCTTCGATCACGCCATTGCGCTTGATGCGCTCTAGCACCACGTGGGTGGGCTGAGGCGAGAACGACTGTCGCACACCCAGCATGGCGCCGGCGAGCCGCGGATACATGTTCTCCAGGTCGCGAGCCACGAAGAAGTGCATCTGATTGCCGTCGCGCACGATGCCGACGTCGCCACGCACGTAGTCGAACTCGGGCGCGTCGATCTCGAACGAGAAGAGATGGTGCTCGACCTTCTCTCCGGCCTCGTTCTCGACCCGCGTCCGGGTCGTATCCTTGATGGTCCCCGTCATGATGTCATTGAGGGCGGTGTACTGGTACGGGTCGACCACAACTTCCTCGCCACAGCCCACCAGACCGGCGGCGACCACCATGGCCAGCGAACCAAGCATGAACCAGGACGCCCAGCGACTCGACACCTTCATTGAACCAACCTCCCTTGGGGTACCTTAAGGCAACGGCACGACCGGCGCGCCGATTTTCACGCATGCTGCGGAATGTAATCCTCACGAAGCGTCACCGTCAACAGCCGGAACGGTACGGCGACGGATAGCTGCCATGAAAGTGGGACATCGCCCCCAAAAAAGCAAATGCGTATGGGTGGCTCTCGGGGCGTTTCCTGGCCGTCAACGGCGTCGCCGACGGCTCAACGGCGGCAACAACCTCACCCGCGACAGGACCGTGGCCTCGTCGGCCCCGGTGCCCTCCCAGAACTCATTGAAGATGTTCCAGTGAGCGGGCGTGAGCACGCCGGCGGGCGAGAAGAGGCGCAGGAAGCGCATGCGGCGTTCCGCGGCGCTGAGATGCGGCAGCCCCTCCCGCTGCAATCGTCCGTCCACGGTCACGAGCCACGCCTCTTGAAAAGCCTCCACCAGCGATGGCGGGATACTCTCCGGATGAAGCCGCTCGGCGAGGATGTCCTGGATGAGGAGCAATTGCTGGTAGAGGAATCGCTGGGCGTTGGGCGGTGAGAACTCGTGCTCGGGGACGGGCGGCTCCTGGCGGGGCGCCGGATGGAGTTCCCAGTCGCTGGCCTCCGGACGTGCGGGTCCGTGTCCCGGCCGGTCGCTGAGCACCTGGTCGGGGTGAAACCAGATCGTGAGCCCGACCTGATCACCGCTCCGGTCCAGACGCACCCAGCAGCGGTCGTCGGCAGTCATGGCATCCGGAATCAGTTCCAGCGTGTGGAGTCGAGCGCCCAGTTCCAGGCGGTCGACGGCCGACGCGGCCAGCGGCAACACCCGGTCAGCCAGGGGCCAGTCATGGGGAATGAGGCGAATCTCCAAGGCCGTGTCGCCTTCCGCGTTCGAGTGCAGCGCCGGGCTAGGTGGCGATCAGATGGCCACCGCCGCTGGGTCGCAACCGGCACAGGAAGTGCCGGAGCGCCGGGGGCTGCCAGACGATCTCCAGCGGCTGCAGCCGCGGGCCCAGGTCCCGGACCCGGGCGCAGGCGTCGGCCACGTAGTCGAGCTGCGTGTGGGAATAGACCCGTCGCGGAATGGCCAGGCGCACCAGTTCCATCTCCGGCGAAACCAGTTCGCCGCTGTCCGGGTCGGTGTGCTCGAACATCAGACTACCGATCTCGCAGGCGCGAATGCCGGCCTCGAGGTAGAGCGCCGCCGTGAAGCTCACCCCCGGGAAGCCGCTGGGCGGAATGTGCGAGAGCATGGATTTCGCATCGAGATAGATGGCGTGGCCGCCGGCCGGCCGTAAGTACGGAACGCCGTGACGGTCGAGTCGCTCGCCCACGCGAGCCACTTGCTCGATGCGGTAGGTGAGATACTCCTCGTCCAGAACCTCGCGCAGGCCCTCGGCCACCGCTGCCAGGTCGCGCCCGGCGAGACCGCCATAGGTGGGAAAGCCTTCCTGAATGATCAGTCGTTCGGAGATACTGCCGGCCACGTCCCCATCGTTCAGCGCCACGAAACCGCCGATGTTCACCAGGGCGTCCTTCTTGGCGCTCATGGTGCAGCCGTCGGCCTGCTCGAAGAACTCGCGGGCGATCTCCTCGACGGTGCGGTCCTGCTGTCCGGGCTCGCGCCGCTTGATGAACCACGCGTTCTCGGCGAACCGCGCGCAATCCAGGAAGAGCGGCACGCCGTGGGCGTGGCAACTGGCAGAGACCTCGCGCGCGTTGGCCAGGCTCACGGGCTGTCCGCCACCGCTGTTGTTGGTGATGGTCAGCATCACGAAAGGAATGCGGTCGCCGTACTTGGCGAAGGCCGCCTCCAGCTTCTCCACCGAGAGGTTGCCCTTGAAAGGCGCCTCGAGCAATGGGTCGAGCCCCTCGTCGCACACGCAGTCCAGGGCCACGGCGCCACGGAATTCCACGTTGGCCCGCGTGGTGTCGAAGTGGATGTTGTTGGGCACGACGTGCTGCTCGCGAACGAGGACCCCGAAGAGAAGGTTCTCGGCCGCTCGACCCTGGTGGCAAGGAATGACGTGCTCGTAGCCGGTGATGCGCTGGATGGTACTCTCGAAATCGACCCAGCTGCGACTCTGGGCGTAGGCCTCGTCGCCGGTCATCATGGCCGCCCACTGGCGGTCGCTCATGGCCGAGGTTCCGCTGTCGGTGAGCAGGTCGACGTAGATCGCGTCGGAGGGAATCTTGAAGACGTTGAACTCGGCCTCGCGGAGATGCCGTTCGCGCTCCTCGCGGGGGACACGATGGATACGTTCGACGACCTTGGTCCGGTAGGGCTCGAAAGGCAATTCCCGATCCATGATTGGCTCCTCGGCGGCGACGTGACAGCGCAATGCGTCGGGCGGGCCAGGGCGACTGGCCGGCCGCAGAACCCGAAACTAACAGGCTCGGGGCGGTGAAACAAGGCGGTTGCGGGCCCGCGGTCAGGATCCCGGCGACGCCTCGTTCTCCCCCGGCAGGGGCGAGTGTTCCTGGTAGAGGATCAGAGCCCGGTCGGTGATGCGGCTCAGCACCTGCCGGTGGACGGCCGCCGGTTCGGGGCCGAAGCACACGTAGACAGCCGACTCCACAGGCGCCCCGCCCGGTTCGGCGGCAGAGCCAAGGATCACGGCCGGCCGGCCGACCTCCAGATCGGCCCGACCGAGCACCGGAGCCAGGGTCCGGCGCCAGGCTTGCCAGAGTCCCGGCTCGAGCAGTTCGCCCGGCCCGGATCCCGCCGCCGACTCGGCCAGTCGGGTCGCCCTGTCCCTGGCCAGCGGACGCAGGCAGCAGACCCGATTCCAGGGCGAGCGCCGCAGGTGGGACAGGAACTCGGCGCCGTCGTCGAGCACGGCCTCCGGCAGTGACCTCAGCCAGGCGCCCCACTGGTCGGCCATGAACCCATCAAGAAACTCGCCGAGCAACCAGCCCGACCGTTCCGGAACCGTCCGTCCCTCCGCCCCGGGCCACACGCCGTGCCGTCGGCGGTGAGCGTCGGCCAGGGCTGCAGCCAGTTCAAGCACGCCCGGCAGGAGCCAGTCCTCCAGGACGCTTCGCTCGACGGCGGCCCAGCCACGATCGCTCAGGGCCGGCGCCAGCAGCGCCACGTCCTCGGCGAGCGGCGCGGTCAGCATCACCAGATCGCCCAGGCGGCCCGAGCCTGCGGACGCGGCCACCGCCGAGGCACACTCGTCCAGGGTTCCTGCCCGTCGCGACACCATCAGCCCGCGGTCACGGCGGCGGCCCCTCGACTCGGTGGAAACAGTCGTGATGAGAGGACGCGTCACCCGCCACGGTTGCTGCGCCTGCAGCATCTGAATCCGCAGGTCGTGGATCTCGTCCCGGCGCGGCGTGGTGAGGAACAGGTCTTCGCGAGCGCCGGCCAGTTCCACGGTGTCCATGGTGATCAGAACACGACCCTCGCGTCCTGCCTCCTGCAACCGGTAACCGACCTCCCTGGGGAAGCGTTGCAATTCGGCCACCGCGAGCAGCGGCTGTTCGCCGGGAGCCGAAGTGCCACGCTGCGGCAAGGGATCGTCCGGATGCCAGACGTGCAGCCGGGGTTGCCAGCGCCGGTCGAGCGATCGCGCCGCAAGGTGCAGGCGTGCCGCGGTGGCCCGGTCGGGACACCAGATGGGGGCGCGCCTTCCCGCAGCCGTCGTTGCCAGACTACCGAGCAACAGTTCCGCACGACCGGTGCCGAAGGGACCGGCCAGGACCAGGCGCCCCGCTCCATCGGCCGTCAGGTGCTGCGACACCACCTCACGCACGCGGCAAATTCATATTTCAGCTCTCCCTTTAATGATGCCGCTATATTATCTTATGATGCTAACGGAGAGTGGACGACCTGTCTCTATGCTCAGGCCAGCGGTACCGTCATAAAAAAACTTAAAGAGGTCTATTACCCTCATTCTCTTGGAGTGCTTTACACGGCCATATCCCAGTTTCTCGGCTTTGATTCTCTGACCGGC
>PIVY01000621.1 GCA_003353795.1 bacterium
GAAGAGCACCTTTTCAACCAGGCCGCCCGGAACAACGTGCAGCCAGCCGCGGAGATCTCCATAGAGTTGCGACTTGTCGAAGTGGGGGCTCACAAACTCGGCGATGACCGCGTCGCCTGACTCCGAGATCGCATCGAAGGCGGTATCGTAGAACCGCATCTCATCGTCCTCGAGCTGCGGCATGTGGGTGATGTCCGCCGTGGTGGGGAGGGCGAGGGCGGTGCCGGACATGAAGGCGAAAGGGATCTCGGACATGGGGCGGAGCTGGCGGACCATCCCGTAGTTCTCGTTGTGATCCGCCATCGCCCGGCCGATCTGGTTCAGGTAGTTGGTGAGGTCGCCGTTCGGCAGGATCTCCGCGCCGTCGCGTGCGCCGGCGCGGATGTGGATCGCTATGGCCGGGTTCTTCCGCGTCTTCATCCGAAGAGCCCCCTCGCCGGGCCGAGAGGTCTGAACCGCGGGCGGCCCCCTCCCCTGATGGCGAACGACCAGGTGACGGCCGTCTCCGGACGAAGAACGCCCTCCGACCGAAGGATCCGCAGGAGCTGGACCAGGGAGGGATAGACGGCCTCGTCTTCCTCGAGGACCTCGTGGCCCGGGCTCTCGATCAGCATTGACCGGATGATGCCGCCAGGCGTGACGGCGAAGTAGCCCGAGAGCGTCCCGGGTCCCGACTCGTAGACGAGGCCGCCGGGCACATCGTCAATGTTTGACGCCGCCCAGCTCTCGAGGTCCGTCCCGGCGA
>PIVY01000147.1 GCA_003353795.1 bacterium
GACCGCCCGTCGCGGTAACATGCTGGGCATGCTCGGCATGGCGGTGGCCCTGGTCGCCACTCTCGCCGCCGAGGGTTTCAATCCGGGTAGTCGCACCTACGTCGTGGTGGCATTCTGCAAGTTGCAGGGCATGGTATCTGGCAAGCCGCTGCTGCTGCCGGGGCGGCATGGGCTGAACCTGTTCATGGTGCTGGCGAGTACGGCGCTGGCCGTGGCCTTCATGGGGCACGTGGGCGACCAGCTCGTGCTGCTGGTTGCGGCCACCGTGATCGCGCTCTTCCTGGGTGCCCACCTGGTGCTCGCCATCGGCGGCGCCGACATGCCGGTGGTGGTCTCCCTGCTCAACAGCTACAGCGGCTGGACCGCGGCGGCCGCCGGTTTCATGCTGGCCAACGATGCACTCATCGTCACGGGCGCGCTGGTGGGTTCGAGCGGCGCCATCCTGAGTTACATCATGTGCCGCGCCATGAATCGCAGCATCTGGAATGTGGTGTTCGGCGGTTTCGGAGCGACGCCCGCAGTCTCGGGCGACGGCGCTACGGAGGTGGAAGGCGAGGTCCAGGAGATCACCGTCGGGGAGACCGCGCGCGAACTCCTGGATGCGCAGAGGGTGATCATCGTGCCCGGATACGGCATGGCCGTGGCGCGGGCCCAGCACGCGGTGCACCAGGTGACCGAGATCCTGCGCGGGCGCGACATCGAGGTGCGCTTCGCGATCCACCCGGTAGCCGGCCGCCTGCCCGGCCACATGAACGTGCTGCTGGCCGAGGCCAACGTGCCCTACGACATCGTGTTCGAGATGGACGAGATCAACGACGACCTCCCCGAGACCGACGTGGTGCTGGTGATCGGCGCCAACGACATCGTCAATCCCAGTGCGCAAACCGATCCGCAGAGTCCCATCGCCGGCATGCCCGTGATCGAGGCCTGGAAGGCGAGTCGCGTGGTGATGCTGAAGCGGGGCCGGGCGGCGGGCTACGCCGGCGTGGACAATCCGCTGTTCTATCACGAGAACACGCGGATGCTGTTCGGGGATGCTCATCAGACGATGACGTCGCTGGTGGGAGAACTTTAGGCGGGACGCGCCGCCACGAGTCCCCGGCCGGCCGAGGCCGCTAGCGGACCGCCATGCTCGTCGTCTCTCGCCGGTAGGATCCCGGCGCCACACCCAGGTATCGTTTGAAGACCTTGCTGAAGCTGGCCTCGGCACCGTAGCCGACGGTCTCGGCGATCTCCGCCAGGGAGAGGCGGTCGCCCTGGAGATGGTTGGCTGCCAACTGCATGCGCCAGCGGGTCAGGTATTGCAGCGGTGGTTCGCCCACCAGGGCCGCGAATCTGGCCGAGAACGCCGATCGCGACATGCCGATGCGTTCGGCCAGGGCGCCCACCGTCCACGCGGATCCGGGCTCGCCATGGATCAGGCCGAGTGCGCCGGCGATCTGGGGATCGCGCAGGCCGGACAGCCAGCTGGGGTCCGGGTGATCCATCTCCTCGATGTACGTCTGGATGACCTGGATGAAGAGGGCCTCGGTGAGTCGGTTGACCAGGGTTTCACCCCCCGGCCGGCCGGCGGCCGCTTCCTCGGTGATCAGGTCCAGCGACGATTCCAGCCATGAGCGGGCGCGACCGCCCTCGCCGCGGAGACATAGCACCGTCGGCAGTACCGACAGCATCGGGTGCGCCGCCCCGGAGTCGTACTTGAAGTAGCCGCAGACCAGGGTGGTCTGAGCGCCGCCGCCGCCCATGATGAGCGGCTCCGCGGCGGGCTGCGGCGTCGGGTCCTCGAGGTCGCAGGGGACCAGCTCCTGCAGCGGCACGGGCGGCGTGTCGCGCTCGTCAGCGAGGATGTGGGCGTCGCCGCGCGGCAGTACGGCAATGTCACCGGCCTCCAGGTGCTGCGCCGGAAAGGTCGAGGCGTCGGTAGGCAACAACCAGCAGCGACCGCGTCGGACGACGTGGAACTGAGCTGTCTGGCTGGCCGGAATCTCCATCCCCCAGGGTGCGCTCAGCAGAGATCGGAAGTAAACGCTACCGCTCAGGTGGACGGTGTTCAGGAGATCTGCCAGTGCGTCCATTATCTTAACTCCCCGTGGACGATCAGACATAAATTACGGGTTAGTGATCATGGTAAGTCCAGACCGATTGGATTAATTTACATCCACGTTCGTTGAATCACAAGCCCAGTCGAGGAGATATCATGAGCATCGTCATCACCACTCCGACCGGAAACATCGGATCCGTCGTGACCCGTCAGCTACTCGACGCCGGCGAGAAGCCCGTTCTCGTCGTGCGGGACCCGGCCAGGGTCCAGGACGCCGTCGACCGCGGCGCCACGGCGCGGCAGGGCAGCCATTCCGACGCCGATTTCATGATCGACGTCACCCGGGACGCGGAGGCGCTCTTCGTGCTCACCCCCGGCAGCCTACAGATCCAGGACATCCAGGCTTTCTACCGGCCCTTCTCCGAGGCGGCGGCCGCCGCGGCCAGCGCGAACTCGATTCCCTTCGTGGTCCACCTCTCGAGCGTCGGCGCCGATCTCGAGAGCGGCAATGGACCGGTGGCCGGGCTACACGAGGCCGAGGCGATCCTGAACGCCGCCGGCATTGCCAACCTCACGCACCTGCGGCCGGGATACTTCATGGAGAATACGCTGTCGCAGATTCCCAACATCCTCCAGTCCGGCAACATCTACACCACCTTCCCGACCGGGACGCGCTTTCCGATGATCGCGACCCGGGACATCGGCGCGCGGGCTGCCGAATTGCTGCTGCAGCGCGACTGGTCCGGTACGCGCGTCGTCGAACTCCGGGGCGCCGCCGAGACGAGCTACGATGACGTGGCCGCGATCCTCGCCGAGGTGCTGGGGCGGACGATCGAGCATGTCACGGTGACCGACGAGCAGATGATCCAGGCGCTGACCGGCATGGGGGTCAGTAAGGTGCTGGCCGAGGCCCTCGCGGAACTCGTCGACGGGATCGTGAAGGGCCGCGTGCAGAACCGCGAGCCGCGCAGCGCGACCAACACGACCCCCACCACCTATCGCGACTTCGCCGACGACGTCTTCAAGCCGGCCATCGAGGCCGCCATGACCGGCTCGGTCGCCCAGGGGTGACACGAGGCATGCGTGCCCCGGCGACGTCATTGGCACCGATGGGTAGATTCGAGGCAAACGGGTTCAAGGTGCGAAATGACGGGTACGGGTCTGCGTCCACCCTGTTCACCCCATTCGGCTGGACAGTGGCGACGGGATTCCGTTGCGTTTCTGGAGGGAGGATCGATCCAGCGAATTCCGCTCGCAACGGAGAGGAGGCCCGGCTTGCGCCCGAGCCTGCGCTACATCGTCGTCTTCGCTATCATTTCGACCGTCCCGTTCTTCCTGGTCACCGGCTGCACCAACGTGTCCGCAAATTTCCCGCCGCAGAGCGCTCCGTCTCCCTACATTCCGGAAGAGCACATCGACTGGAACGGTCGATCGTCGCCAGTGGTCTGGGAGGAACCCGGGGAACTCCGGGGATTCCTCGATCTTGTACAGGATTTCGAGGAGCGAGCCGCGGCTTTCGCCCAGCTGGCGGAGAATACCAACAGCTCCGTGAATCATCGCGAAGCCGAGGAATTCGCCGAACTCGCGGACGAGGACCTCGCCATGGCCTACGTCTCGGTCTACTTCGCCAGGGGTGTCGAGAGGAAGCTGAACACGGGCGACTTCACGCTGGCCTTCGCCGACGGCGGCCGGATCCGTGACCAGGGTGTCATCATCGGCAATCCAGACAACCCGCGTAGTCGGTTTCGTTCGACCCGCGACGGCGTGATCATCCTGAGTGGCGCCGCGGTCGATCGCGGGGAGTTCGCCTTCATGTGGGTCCTCTTCGACGAGGCGCATCTGCGTGAGGAACTGGTGACCATCGAGTTCGACCCGGACAACTGATCGCGCTCCCAGTCGCCACCGTCCCGAATGAACCGGTATGAACGCGTCTCGGTCGTGGGGACGCGGTTCATCCGGATGTTCCTCCGTGATGAACACATGGCGCGAGGTCGCACCTGGAAGACGGGAAGCGTCAATAGAGCCGCTGCCCCGAGCAAGCCACCTCGACGAAACCATCGATCTCTGCGGCGATCACCGCGTGTTCTACGAGCCCCGTCTTCAGTTTCTCGGGAAATTTATCGCAAGCCGCTCCGGCGATCAGTCCCAGCACCATTCCCCGGTGCACGTTATCCCCGCCCGCGTTGGCGTTGGCCAGCAGCGCCGCCCCGGCGTCCGGAGCGTGATGGAAGGCCAGGTAGAGTGCGAGCGGCAGACCGTGCTCCGGGTAGCAGGCCGTGGCGAAGCGGCCCATCACGACCTCGTCTTCCGGCAACTCCGCGTCGAGCGCCGCCAGGTCCAGCGGTGCGTCGGCCAGCTCGGTGTGCAGGCGCCACATCTCGGCGTGGGGGATGCCGCCCGGGCCGCCGTGGTCGCGGTAGGCCTTGAAGAGGTCGTCACCGTTGATCGCCGGGGGCCGCAGGCCAGCCGCATGGCGTTGCAAGGTCGCGCGGGCGTCGCCGCCGTGCAGCAGCTCCAGCAGCAGCGGCGAGGTCACTGCGATGGCTGCCGCCACGTTCTCCGACCGATGCGTCAGGTTCTGGTGTTCGAGCGCCATGCCGGTGGCCTGGTGGGCCGTGGCGTGCTGCGCGCCGAGCATGGCCACCACCAGCGGTCGGATCATCCCGCCGTGCGAGCCGATGGACCAGATGTTCCGCTGGTACTCCGCGCACGCCGCAGGCGGCAGTCCTCGCGAGTAGTTCTCGAACCAGCGGCGCAGATAGATCTCGGTGTAGGGGTCGCGGCGGTCCTGGTCGCCAGTCATGAAGGCCATGAAGCTGTCCAGGAAGTCGTCCTGATCGTAACGCCCCCGCGCGGCCACCGACCGCAGTAGCACCCTCACCAGATGCGCGCCCACGGTGTTCTCGCCCGCCGCGAGCCCGTGGTGGTAGTGGTAGCGGTCCTTCGTGCCGGCCACGGCGTTGCCGTGCTCGCCCTCGGTCTCGGTGAGGGCGATGGACGCGGGGCCGGAGTATGTGGTGTGGTAGAAACGGGCATGCTCGCCGAGGATGTCGTACGGGCGCCCGTGAGCTTGCGCGGCCTCCACGTCGGGGCGATAGGCCATGCCGATCATGAAGGCCTCGGGGTGGGGATGACGGGCGGCCTCGTAGCCGGAAACGCCGTCGTCGAACTCCTTGCGGATGTTCCGACGGCTGTAGAACCAGTGCACCGGCATGGCGAGGGCGTCGGCGGCGAAGAGGCCCCAGAGGGCGTTGCTCAGTCGGTCGTGGAGAGCGGTGGTCGCGGTCATGATCGGCGTGCTCCTCGGCGTGTGGATCGCCAGGTGCTGGCGCTGTAAACGTCACTCGGGTCTCCGGATGGGCAATCTAGCTCCGCCGCTGCGCAAACGCATTTTCGACAGCGAGCGGCCCCTGAGGCCCGGAACCGGGGCCGCGACCGTTGAATTCTGCGCCATCTTGACTAGTTTATGGGGACTCGTGCCACAGATGAACCGGTTAGCGCCAGGAGACCGAAGCCCATGACCAACGATCCCAAAGTCGCCGATTACAAGGTCGCAGACATCAATCTGGCCGATTTCGGCCGCCGCGAGATGGACCTGGCCGAAACCGAGATGCCGGCCCTGATGGCCCTGCGCCGCAAGTACGCCGGGAGCAAGCCCCTCCAGGGCGCGCGCATCCTGGGCTGCATCCACATGACCATCCAGACCGCCGTTCTCATCGAGACCCTGGTCGATCTGGGCGCCGAGGTGCGCTGGTCTTCGTGCAACATCTTCTCGACGCAGGACCACGCCGCCGCCGCCGTCGCCGCGGCCGGCACCGCGGTCTACGCCTGGAAGGGCCAGACCGAGGATGAGGGCATGTGGTGCATCGAGCAGACCATCCTCAAGGACGGGGTGCCCTGGAACGCCAACATGATCCTCGATGACGGCGGTGACCTGACGGCCATGGCCCACGAGAAGTATCCCCAGATCCTGGAGAACATCCACGGCATCACCGAGGAGACCACCACCGGCGTGCATCGCCTGCTGGAGATGGTGGAGACCGGCGAACTGAAGGTGCCGGCCATCAACGTCAACGACTCGGTCACCAAGTCGAAGAACGACAATAAGTATGGTTGCCGTCACAGTCTCAATGACGCCATCAAGCGCGGCACCGACATGCTCCTGGCCGGCAAGAAGGCCATGGTCGTGGGCTACGGCGACGTGGGCAAGGGCTCGGCCCAGTCCCTGCGCCAGGAAGGCATGATCGTCAAGATCAGCGAGATCGATCCCATCTGCGCCATGCAGGCCTGCATGGACGGCTTCGAGGTCGCCTCGCCCTACATCGACGGCATCAACACCGGCACCCTCGCCGGCATCGACACCGGGCTGATGGGCACCCTCGACCTGCTGGTGACCACCACCGGCAATACCAACGTGTGCGACCAGCACATGCTGGCCACCATCAAGCAGGGCGCCGTGGTCTGCAACATCGGCCACTTCGACAACGAGATCGACACGGCGTTCATGCGCGAGAACTACGAGTGGTCCGAGGTGAAGCCCCAGGTGCACCGTATCCAGCGCGACAAGGCCAACGCCGAGAACTACATCCTGCTGCTCTCGGAGGGCCGTCTGGTCAACCTGGGCAACGCCACCGGTCATCCCTCGCGGATCATGGACGGCTCGTTCGCCAACCAGGTGCTGGCCCAGATGCACCTCTTCGAGAAGAAGTGGGCCGACACCAAGACCGAGAAGATCACCGTCACCGTCCTGCCCAAGAAGCTGGACGAGGAAGTGGCCGCTGACATGGTGCGCGGCTTCGACGGCGTGATCACGCGGCTGACGCCCGTGCAGGCCGACTACATCAACGTGAGCGTGGATGGGCCTTACAAGACGGACGACTACAAGTACTAGGTCGATCGTCGTCGGAAGAACAGGCAGGCCGGCTTCCCGCGGGAGACCGGCCTGCGCGTCTTTCATGGTCAAGGGTCCAGCCGATGGTGCCGATTCCAGTCTTCCGGCTCGCCGGACCGCCGAAATCGACCTAGAATGTGGCCGCTCGACCGTCTCGGTACACCCCAGCAAGGGCCCACGATCCATGCCCCCACGCCTGACCGTCGCCGAAGTCCGTCCCCTCATGCACGCTGCCATGAATGCCGCCCTCGCCGGCGGCCGCGCCATCCTCGAGGTGCGCGCCCGCGGCTTCGACGTTCAGTACAAGGACGACAGCTCGCCCTTGACCGAGGCCGACCTCGCCGCGCACGAGCAGATCATGAAGCACCTGGAGGGCACCGGCCTGCCAGTGCTCTCGGAAGAGAGCGCCGCGGCGCCCTTCGCCGAACGGTCCGGATGGGACCGCTTCTGGCTGGTCGACCCCCTCGACGGCACCAAGGAGTTCGTCAAGGATAACGGCGAGTTCACCGTGAACGTGGCCCTCATCGAGGACGGTCGCCCCGTGCTCGGCGTGGTCCAGGTGCCGGTGCACGACAGCATCTACTGGGGCTTCACCGCGGCCGAGGGTCGCTGGTCCTTCAAGGCCGCCACCAACGACGACTCGACCCCCGAGCAACTGGCCGATAGCGCCCAGCCCCTGGTCATCGATCGCGCCCGGTCGCTCGAACCGCCCCTGAAGGTGGTCGCGTCGCGGTCGCACCTCAACGAGGACACGGTGCGCTTCGTGGACCAGCTCGAGGCGACTCACGGCACCGCCGAACGCGTCTCGCGCGGCAGCTCGCTCAAGCTCTGCTTGATTGCCGAGGGCGCGGCGGCCATCTATCCTCGGATCGCTCCCACCATGGAGTGGGACACCGGCGCGGCGCACGCGGTGGTCGAGGCGGCAGGCGGTGGCGTCTACCGGTACGATCCCGAGCTGGCGGCCACGGCGTATCTGTCCGACGATCCGGCCGCGGCCGGCGCGCGGCCGTTGCAGTACAACAAGGAAAACCTGCTGAACCCGTTCTTCGTGGCCTGCTAACGACCACGCGGGAGTCCCATGGCGACCTATCAGATATCCCACCTCGCGCAGCTCGAAGCCGAGGCCATCCACATCATCCGTGAGGTGGCGGCCGAGTTCCAGAATCCGGTGATGCTCTACTCCATCGGCAAGGACTCCTCGGTGATGCTGCACCTGGCGCACAAGGCCTTCGCGCCGGGCAAGATCCCGTTCCCGCTCATGCACGTGGACACCCAGTGGAAATTCCACGAGATGTACCGGTGCCGGGCCGAGGCCGCAGAGCGCTACGGCGTGGAGATCAAGGTGTGGATCAACCCGGAGGGGAAGGACCAGGTCGGCCCCTTCAGCCACGGCTCGGAGAAGCACACCCAGATCATGAAGACCGAGGGCCTGAAGCAGGCGCTCAACCACCACGGTTTCGATGCCGTGTTCGGTGGCGCGCGCCGCGACGAGGAGAAGTCGCGGGCCAAGGAACGGGTCTACAGCTTCCGCAACCAGTTCCACCAGTGGGATCCCAAGAATCAGCGCCCCGAGCTCTGGAATCTCTACAACGCCCGCGTCAACAAGGGCGAGTCGATCCGCGTGTTCCCGCTCTCGAACTGGACCGAGCTGGATGTGTGGCTCTACCTCATGCGCGAGGAGATCCCCATCGTGCCGCTCTACTTCGCCAAGGAGCGACCGGTGGTCGAGCGCGACGGCGTGCTGATCATGGTGGACGACGACCGGATGCCCCTCGAGGACGGCGAGCAGCCCATGCACAAGAAGGTGCGCTTCCGCACCCTGGGCTGCTATCCGCTCACCGGCGCCGTGGAATCCGAGGCCGAGACCATCGAGGAGATCGTGCAGGAGATGCTCCTGACCACCACCAGCGAGCGCCAGGGCCGCGTCATCGATTTCGACGCCGCCGCGTCCATGGAAGACAAGAAGAAGGACGGGTACTTCTAGTGAGCGACCAGAGCAAATACGAGATCCAGGACGAGGCGCTCATCCGCGACGACATCGCCGGCTACCTCCGCAAGCACGAGGAGAAGGACCTGCTCCGCATCCTCACCTGCGGCTCGGTGGACGACGGCAAGTCGACCCTCATCGGACGCCTGCTCTACGACTGCAAGATGATCTACGAGGACCAGCTCGCCGCGGTCACCCGCGACAGCAAGGTCCACGGCACCACCGGCGGCGACTTCGATCCGGCGCTGTTGACCGACGGCCTCAAGGCCGAGCGCGAGCAGGGCATCACCATCGACGTGGCCTACCGCTACTTTTCCACCGACAAGCGCAAGTTCATCATCGCCGACTGTCCCGGCCACGAGCAGTACACCCGCAACATGGCCACCGGCGCGAGTACTGCGAACCTGGCCGTGATCCTCATCGATGCGCGGCTGGGCGTGGTGACGCAGACCAAACGCCACAGCTTCATCTGCTCGCTCCTGGGCATCAAGCACGTGGCCGTGGTGGTCAACAAGATGGACCTCGTGGACTGGTCGGCCGAGACCTACGAGCGGATCCGCAACGAGTACAACGCGTTCGTCTCGCGCCTCGACTTCTCCGACATCCACTTCTTCCCCGTTTCGGCCCTCGCCGGTGACAACGTCGTCGAGAAGAGCGAAAACATGCCGTGGTACGACGGCTCCACGCTGCTGCACCACCTCGAGTCGGTGAACATCGCCACGGACCGCAACCTTGTGGACATGCGCTTCCCCGTTCAGCTGGTGTCGCGTCCGAACCTCGACTTCCGCGGCTACGCCGGCACCGTGGCTTCGGGCGTGGTGCGCGTGGGCCAGGAGGTGGCGAGCCTGCCGTCGCGCCGCACATCCACGGTCAAGAGCATCGAGACCGCGGCCGGGCCGGTGGAGGAGGCGTACCCGCCCATGGCGGTCACCCTCACGTTGAACGACGAGATCGACGTGTCCCGTGGCGACATGCTCGCGCCGGTGAACAACCTGCCGCGGCTGGACAACGAGTTCGAGGCCATGGTGGTGTGGATGCACGATACGCCGGCTCGCGAGGGCCAGAGCTTCCTGATCAAGCAGACCACCAACGTGGTGCCGGGCGTGCTCACCGAGGTGCGCTACCAGATGGATGTCAATGAGTTGCGTAAGCTGCCCGGCGACGTCGATTCGCTGGCACTCAACGAGGTGGGCCGCGTGCACCTCACCCTGCATCGTCCGCTGGCCTTCGATTCGTACCGCAAGAACCACTCCACCGGCGCCTTCGTGCTCATCGACCGCGTGAGCAACATCACCGTGGGGGCCGGCATGATCGTCGATCGGCCGGTACGGAAGAGCGACGAGGGGCCCAAGAGCCAGAACATCTCCCGCACCCGCGGCGAGGTCACCCGTGTCACCCGCGAGGCATTGCTCGGGCAGCAGGGCCATACGCTGTGGCTCACCGGCCTCAGCGGCAGCGGCAAGTCCACCGTGGCCATGGAACTCGAGCGCCGTCTCACCGATTCGGGCCGGCTCTGCTGCCTGCTCGACGGCGACAACGTGCGCCACGGCCTCAACCGCGACCTGGGATTCAGCCACGACGACCGCACCGAGAACATCCGCCGCATCGCCGAGGTGGCGCGCCTGATGAACGACACCGGCATCATCGTGATCGCCGCTTTCATCAGTCCGTACATCACCGATCGCGCCGGCGCTCGCGAGATCGTGGGCGATAAGAGCTTCTGCGAGGTCTTCCTCGACACGCCCCTCGAGGTGTGCGAGGAGCGCGACCCCAAGGGTCTCTACGCCAAGGTGCGGGCCGGCGAGATCCACCAGTTCACCGGCATCACCGATCCCTACGAGGCGCCCGAGAACCCCGAGATCCGCATCGACACCACCAGCCAGGACGTGGAGGCGGGGGTGTCGCAGGTGATGGAGGTGCTGCGGGATCGGGGGGTGATTCCGCGCTAGCGGTGTGATACCGGCAGTTGTGCGGCCTGCGCAGCGGATCTAGAATACGGTCGATCGCGACTGTTGCCGTTGGATCCATCCGGGAGGTCGCCCGTGTTCCGTCTCGCACTCGTCGCCCTGTTGCTCGCCGCCGTCGTACCGGCCATTGCCTACGACGATCCCGCCGACTCGTTCACGCCCGACGCTCCCGACGGCGAGGTCCGCCGCAACGTGCTGCGCCTCCGCTATCAGCACGGCGCCGTCCTGGCGACCAACGACTTCTTCACCGGCGAGAACAAGACCGGCGAGGACATCGACCGCTTCCACGCCACCAGTCTCGAGTGGGGCTGGCAGACCGACGGCTCGCGGCTCTACCACCACATCTACAACTACCCCAGCTTCGGCATCGGCCTCTACGGCGCCGACTTCTACAATGACGACGAGATCGGCCAGCCCACCGCGCTCTACGGCTGGTTCACCTGGCCGATCAAGCGCTACAGCGGTCCCTGGCGCCTCGAGGCCAACCTGGGCTTCGGATTGACGTCCAACTGGCAGGGCTACGACTACGATACCAACCCGCACAACGTGGCCATCGCCGCCGGTCGTACGGTGTACATCGACGCCGGCATGCAGATCGCGTGGGAGATGGCGCCGGCCTGGGACCTGGCGTTCAACGTGAGCTTCACCCACTTCTCCAACGGCGGTACGCGCGCGCCCAACTCCGGCATCAACACCCTGGCCCCGGCGCTCTACCTGGGCTGGAAGCCCAACAACCCGCGCCCAAAGGCGGCACGCACGGCCATTCCGGAGTACAAGGACAACAGCGAGCAACTCGTCTCCGCCGCCTACGGCTACCGCGACGTCGGCTACCAGGTCCCCACGAGCGAGAACCCTGACCAGATCCTCAACTCGGGCTACAACATCGTCACCCTCGGCTGGCAGTACCTGCGCCAGGTCTCCTACATGTCCAAGTGGACTGGCGGCGTGAACCTGAACTACGACGAGTCCAACACCGCCTATCAGGATCCGGAGACCTTTCTGCCCGCCCACCACAGCACCGACCTCATCGACCGCCTCACCGTGGCCGTGTTCGGCGGCTACGAGCACGTGGTGCACAACACCTCGCTGCAGGTGCACCTGGGCTGGACGATCCTGCGCACGGAGTACGAGGATCAGCTGACGCCGTTCTTCCAGCGGCTCGGCCTCAAGCAGCACATCGGCGAGCATGTCCTGGCGGGGGTCAACGTGCGCTTCCACCAGTTCTCGCGGGCGGACAACCTGGAGCTGTTCGCAGGGTGGCGCTGGCGGTAAGCGGGACCTAGATCGAGAACCAGTAGTTGATCTTGGCCAGGAAGGTGTTCTCCGGCTCCTGGTCGAAGAGCCGCGCCGGGCTGATGCGGCCGCGGAAATCCTCGTCCCGGCCGTGCAGTGCCCGTTCGTCCACCGACAGGCGGCCGTGGGTCCAGACCAGGAAGATGGTCGAGCCCGGCCGGTACTCCCAGCGCCAGACCAGGTTCAGATTCACGGCCGAGTAGTCGAAGTCGTAGTCGCGGATGTCGTCTCGGATCAGGTCGGGGTCGTTGGGGTCGGGAAGCGGATAGCCCTCGAAGGGTCGCAGGTCGCGGGTGTCGGGCTCGGCGAGGTAGCGCGGATCGGCGTAGGAACCCGCGGTGAGGTAAGGCTGCACGTAGAGCTCGAGGGAGCTGTCGCGAGTGAAGAGCCAGCTGGTGCGGAGCGTCGCGTCTATGGTCTGCTGATCGAGCTGGCCGAAGACGTAGGACACGTCGTCGATGCCCTCGCCCGGGGTGCCGTAGTTGGAGACCCACTGCGCGTCCTCGAGGCGATCCTGGTAGGCCAGCTCGACGCGGACGATGAAGTGCTGGCCCGCGTTCCATCGGATGCCGTACTCGAACTCCCAGAGCTGGCTGCCGACGTCGTTCCAGAGGTATTCGACCTCGCCCTCGTGGACGATGTTCTTGCGCCAGTCGGTC
>PIVY01000148.1 GCA_003353795.1 bacterium
CTTGGCGATCAGGCCGAGAGCGATACCGGAAGCGGTCTCGCCCTGCTTGGTGCGGGTCGTGACATCGGTCTCGGGATCGGTGTACGTGTACTGCTGACCGTGGCCACCACGGGTCATCGTCCAGTTGGCGGCCATGTCGCCGTTGCTCATCATCGCGTAGGCCAGGTAGAGCAGGGCCTTGTCGTTCAGATGATAGTCGACGGCGATGGCCATGAGGGCGCCTTCGTCCTCATCGGCGTCGCTGTTGGGATCGACGGCGTAGTACTGGAGCTTGGGCTCCCAGGCGTTGGCCCGGTAGCTGGCGCCCAGACCCCAGCTCATGGCGCTGACGTCGTAGCCACCGACCTTGCTGATGCTCTCGTACAGGCCGGCAACCTTGAAATCACCAGGCGTCCAGCCGGCAGCGACACGGAAGGCGGTGCTGGCATCGCCATCGGGGGCAGCCTCGTAGGCCTTGCCGTGGCTCTCGTAGGCCACACCGACCAGGAACTTCTCGGCCGACCAGATGGCGTTGCCGCTGAAGAACGTCGCGTCCTCCATACCCTCTTCGGGCACGTACTGCAGCGCGATGGTCAGCGCCTCGGCGATCTTCGGGGAGTTGTACATGATCATGTTGTCGACACGATGATCCCAGCCGCTGCCGATGTAGGCGATGGCGTTACGGGAGTCACCGATGCGATCGCCGAAGAAATCGACCTTACGGCCCAGGGTCTTCATCGGAGTGTCGTGACGACCCCAGATGATGCGGCCCCAGTTGCCCTTGACGCCGGCGAAGCTGTTGCGGCTGGAGAGGGTGTTGGTCTTCTCGTCGTTGAAGCTGGCTTCGCTCTCGTACTGGAAGACGACGCTCAGCCAATCGACGTCGGTGGCGTACTTGCCCTTGATGCCGATGCGGGTGCTGTTGGACGACATGAAAATGTCCGACTCGTCGCCGTTGTTCAGCGACTCGGTGGAGACATGAGCCTGGCCGTAGACCTTGTAGTGGACCTCGCCGGCCATGGCGAATCCGGTGGCCAGCAGGGTCACCAGCATGACGGTCGTTAGCATCTTCTTAATCAAAGGGGGACCTCCTTGCAGTCCTTTTAGGTTCGTTTCCGGGAACTACCATGTTGCCCGGAAACCTCTCACGGACCCCGATTCCGGGGGTCATCACTCCTCGTGAGTCACGTGGTGTCGTCCGTGACGTACGATCTCGCCGTCCACCATGTAGATGGCGTCTTCGGCGATATTCGTGGCCAGGTCGGCGATGCGCTCGATATGCTTGGAAACGAACATGATCGGTAGCAACGCGTCGATCCGGGCTCCATCTTCTCGCATCGCGCCCCAGAGCTTTTCCGTGAGCTCGTGGTGGCGCGAATCCACGTCGTCGTCGGCCGCGAGAACCTCGCGCGCCAGACTCGCATCCATGTTGACGACCGCGTCGAGGCTCTTCCTCAACATGGCCTGGGCCAGTTCGGCCATCGTCGGCAGGATCTTCGCCGTCTCGGCCTGATCCTGATCAGAGAACGACGCGGAGTGCTCGGCGATGTTCACGGCCAGGTCGCCGATCCGTTCCAGATCGTTGTTGATCTTGAGCACTGCGATGACGAATCTCAGGTCGATGGCCACCGGCTGGTAGAGTGCCAGGATCTTGAGGCACTCCTCCTCGAAATCGACCTCCATGAGATCGATCTCCAGATCGCGGGCCCGGACCTGATCGGCCAGGGCGGTGTCGCCGCCGAGAACCGCCCTGACGGCGAGGTGCAGGTTGTCCTCCACCGCGGCGCTCAGGGTGAACAGCGACTTCTTCAGCCGGCGAAAGGCCGGGGCGAGATGCGGATGCATGGCGTTCCTCCTCGGCGCGCCCGGTGGCGCCGCCGTCGTGTCGCGCATCCTGTGCATTGGCGCGGCAATGTAATCAGTCGGTGACCGGACTGCAAATCGGATCGACTCGGATTCAGTTCGATCCTTCAGGATCCAGATCGGCGGGCAGGGCGATGGTGAACGTACTGCCCTTGCCGAGAGTGCTGGTGACCGTGGCCTCGCCGCCGTGAGCCTGGGCGATGTGCTTGACGATGGCCAGACCGAGGCCGGTGCCGCCCAGCTTGCGGCTGCGCGCCCGGTCGACCCGATAAAATCGTTCGAACAGGCGCGGCAAATGTTCCACACCGATTCCGCGCCCCCGGTCAGTTACGGCGATAGTCACCCGGTCACCTTCATGTCGAGCAACCACGGTGACCGGCTCATCGGCGCCGCTGTACTTGAGCGCGTTGTCGACCAGATTGGCCACGGCCTGCTCCAGCAGCGCAGGATTGCCGGCCACGTGCACGTCGGGGGCACACGCGATATCGACGGTCGGGCTTTCACCGCCGGCCTTGGCGGTACAGACATTCACCGCGTCGAGCAGGACGTCCACCACGCGGATGTCCTCTCGCCGGAGCGACGCCGGTCCGCCGTCCTGTTCCAGGCGCGAGAGTGCGAGCAGGTCGTCGATGATGGCCTGCAGTCGGTCCGCCTGGCGACTGATGATGCCGAGGAAACGGTCGGCCGATTTACCATCGGCGGGGGGATCGTGCAGCAGGGTCTCCACGAATCCCTTGATGGATGTGATGGGCGTGCGCAACTCGTGGGAGACGTTGGCCACGAAATCGCGACGCAGGTTCTCCAGCCGGCGCATGCGGGTGACGTCGTTGAGCACGAGCAGGGCGCCGAGGCGCTGTCCGTCGCGGCTCTGCAGGCCGGTGGCGTGGACCTGGAGGTGGCGGTCGCCGTCCCGATGGAAAACGACCTCGCCTTCCACCGGTCCGCCGCCGGCCAGCGCCGCGCGGGCCATGAAGATGAGATACGGATTGCGCAACACCTAGGGTAGCAGCTTGCCGGTGGCATCGTCGGCGCGCAGGCCCAGCAGATCGCAGCTGGCCTGATTGATGCCGATGATCACTTCGTCGCGGTCGATGGCCACCACGCTCTCGACCATGCTCGAGAGGACCGCCTCCTGTTCATTGCGCTGATTCTCGATGGTGCGGATGCGGTCGTCGAGTTGCTGAGCCATGGCGTTGAGTGCATCGGCGAGGGCGCCGATCTCCTCGCTGTCCGCATCCGTGTTCAGCCGGGTGCCGAGCTGACCCTGGGCGAAGCTCTCGGCGACCGCCTTCATCTCCCGCAGCGGGATGCTGATACGGCGAGCCAGTCCGAAGCTGATCGCGGCCGCACCCACGGCGAGCAGCAGGCCGCCGAGGGCGATGCGCTGCTGGACCACGGAAAGGGCTCGATCGATGGAGGCCAGGGAGTGCGAGGTCCGCAGCACGCCCACATGCTGGCCGCCGCCCGTCACGGGGATGGCCACGTACATGCGCTGGTGTCCAAGGGTGGCGCTGTACCGCACGGAGCGGCCGACGCCGCCCTGAAGCGCCTCGGCGATCTCGGGCCGCTGGGCGTGGTTGTCCATGCGGTCGGGCGATTCCTCCGAGTCGGCCACCACCGTGCCGTCGGGCAGAACGACCGTGACCCGCTGACCGGCGGCCTCGCCCATCCTCCGGCAAAACCGCTGCAGGTTCTCGTGGTGCCCCTGGACGAGGTCCGGCTCGATCTCCGTGAGCAGCAGGCGGGCGCGGTCCTCGAGATCGCGTCCCGTCTGATCGTAGAAGAAATCGCGCAGCGACCGCGAGGTGTAGGCGGTGATCAGCACCAGTGACAGCACACTGACCGTGAGGAACGGCAGGAAGATGTGCCAGAGCAGGCTCTTGCGATTCATGTTACTCGCCGAGTTTGTAGCCCACGCCGCGGACCGTGGTGATGTGCCGGGATGCTTCGCCCAGCTTCTTGCGCAGACTGGCCACCTGCACATCCACGGACCGACCGGTCACGGGATAGTCTTCGCCGTGGATGCCGCGCACGATCTGCGTCCGGCTGAACACCCAGCCGGGTCGCGAGGCCAGGAAATGGAGGATCCGGAATTCCGTGTGCGTCAGGTTCGCGAGTCGGCCGTCCACGGTCACCTCGTGGCGACCGGGATGGATGCGGATCTCGCCGTAGTTCAGCGCGCCCTCGGCATCGGGTCGTGACGCTGGACTGCGTCGCAGCACCGCCGCCACACGCGCCGCCAGGACCTTGGGGCTGAACGGCTTGGTGATGTAGTCGTCGGCGCCGGCCTCGAATCCGGCGATCACGTCCTCTTCCTCGCCCTTGGCCGTCAGCACGATCACCGGCAGTTCACGGGTCAGGTCGGATCCCTTGAGGCGGCGGCAGACCTCCAGCCCGTCCAGCCCCGGAAGCATGAGGTCCAGGACCATGAGCGACGGCGGGTGCTCGTCCACGAGGGTCAGGGCCTCCTCGCCGCGCTCGGTCACGTCGACGCGGTATCCGGCGTTGACCAGGGTGTACTCCAGGAGCTCCTGGATGTCTTCCTCGTCCTCGACCACGAGAATCAGTTCGTCGGACATGGTTCGTTCCCCCTGCCGAAGCGGTCCTTGCGGATCTCGTCCACCACCGCAACCTTGAACGGGTCGCGCACGCGACCGGCAGTATATGAAGAGAATGCGGGACTGAGGTTAAGATCTCGTCAAGGAAATGTAAACGAGGCGGATCGCGCGTGCCGACCGCCGGGAGGATACGCCATGCGGCCCATGCTCTGCACCCTGACCCTGCTGATCCTGCTTGCCTCCGGCGCCGCCGCCCTCGAGACCCCCTGGGAGCGCGACCCCGACAGCACGCCCCGCTACGCCGAGACCGTGGCCTGGTGCCGCCAGCTGGCCCTGCAGAGCGATCAGGTGGAATTCACCACCTTCGGGACCAGTCCGCAAGGTCGCGATCTGCCGCTGGTGATCTGGGACCGCGACGGCCTCCTCACCGCTGAGGAATGCCGCAGCGCGGGGCGCACGGTGCTCATGGTGCAGGCCTGCATCCACGCCGGCGAGAGCTGCGGCAAGGACGCGGGCATGGGCTGGATCCGCGACCTGGCGCAGGACGGCCCCGAGGGCATCACCGTGCTCTTCGTGCCCATCTTCAATGTGGACGGCCACGAACGGTTCGGCCCCTACAACCGCATCAACCAGAACGGTCCGCGCGAGATGGGCTGGCGCGTGACCGCCCAGAATCTCAATCTGAATCGTGACTACATCAAGGCCGACACGCCCGAGATGGCGGCCTGGTTGCGCCTGTGGACCGCCTGGCAACCGCACTTCTTCGTGGACATCCATTCCACCGACGGCGCTGATTACCAGTATCCGCTCACCTACGGCCTGGAGCTCTGGGGAAACCTGGAGCCGGGCCTCACCGGCTGGCTGGAGGAGTATCTCGCCGCTGCCGAGAAGCACATGGATGCCGCCGGCTTCCCCATCGCTCCGTACGTCGGATTCCGGGAGCGGCACGACCCTCGCAGCGGTCTGCGAAGCTGGGTGGCCGGCCCGCGCTTCAGCCAGGGCTACGCCGCGGTGCGCAACCGGCCGGGGCTGCTCATCGAGACGCACATGCTCAAGCCGTACTCGGTGCGGGTACGGTCGGCACGGGCCATGCTCGATGCGACGCTGAGCCACCTGGCCGCCGATCGCCACGGTCTGATGGAATTGACGACGGCCGCCGACGCGGCCTCGGCCTCGGCGGCGTTCCGCGCGGAGCCGTTTCCGCTGCGCTGGGAGCAGACGGATCTGAGCGAGCGCACCACGTTTCTGGGCGTGGCCTACGAGAAGGTCGAGAGTGAGCTGAGCGGCGGTGCATACATGAAGTTCGATGCCGACAGTCCCGAATCCTTCGAGGTGGACCACTACGCCCAACCGCGGCCGTCGGTGTTCGCCGACCTGCCCGAAGCCTATCTGATTCCGCCCGAATGGGACCTGGTAATCGCACGCCTCGAACTGCACGGCGTACGCGTGATGCGACTCACCGAACCCGTGGAGCTGACCGTGGGCGGCTGGCGATTGCAAGATCCCCAGTGGCGTTCTCAACCCTACGAGGGGCGGCATCCGCTGACGTTCGAACTCGAGGACCTGGAGCGGACGCGGGTCTATCCTGCCGGTACCGTCGTGGTGGATCTGGCCCAGGCTGCGGCGCCGGTCATCGCCCACGCCCTGGATCCTCGCGGCCCCGATTCTTTCCTGTCGTGGGGGTTCTTCGACGCTGCCTTGACCCGGGTGGAGTACGTGGAGGACTACGTCATCGAGCCCATGATGACCGAGATGGTGGCCGCTGACCCCGGCCTTCTCGACGAACTGGAGGCCGCCAAGGCCGCCGATCCCGAGTTCGCGGCGAATCCCTGGGCCATCCGCTACTGGTTCTACGCCAGAACTCCCTACTACGATGAGCAGGCCTTCGTCTATCCCGTGGGTCGCGTCGACGACCGCGACGTGCTCCGGGCGCTCCCCGTTCGCTGATCGGGGGGGGGGCGGATTTTTAACGCGATCTTGACGCCACGCTCACGTTTTTACCCGGTTTTTACATCCGGCTTACAGACATTGCACACGGCGCTTCTACCCTTCCGTCCGAGGCCCGCATCGGGCATGGGTTGAGCGTCACCTGAACAAGGAAGCGTGCAATGAATCAGAGCAAGCGGATGGTCATGGGCCTGGCCGCGCTCGGCGTCCTCGCCCTGATGACCGGGGTCGTGCTGGCTGGTGTGTCCGTGGATCCGAAGCTGCCCCACTACACCAAGACCAAGGGCGTTTCGGGCTCCGTCAAGAGCATCGGCTCGGACACCATGAACAACCTCATGGCACTGTGGTCCGAGGAGTTCCGGGGCATGTACCCCAGCGTGCAGGTCGAGATCGAGGGCAAGGGTTCGAGCACCGCGCCGCCGGCCCTCATCAGCGGCACCAGCAACTTCGGTCCCATGAGCCGCGCCATGAAGTCCGCCGAGATGGACGAGTTCAAGAACAAGTTCGGCTACGAAGCCACGCACCTGCGCACCAGCATCGATATGCTGGCGGTGTTCGTGCACAAGGACAACCCCATCCAGGGCCTTACCCTGCAGCAGCTCGACGCCATCTTTTCCAAGACCCGCAAGGGCGGCTACCAGAGGGACATCAAGACCTGGGGCGATCTCGGGCTGACCGGCGATTGGGCCAACTGGACCATCAGCATCTACGGTCGCAACAGCGCCAGCGGCACCTACGGCTACTTCAAGAAGCACTCGCTGTTCAAGGGCGACTACAAGGACAGTGTCAAGGAACAGGCCGGCTCGTCCGCGGTGATCCAGGGGGTGGCCAGGGACAAGTACGCCATCGGCTATTCGGGCATCGGCTACAAGACCGCCGACGTGCGCGCGGTGGCCCTGAGCGTGGACACGGGCAGCAACCCTGAGTTTGTGGCCGCGGTCGCCGACAATGCCTACACCGGCGAGTACCCTCTCGCCCGTTTCCTGTACCTGACCGTGAACTTCAAGCCGGGCAGCGACCTGGATCCCCTGCGTCGCGAGTTCATCAAGTACATCTTCTCCCACGACGGACAGATGAACGTGGTCAAGGACGGCTACTATCCCGTGACCGGCGCCATCGCCGCCGAGGAACTGGCCACCGTCGGGATCGAACCGGCGATCTAGCCGGACGACTCGGTATCGCAGCAGGGTCGGCCCGCACGGCGGGTTGACCCCACGGTTCACCACGCGGCACCGCCCGCGAAAGGCGCACCATGGCCGAGCAAGCCAAACCCACGGGACAGGTCTTCACCGGCCGCAAGCGAGCGCGCCGGCCGAAGAAGTCCGTGTTGATCGCCGACAGGGCCGCGCGCTGGACCATCGCGCTCGGCGGCATCGGCAGCATCGTCGCCGTATCCATGGTCGGGCTCTTCCTCTTCTACGTGGTGATTCCCCTCTTCCTGCCCCCGAACCTGGACGAGCAATCTGTCGTGAATGCGGGCGGCGCCCCGGCGCGAGTGGTGCACGCGAGCCTCGATGAGTACGCCACCAGCGCCTGGACCCTGCACCGGGACGGTTCCATCTGGGTGCGGCGGCTGAGCGATGGACAGGTCATCAAGCGGATCGAGATTCCCGATGCCGGCGCGCTTACCTGCTGGTCATTCAGCATCGACGACGACCAGTGCGCTTTCGGTTACGCGGACGGCAGTGTGCGGCTGGGGACGGTCGGATACGCCACCACGTTCGTGGCTGACTCTGCAGTGCCGGCGGAATACCAGGACCTCGCGGTTGGCGAGATCGTGTCGTTTCGGTCGGGGACGCTACAGCGGACGCCGGAGCAGCAGTTCCGCTACCTCGAACTGGCCGTCGAGATCCAGGAACCGGTGGCGCTGTCGGCGAGCCCGGTGGTGCTCGTCGACCAGAGCGTCGGCAACTCGGGTCCCATCCTGGCGGCCCTCGACGGCGCCGACGTGATGCACGTGCGGCGGCTCCGCACCCGCAAGAATCTGCTCACCGGCGTGGTCACGGTCACCACCCGGGGTGAGAGCCTCGACCTGGGGACCGGCGGCCTCATGAACGCGGACGGCATCGCGCCGGCCCACCTGCTGCTCACCGGGCTCGGCGACAACGCCATGTTGGCCTGGTCCGACGGTCGCCTCGTGCGCGTCGACACCTCCGATCCCGACGCGCCCCGACTCGCGGGGGAAGTGGATCTGGTGCCCGAGGATGGCCACCGCCTCACGGCCATCAGCTTCCAGATCGGCAAGGCGTCTCTGGTCACGGGCGACGACCTGGGGCGGGTCCGGGTCTGGTTTCGTGTCAAGGATTCGCGCCGCCAGGACGGCGACGGCACCTCCCTGGAACTGGCCCACGATTTGCCCGGCATCGAGTCGGTGGCCACGAGCCTGACCGCCTCGGCCCGTACCCGCATGGTGGCCGCCGGTTTCGCCGACGGCACCGCGGCGCTCTACCACATCACCAGCGACCAGCGCCTCGCCGCCGTGACCGTGAGTGACGAGCCGGTGGCCGTCCTCGCGCTCAGCCCGCGCGACGACGTGATGCTCACCCTGGTGGACACGACGGCGAAGATCTGGCGCATCGACGCCCCGCACCCGGAGACCAGCTGGGCCTCGCTGGTGCGGCCGGTCTGGTACGAGGGTTACGGCGAGCCGGCCCACGTGTGGCAGTCGTCCGCGGCCACCGACAGCTTCGAGCCGAAGTACGGTCTCGTGCCGCTGATCTTCGGCACCATAAAGGCCACGTTCTACTCGCTGCTCATCGGTCTGCCCCTGGCCTGGTTCGCGGCCATCTACACCTCGGAGTTCCTGCATGCCCGGGCCAAGGCCCGCATCAAGCCCACCATCGAGCTCATGGCCAGCCTGCCGTCGGTGGTCCTGGGTTTCCTGGCCGCGCTGGTGTTCGCGCCGTTCCTCGAGACGCTGGTTCCCCAGACCCTGGCCTCATTCGTGACCTTGCCGTTCTGCTTCCTGCTGGGTGCCTATCTCTGGCAGTTGCTGCCTCGAGAGGCGGCGCTTCGGCTGGCGAGCTTCAAGCTTCCGGCCATGTTCCTGGCCTTGCCTGCCGGTCTCTATCTGGCGGCCGTTCTGGGGCCGGCACTCGAGCGCACGATCTTCGCCGGCGACATGGTGGCCTGGCTCGACGGTCAGGTCGGCACCGGCACGGGGGCCTGGCTGCTGGTGCTGCTGCCGATATCGGGCCTGGTGGTCTTCGTCTTCAACTCCCAGGTGGTGGACACCTGGTTGCGCAAGTCGGGCCACCGCTGGTCGCGGCTGCAGTTCGGCCTGGTGGACCTGAGCCGATTCCTGGCCAGCACGGCTGCCGCGGTGACCCTTGCCTGGCTGCTCTCCGGACTGCTGTCCACGGCGGGGCTCGACCCCCGCGGCAGCTTCGTCGACACCTACGTTCAGCGCAATGCCCTGGTGGTGGGCGTGGTCATGGGTTTCGCCATCATCCCCATCATCTACACCATCAGCGAGGACGCCCTCTCGGCGGTGCCCAACCACCTGCGCGCCGCCAGTCTCGGCGCCGGCGCGACACCGTGGCAGACCGCGATCAGGGTGATCATCCCACCGGCCACCAGTGGTCTCTTCTCGGCCATGATGATCGGCCTCGGCCGCGCCGTGGGGGAGACCATGATCGTGCTCATGGCCGCGGGCAACACGCCGGTGATGGAGTGGAACATCTTCAACGGCTTCCGCACCCTGTCGGCCAACATCGCTGTCGAGTTGCCCGAGGCCGTGCAGAACAGCACCCACTACCGGACGTTGTTCCTGGCCGCGCTCACGCTGTTCCTGATGACCTTCGTCCTCAACACCGCCGCCGAAGCGGTTCGCATCCGTTTCCGCAAGAAGTCGCTCGAGCTATGAGCACCGACGCCATCAAGACCGTGACCGGATCCGCGGATGCCGGCGGCGCCTCGCCCTCGCCGCCGCCCCGCCGTAAACGTCGCGTCGGCCAGTCGCGCGTGGTCACCTCCGTGCTGGCTCAAGGCGAGCCCATGCTCTGGCTCACCGGCGGCGGCCTGGTGCTCGCGTGCGTGATGATCGTCGGTCTTCTGACCCTCGTGTTCTGGCAGGGGCTGCGCACCTTCTGGCCCACGCCGGTGGTCAGCCTCACCACGCTGGATGGTCGGACCGTCTGGGGCGAGGTCACCCGCGAGGATGCATTCGAGCCGGATCCATCGCTGCTCGCGGGCCTCGATGCCGGCGCCCTGGCCGCCGCCGAGTCCGCCATGGCCGCCGGCGAGGGCCGATTGCGGCGCCGACTGGTGCGGTCGGGAAACTTCGAACTCACCGCCGAACACTTCAACTGGGTCAGCGATCACGACCTGGCGCCCGATGGCGAATCCTATCCAGAGTGGGCGCTGGTGCTGGAGCGCCTGAGCTGGGGCCGCTTCTTCGGCGAGCCTGTAGCCTATCTGGTCGACGGCGAGATCACGACCGATCAGCCGGCAGCCGTCTGGGCCGAGTTCCAGCGGCACCATCCCGACGTCCGCGAGCGATTCGCCAAGCAACGCCACCTGGAGACACACGCGGTGGCGCGCCTGAATCACCGCCTCGAGCAGGCCCGCCTCGCCGCGCGCAAGGCCGAGCTCGACCATGGTCCGGATTCGCCGCAGTGGCTGGCCGCCGACCTCGCGGCGCGCAACGTCGAGGTGGAGCTGAGCCAGGCCTTCGGCGACCTGACCCGCCAGATCGAAGAGCTCCGGGCCGAGAACCGTCGCCACACCCTCCGCCTGCGCACGGGCGACGGCAACGAGACCGACATCGCCCTCGGCGATATCGTGCGCGCCTACCCGGCCAACAGGATCAACACCGGTGAAAAACTGCGCCTCTACATCTCGCGCTGGAAGGAGTATCTGACCGGCGAACCGCGTGAGGCCAACAGCGAGGGCGGCGTCTACCCCGCCATCTTCGGCACCGTGGTGATGACCCTCATCATGACCGTCCTGGTGGTGCCCTTCGGCGTGCTGGCCGCGCTCTACCTGCGCGAGTACGCCAAAGCTGGACCCATGGTGTCCATCGTGCGCATCTCCATCAACAATCTGGCCGGCGTGCCGAGCATCGTGTTCGGCGTGTTCGGCCTGGGATTCTTCAGCTACATCGTGGGCGGCGCCATGGACCAGGCGTTCTTCGCCGCCAAGTTGCCCAACCCCACCTTCGGCACCGGCGGCCTGCTCTGGGCCTCGCTCACCCTGGCGCTCCTGACCTTGCCCGTGGTGATCGTGGCCACCGAGGAAGCGCTGGCCGCGGTGCCCGGCTCCATGCGCGAGGGCAGCTACGCCTGCGGAGCCTCCAAGTGGCAAACGATCCAGCGCATCGTCCTGCCGCGCGCCATGCCCGGCATCATGACCGGCACAATCTTGGCCATGGCGCGCGGCGCGGGCGAGGTCGCCCCGCTGATGCTCGTGGGCGCGGTGAAACTGGCGCCCGAGCTTCCCATCGACGGCGTCCCACCGTTCATCCATCTCGAGCGCAGCTTCATGCACCTGGGCTTCCACATCTACGATCTGGGTTTCCAGAGCCAGAACTCGGAGGCTGCCAAGCCCATGGTCTTCACCACGACGCTGCTCTTGATCGGCATCATCACCGCCCTGAACCTGGCAGCCATCTGGCTGCGAACCCGGTTGCGCCGCAAGTTCGTCGCATCGCAGTTCTAGGGTGCCATGAGCGAGGAGAAAGACATGCAAGCCCAGATGCAGACCCGAGCGATCCGCAACTCGCGCGACTTCACCAGCGGCGAGAGCCGTCTCGAAGCCATCGCTGCCGGCGCGCAGGTCGACAGTGCCGTCCATCCGGAGTTGCTGGCGGAGGACGCGGTGCTCGAGGTCCAGGATTTCAATCTCTGGTATGGCCAGAAGCAGGCGCTGTTCAACGTCTCCATGCCCGTACCCCGCGGTAAGGTCACCGCACTCATCGGCCCCTCGGGTTGCGGCAAGTCGACGCTCCTGCGCTCGGTGAATCGCCTCAACGACCTCATCGATTCGGTGCGCATCGAGGGCGACATGCTGCTGGGCGGCGATTCGATTTATGGCCGCTCCGTGGACGTGATCGAGCTGCGCCGGCGCATGGGGATGGTCTTCCAGAAGTCGAATCCGTTCCCCATGTCGATCTTCGAGAACGTGGTCTACCCGCTACGCATCGATGGCGAGGGGAATCGCAACGTGTTGCGCGAGGTGTGTGAACGATCGCTCCGCGGATCGGCGCTGTGGGACGAAGTGAAGGATCGCCTGGGGGAGAGCGCCCTGGGTATGTCGGGCGGGCAGCAGCAGCGGCTGTGCATCGCGCGGGCCATCGCGGCCGAGCCCGAGGTGCTGCTCATGGACGAGCCGTGCTCGGCGCTCGATCCCATCGCCACCAGCAAGATCGAGGAGCTGATCGACGAGCTGCGCGGGGAGTACTCGATCCTCATCGTGACGCACAACATGCAGCAGGCGTCGCGGGTGAGTGATTACACCGCGTTCATGTATCTGGGGCGGTT
>PIVY01000294.1 GCA_003353795.1 bacterium
GCTCCTCGCCGCCTTCGTCCCGCCCACCGTCGCCCAGGACTGGTATCCCCTCGTCGAAGGCGCCCAGTGGATCTACCGCACCGAGACCTCGGACGTCACGGTGACGGTCCAGCCGCAGACCGAGATCCTTGGCCAGACCGCCTGGCCGGTCGCCTACGTGATCGAGGAAGACGACGGGCCGATCACCGACTTCGTCTACTACACCCTCGTCGATGCCGACGGCGACGTGATCCGCATCGGCGGCAGCTACCACCCCGAGATCGGATTCTGGGAGTTCCTGCCCGCCTGGACCTACGTGCAGTTGCCGCCCGTGGTCGGCGATTCGTGGCAGATGGGCTACGAGGCGCAGGAATGGCATCCGGCGAAGAACGGACCCACGACCGTGAGCTGGACCGGCGAGGACGACATCACCGTACCGGCCGGCCAGTTCCACGTGTTCCGCTGCTGGTACGCGGACATCGCGCCGGGCGTGGGCCCGGTGCGGCAGTTGTTGCCGGGCATGGAGATGGAGTGGGCGGAACTGGTGTCGTACGACGTGCCGGTGCGCACGGAGCCGAAGAGCTTGAGTGGCGTGAAGGATCTGTTCCGGTAGGCCATGAAAACAGAGGCCCCGGGGAGTCCGCCCCCCGGGGCCTCACGTTCTACCGCGTCAGCACCACGGTCTGCCGCCCCAGCACCTTCCCGTCCACGCTCACTCGCGCCAGGTACACCCCAGCCGCGGCCGGTCGGCCGTCGCGATCCCGGCCGTCCCAGAACAGCGAACCCGGACCCTGGGCCATGCCGCCCACGGTTGTCCGCCACATTCGCCGGCCGCTCACGGTGAAAACCTCGGCGGTGACCTCTCCCCCACGCGCCAGATCCCAGGCGAGGGTGGTGCCGCCGCTGCTGGGGTTGGGGAAAGCGGGTCGCAGAATTCCGAGCCCGGCCAGGTCGACCTGATCGGGGACGGGCGTCGAGTTCATGACCGCCACCGCGTAGATGCTGCGACCGTAGGTCCCGGCAAGGAGTTCTTCGTTGCCGGCATCCCAGGCGAGGTCGTTGACCACCACGTTGGGCAGTTCCGGGGCAACCGGCGACCACTGGACGCCGTCGACGGTCTGATAGACGCCCACGTCCGTGCCCACGAACAGCATGTCCGGGAACACCGGATGCGCGAGAAGGTCATTCACCGGCGCCTCGGGCAGGTTGCCCGCGATGGGCACCCAGGTGGCGCCAAGGTCAGTGGACTTGAAGACGTGCGGCAGCGGCTCGTCCCAGCGGAAGCCGCTGACGGTGACATAGATGGTCTCGCGCACGAAAGGATCGCCGGTCACGCTGGTGATCCAGCGCTGCGGCAGTCCGGCCGAGCGGTTGTTCCAGAGGCCGCCGCCCGAGGTGGTGACGAACACCCGGCCGTCGTCGCTGCCGGTGACGATGACGTTTCCGTCGACCGGCGACACGCCGATGGCCGTGAGCGTGCCGTTGACCTGGCCGTTCTGTCCCTGGTGCTCACCGCCAGTAAGATCGGGACTGATGGCGGTCCAGCTCGTGTTGCCGACGTTGCGATAGAGCTTGTTGGTGCCGAAGTAGCGGGTGTCGGGATCTGTGGGATCCTGCACGTGGGGCGCGTTCCAGCCGGAGCGGTCACTGCCGCCGATGCCGTTGGTGGCGTAGCTGAACGAGCCGGCGTTGTTGCTGGAGTAATAGACCTGCCCGTACTGGTACTGGGCCCAGATGCGGCTGCTGTTCTCGGGGTGCACGAGGGGCTGGAAGCCGTCGCCGCCGAAGATGGTCTGATAGTCGTCGACGTTGCCGCTGAGCGTGCGGTTGGTGGAGACGTCCTGGCCGCCGAAGTAGAGAGCGTTCGGGTTGCCGGCGTCGAGACCGAGGCGGTAGATCTGGGTGATGGGCTGGTCCGGAAGCAGCGTCCACTGGGAGCCGCCGTTGGTGCTGCGGTACACGCCGCCGTCGTTGCCCTCGTAGATCACGCGGGCTGGCGCCGGGCCCCATTGCATGCCGTGGTGGTCGACGTGCATGCCGCCGGACGTCTCGCTCCAGCTTGCGCCGCCGGTGAGCGACCGGTAGAAATCGAGACCGAACACGAACACGTTGTCGGGATTGTCGGGGTGGCAGCGCACGTTGCCGAACCACCAGCCGTAGCTGGCGAAGACGTTGCTCAGGGCGCCGTCGTTGGTGGTCGACCAGGTCGTGCCGCCGTCGTCGCTGCGGTAGAGACCATCGAAGTAGCCGGTGCGGTCGGCGTAGACGGCGTACATGCGGGTGGGCTGGTTCTGGCAGATGGCCAGACCGATGCGGCCGTCGTTGCTGTTGGGAGTGGGCAGGCCGCCGCCCACGATGCTCCAGTTGTCACCGCCGTCGGTGGTCCGCCAGACCGCGCAGTTCGGGCCGCCGTAATCGTAGCGTTCGGGGGTGCGCTCGCGCTGCCACATGGCCGCGAGGATCACGTCGGGCTGGTCGGGACGCTGGATGAGGTCGACGCAGCCGGTGGTCTCAGCCACGTACAGGACCCTCTCCCAGGTGGCGCCGCCGTCCTCGGTGCGGTAGACGCCGCGATCGGTGCCGCCGGACCAGAGATGGCCCATGACGGCCACGAAGATGCGGTCGGTGTCGGTGGGGTCGATGACGATGCGACCGATGGAGCCGCTGTTTTCCAGGCCGATACTGGTCCAGTGGTCACCCTGGTCGTCGGAGCGATAGAGGCCCGTGCCGCCGTAGGCCACCGAGCCGCCGCCGGGGTTCACCTCGCCGGTGCCGGCGTAGACGATGTCGGGGTTCACCGGATCGAGAGCGACGGCGCCGATGGCCAGAGATGCCTCGTAGTCGGAGGTCATGGTCCAGGACTGGCCGGCGTTGGTGCTCCGCATGACGCCGCCCTCGGCCGCGCCGGCGTAGACGGTATTCCCGTCGCGCGGGTCGACGGCGATGCTGGTAATGCGGCCGCCGATGTTGTAGGGACCGCGCGGGGCCCAGACGGGGAGCGTGTCCTTCTCGTGCTTCGCGTAGGCCTGGACGACCTTGACGAGGTTGGGGACGAGGCTGAAGCGCCGCTTGAGCCCAGGCCATGAAGAT
>PIVY01000295.1 GCA_003353795.1 bacterium
CCCCGACCGACCCCTCTCGCCGTCGCCGTAGCCAGGCCAATGCTCGCAAGGCCTTCGGCAGCATGAAGAAAAACCGGCGGCCGCGTTTCTTCGGGCGGTGCTCCGCTGTCGCCGCCGTCTCGCCCGCAACCCCTGCCGCTTCCGGCCGTGCCGCTGCCTCAGCCTCGATGCGAACCCCCACTGCCTCCGCATGCGCCGCATCCGCTAGCCTCGACGCTTCCTCCCCCGCCGCTGCATTAGCAGCGACGCGGTCCTCCTCCGCCTTCGCAATCTCCGCGACCCTTGACTCCTCTGTCCTCATCGCCGCCTCAGCTGCGGTCCTCGCCTCGTCCGCCGCCGCCGCTGCCGCCCTCGCCGCGTCCTCAGCCACGACCCTCTCCTCGGCCACCCTCGCTGCTTCTGCAGCCACGGTCCGCGTCTCATCCGCCCTCGCCGCTTCCACAGCCACCACCCGGTCCTCCTCCGCCCCCGCCGCCTCTTCATCGACCTTCGCCTCCTCCGCAGCCAAAGCGCGAGTCGCCGCCACAATTTTGAAGTATTCTGCGACGGCGGCCGCCGTCGAGGCCTCCTTCGCCGCCAAATTCGCCTCCGCATCCGCCTGCGCACGCGCCGTTGATGCCGCTGCCTCCTTCTCTTCAGCTTTCCGACTCACCTTCTCATGCCGCTGCGCCTTCTTCTCGGCCGACCGCTGCGCCTCAATCTCGGCCACCCGCCGCGCTTCGGAAGCGGCCGCAAGCGCAGCAGCAGCCGACGCCTCCGCCGCCGCCGCCTCCGCCGCCGCCGTTATCTCCGCCTCCTCCTCCGCGATCTCGGCGTCCAACATAGCCGCAGCCCCGGCTGCCGAGCGCGAATCCTCCGCCGCCCCGGCTTTCCACTGAGCCTCGATTCCCTCGTTGAGGCATCGCGCCCTTTCCGCCGCCTCCCCCTTCGTCAAGCGCCACGCCTCCACCTTTAACGCGACCGCCTCCCTCGCGCGCTCGAGCCGCGCCGTCGCCGCTAACTTCCGCGCCCGCTGCGCCTTCGTCTCCCTCTCGGCCGCAGCCGCGAGCCTTGATGCCTCCGCCCTCGCTGTCCCTTCATCCGCGATACGTACCTCTTCCGCCGCAACCTTCAACGATGCCGGTTTGTTCGTGCATAGCTCCTGCTCCCTTTCCTCCTCCTCCCTCGCCTCCACCTCGGCCGCCCGCCGCGCCTTGTCGTTCTCCACGGCCAGCTGCTGCGCATTCACCTCGGCCGCCAGCCGTGCCGCTGTCGCCTGCGCCGCCGCTTCATTAGCGACACGGGCCTGTGCCATCGTCGCCTGGCGCCTCGTCTCCTCGGCCTCCCGCGTCGCCGCCGCCATGCCCTCCGCAACCCCTCCCCCCAACGCAGACCGCAGCAACTTCCCGGTATCCCGCGTCTCCTTCTCCAATGCCTGCGCCTTCACCTTCTCCATGGCCATCTGCTGTGCCTTGGCCTCCGCCTTTGCCTTCGCCATAGTCAGCTCCTGCGCCTTCCCCTTCTCCACGGCCAGCTGCTGCGCGTTGGCCTTTGCCTCGGCCAGACTCTGCGCGTTCGGCTGCTTCCCCCCGACCGCCCGCCGCTCATTCGCTCGCGTCTTCTCCCCCGCCACACGCGGCACCTTCTCCTCATCGGCATCTCTCGCGCCTTTGAGGCAGCTGCGCAGCCCTAGTATCGGTGCACTCACCTCGGCCGCCCGTTGCGCCTTCGCCTGCGCCGCCCGCCGGGCCTCCTCGGCAGCGTACTCCCTCACCGCCGCCGCCCGCCGGGCATTCTCGGCAGCGTACCTCCTCACCGCCCTGGCCTCAGCTATCTCCGTCACGCGCTTTTGTACCCTTGCCTGCCAATCGTAATCCAACGCGCGCGCTGTACGCGCCGCGTCACCGTCGTCGCCGTTATTCTCATCCTCGAAGTCACCAAAATTAATCTCAGGGACTCGTTTCATAGAGCTCAGAAAATCCGTGGCATCCTTCAACGCGACTACCTCCATCTCGTCGTCCTCCAGCGGAATCCCCCGCCGACACGCCGTGGTAAAGGTCCGGACCACGGTAATTTTGAGGAATTTGTCACTGGCGAGGGCCTCGCCGTTGGCCATCTCCTCGCGCCACGACTCGACCATGTGACGAACATTTCTGAGCTGCACGATGATGTCGTCTTCCTCGTCATCTCGCGCCAACGTGCTCAACATGGTTCCCAACTCAACCCACCGCACGCACCTCGAATTCTACGAATTATCCGAGAGTACACACCAATATTCCACCGACCCACCCGAATTGGTCGACGAAAGACACCGTGTGCGGAAGGTTGACTGTGAACCACGCCCCTTGAAAAAAGAAAAAAGAAAAGGTTGTGGATATCGCCACCCGATCATGCTCCGTGCTCGGGTCATCCACCAATCAGACCCACCCACCAGTCTCGACCAATCGCACACAAACCTACCAGTCGACATTCCCCCCATTCCCGACTTGAGACAACCAAAGAAACAAACAAAACACTCGGTATTTCTTGGCCCTTGATAATTTGAACTATGACATCTCTGCGCATGTGTATCGCCGCGCAGCCGCCACTGATTCGGTTCATGCGCCGTTTAAGGCCCATGACCTGTCGATAAACCGAAACAATGGCGACCGAGCCAGATGACACTACACCAACCGAAGTTCCAGGCCATCGTCTTGGACTCCGCCCGCGTCCGAAACTTAAGGCATACCCGCTTCCGTTTCATTGTCGTTCCCGTCATTCTTGTCGTCCTTGACGCCTGTGTTGTCGTGCGTGCCCTTTGCGATCACCGTGCCGCCTCGATTACCGTCGCCGACCTCACCGGGCTGGTCGCGCGTGCCCCGTGCAATCACCGTGCCGCCTTGATCACCGTCGCCGTCCCCGTCGTACTGGTCGCCCGTGCCCTGTGCGGCCACCGTGCCGCCTTGATCACCGGCGCCGTCCCCGCCGTACCGGTCGCCCATGTACCGGTCGCCCGTGCCCTGTGCGACCACCGTGCTGCCTTGGTCACCGTCGCCGCCCCCGCCGTACCGGTCGCCCGTACCCTGTGCAGCCACCGTGCCGCCTTGATCA
>PIVY01000622.1 GCA_003353795.1 bacterium
TCCAGGTCCCGTCCTCCATAACCTTGACCTGTTTCTCCATGTACAGGGTCTGCACGCCGGTTACGTCGAGCGGGCACATATCGTACAGGTACTCGGCCTGCTCCATGTTGGCCATGTAGATGGGATCGTTGGCTGCCGGCCACCAGACGTGGACGCGGATCAGGCTGGCCGAGTCGCCCTGCTGCGGGTACCAGGCGTCGAGGGCCCCGTTGGCGGCGACGCAGGGGCCGCAGGCCCAGTTGGTGAAGAGGATGCCCAGGGGCGTGCGCTGGCCGGTGTAGCAGACGACGTCGGCGGTCAGCTCGTTGTCGGGCTGGTAGCCGTCGGCCGCGAGCTCGGCGGTTGCCGTGAAGCGGTAGTCGCCGGTCTCGCAGACGAAGGAGGGGAAGTCCACCACGGTCTCGGCATCGACCTCGAGGCTCGCCACCGGGACAGCCTCGTCGTAGACCACCGCGCCGTCGTGCTCGATCACCAGGTTGGCGATGAAGGACTCGGTGTTGGCGCCGGTGTTGGCCACCGTGAGCTGCGGCGAGATCTCGCGGCCGGTCTGCCAGGTGTCGCCGTCGGTCGCGATGGCGAGGGCCGCCAGGTCGTGCTCCTTGGGCGCGTTGAGGCGCACGTCATCGATCCACCAGTGGTCGGTGTCGCCGCCCACGTAGCGGAAGGCCACGTGAATGGTCTCGCCGATGTAGGATGCGAGGTCGATCTCGACGAATCCCCAGTCCGCCTGCGCGCTGTCGA
>PIVY01000149.1 GCA_003353795.1 bacterium
TAACGCCCGAGCAGCGCGACGAACTGATCTACTACTTCACCGTGGGCAGCACCAACATGGACTACCGCAGCATGGTGATGGACGGCGAGGTCCAGGTGCTCATGAGCGGCTGGCAGGCGCTCTACGGCTTCCTTGATTTTCTTCTGCTGCCGGGCCTGTGCGAATGGGTCGACACCACCGAAGAACTGGACGCCCTGCTACCGCCCCCGAGCGGGATGACGCGTGGCATGGCTGGATTGATGAAACTGTCGATGTAGCGAGATGAAGGGATACACCATGCAGAGATCATTCCTCACGGTCCTGGCGCTGATGCTGCTCCTGACTGCCACGGCTGCGGCCCAGGACCAGCCGACCGCCCGGCAGCTCTTCGCCGAGATGCCGGCTGCGGAGGTGGGTCAGCGAGCGTCCGACCTGCTCGCGGGCATCCAGGAGGACATCGTCGCCATCGACTACTATGGCGAGCGCCTCGCCACGGCCAGTCGCGAAGACAGCCTGGTCCTGCGCCTGCAACGCTTCGATCGGCGCGAAGCGGTCATGGCCGACGTCCACGAGCTGGCCGACGCGTTGCTGGAGCTGGAGGATGGCGGCGCCCAGGCCGAGTTGCGTGACCGGGTGACCCAGGCCTACGAGGTGATCACGCCCCACGTCTGGGAACTGGTCAGGGAGCTGACCGTGGAAGTCGACGCATCCCGCGCCCAGCGCCAGGAGGTCGGTGCTGCCGAGCGGTCACGGCTGGAGAACCGCATCGGACGCGTCTCCCAGCGCCTGGACTCGGTATTCGCCATGGGGGGAACGCACCTGCACAAGATGGCCGTCCTCGGCCAGGACACCACCGCCGCCCAATCGGTCTATACATTCCTGTTGCGGACCCGCGCCGACGACCTGTCTGGCCGGCTCAAGCTGGATCGGGTGCGGGCCGAGGAACTGGCTCAGCTTCGCAGCGAGACCCCCGGCGACGGCGACTTGATCGCCCTCTCCACCGCGGTCGCCAAGAGCATCGAGCGCGACACGGCCAGCTTCGACGCTACGCTCAAACTCATGGAGACCGCCGGTCTCGCCACCGAGCACTATCGCGCTCAGCTGGTCACCATCACCCAGGACTTCACCAGCGGCCTGCTCGATGCCAAGGTCACCGCCAGCCTGGTCCGGCGGGCCTGGGAGAGCCTCGTCAACTGGTTCGCCGAGAGTGGCCCGACCCTGCTGGTGAAGGTGCTGGTCTTCCTGGCGGTCCTCTTCGTGGGCCGGATCCTCGCCCGCCTGGTGAGGCGCGCGGTGGAAAAGGCCCTCGAGCGCGGCAACGTCAATCTGTCGCAGCTCCTGCGCCACATGATCGTCACCTCGTCGTACAACGTGATCATGGCCCTGGCCTTCATGATCGGCCTATCACAGCTGGGCATCAGCCTCGGACCGTTGCTCGCCGGCTTCGGCGTGGTGGGGTTCATCCTGGGCTTCGCCATGCAGGACAGCCTCTCCAACCTCGCAGCGGGCATGATGATCCTCGTCAACCGGCCCTATGACGTGGGCGACCTCGTGGACGTGGCCGGCGCCTTCGGCAAGGTGGAGAAGATGAGCCTGGTGTCCACCGGCATCCTCACCCTCGACAACCAGAAGCTGGTGGTGCCCAACTCCAAGATCTGGGGCGACATCATCAAGAACGTCACCGATCAGAGCATCCGCCGCGTGGACCTGGTCTTCGGAATCTCTTATAGCGACGACATCCCCAAGGCCGAGAAGATCCTCGAGGAGATCCTGGCCAGAAACGAGCGGGTGCTCGACGATCCCGAGCCGATGGTGCGCCTGCACAATCTGGGCGACAGCTCGGTGGACTTCGTGGTGCGCCCGTGGGTCAAGACCGACGACTACTGGGAAGTGCACTGGGACGTGACCCGCGCCGTGAAGATGCGCTTCGACGAGGAGGGCGTCTCGATTCCGTTCCCGCAGCGGGATGTGCACATCTACGAGGAGCGGGTCGCGCAGCGGGACCTGGCGGCGACCGGAGGCGACGCCCTGCATTCGGTGGAGCAGACGGACTGGTCGTCGGAGACGCAGCCGGATCAGGACGCGGACGAGTAGTCGGGTTGAGCGTGGGGGGAGCCTAGGGCGTGCCGACGGTTTCCGGCTCGGGCTCGGGCTGGTCCGTGGCCTCGACCGCGGGCCCGGGCACCCCCGCCGCCAGACACGCGTCGATGGCCGCCACGATCCCGTCGATCCGCACCGGTTTGGCCAGATAACCACCCATGCCGGCAGCGAGGCAGCGTTCGCGCGCCTTGGCCGTGGCCTCCGCGGTGAGCGCCAGGATGGGGATGTTCGCCACCGCGTCGCTGCGCGCGCGGATCCGGCGCGTGGCCTCGTAGCCGTCCATCACCGGCATGCGGATGTCCATGAACACCAGGGCGTATCGTCGTTCCTCGAGCATCTCGAGGGCGACGGCCCCGTTCTCGGCGATGTCCGCGGTGATGCCCAGCTTGGTCAGGGTCTTGCGGGTGACCATCTGGTTGAAGGGGTTGTCTTCCACCACCAGCGCGTGGAGGTCGTAGTTCGGCAGGTCGCCACGCCGACCTTTGGGCTTGGGCTTGGCGGCCTCGCAGGTCTCGAGCTTCATCTTCACGGTGAAGGTCGAACCCTTGTCGACCTCCGACCGCACCGAGATCTCGCCGTCCATCATCCCGGCCAGTTGCTGGCTGATCGCCAGGCCCAGCCCCGAGCCGCCGTACTTGCGGGTGACGGAGTTGTCGACCTGCTCGAACACGTCGAAGATGGCCCTCTGCCTCTCGGGCGGAATTCCGATACCCGTGTCCGTGACCTCGAGGGCGACGTGGCCGCGGTCGCCGTTGGTCTCCACCTTGCACGCGAGGACGACCCGGCCCTCGCCGGTGAACTTGATGGCGTTGCCCACCAGGTTGAACGCGATCTGGCGGACCCGGGTGGGGTCGCCCTTGAAGCTGGTGTGGACGCCGTTGGGGAACTTGAAGAACAGCTCGATGCCCTTGTCCTCGGCGGTCGGGCCGAGCAGCAGGTACACGTCGGTGAGGACCTGCTTCAGGTCGAAGGGGGTCGACTCGAGCACGAGGCGGTTGGCGGTGATCTTGGAGTAGTCGAGGATGTCGTTGATGATGTTCAGCAACGAGTCCACCGAGCGGGTGATGATGTTCACCTGCTCGCGCTGCTCATGGTTCAGCTCCGAGTCCTGCAACAGCTCGGCCATGCCCAGCACGCCGTTCATGGGCGTACGCAACTCGTGGCTCATGGCAGCCAGGAACTGATCCTTGGCGCGGTCGGCCAGGCGCGATTTGGCGAGTTCGACCTCCAGGCGGGAGACCGCCTGCAGGCGCCGCAGCACGGTGAGGAAGAACACGGGCAGCACGACAACGCCGAGCAGCAGTCCCAGGCCGAGGCCCAGGTTCTCGGTCCAGTAGGCGTCGAAGACCAGCAACGAACCGAAGCCCAGGGCGCCGAGGGCGAGGCCGCTGACCAGGAATCGCGGGCCGAAACGGATGCCGTTGCCCACGATGACCCAGAGGAAGATCGGGTAGTACGACGTGACGTAGCGGTCGCCCAGATGCATCCAGAAGACCATGATGCTGATGTCGGCGGTCATGGACAGGTAGCGACGATGGGGAAAGCGCCGCGGCTGCCGCGTGACCCACCCGTGCCAGGCCACGGCGAACGTCAGGTAGCCCACGATGGTCGCGAATCCCTGGGCAAGGGTTCGCGGCTGGAGCTCCTGAGTTGCCACGATGGCGGAGAATCCCACCAGCGAGACTGCACAGATGGCGAGCCTCGCGCGGCTCTGGGATTTCTCTTCGTCGACTGTCATGACCGGTATGTTCGGCACGACGGATCAATCCTCAGTCAAGGAGTGAACGACCCGAATTCGCGATTCTCGGTAGGTATCGGCAGGTTGGAGGGGAAATGAACCTCGAATTGCCCTGGAAACGCAAAACGGGCCCGGCGGGCCCGTCTGCATAGGAAGCGGATAAGGAGGCAGGGCTAACCGTGGGCCTCCATGGCCCGCGGCTCGTCGTCGGCCAGGAAACTCCGGTTCTGGGCCCGAACGATCCGCGCGATCACCCTCAGATCCCGCTCGGAAAGCTGGAGCGCGGCATCCACCCAGATACGGGTCACGGCGATCAACTCGTCGTAGGTGATCGGATTGACCAGCTGGCGCACGCGATTCAAGGCGGCCTGGGCATTGGCCCGCTTGTGATGGCTGGCGAGGTAGGCGGTCACGGCCTCTTCGCCCTCCCCGTCGTCCACGACCTCGTCGATGAGGCGTAGCTCGAGCATGCGTTCGGCGCTGAGCATCTGTCCGCTGAGAATGAGTTGCTCGGCCACATCGGGACTGACCCGCCGGATCAGGAACGTGTAGGCGCCCATGCCCGGAATGAGGTTGAAGAGGACCTCGGGCAGGCCGAATCGCGCGCTGCGCTCGGCGATGACCACATTGCTGGAGATGGCGGCCTCGAAGCCGCCGGCCAGGGCATCGCCCTGCACCAGCGAAATGGTGGTCATCGGCTGGTTGAACGCCACTGCGTTGGGATAGAGGACGTCGATGCAGGCGGTGGCGTAGCGGAGCAGGCCTTCGCGGTTCTGGTCGAGAATCAGCTGGGAGAACAGAGCCAGATCACCGCCGAGGTTGAATACCCCGGGTACACCGCTGGCGAACACGGTGTAGCGGATCGGCAACGGACAGCCCTGCTCGAGAGCCGCTGCATTGACCTGGGCCAGATCGTGCTGGAATGTGCGCAATTCGCGCAGCAGATCGCTGTTGAAACAAGGGCGAAGGCGGGGCGTGACGTAATACCAGAGCGCCTTGTGCTCGGCATCGTAGCGGAGATCGAGCTGATCGTAGTCGTTCGAAACCGGAACGTTTCGGACTTCCCTGAGCATGACGACAATCCCCCCGGGCGAGATGTGTTACCTTATGAGCCGGTTCGTTCCTTCGTGAAGCTCCGCTCCGTGCGATGCGTAATGATAACACTCGGCGGACAAGGATTCTCTAATTAATTGCAGCCGGGGAACTTTAGGTGCTGGGGTCGATGATATCAGCATTCAGTAGCTTCCGGGCCTGGGGTTGTCTCCTGGCGACAGGTTTGGTGCTATCGGCGCATGCAGATACCGCGCAGGCCCAGAGGCGACCACGTGGCGGGCTGGACGGCGCCGTGGTCGTGCAGGGTTTCGGCGGAGCGGCACTGAATCTGCCGAGTCGCCTCACGGTGCACCACGTGGATCTGGGATCGGTCCGGCACCGGGCCACCTGGGAGACCCGGCCAATGCAGCAGCCGTTCTACTGGGCGCTTCGATTGCGCTGGCAGCGCGCGGATGACGGTTTCGAGGTGCAATTGCTGCATCACAAGTTGTATTTGAACAACAACCCCGAATACATCGATCACCTGGAAATCACCCACGGATTCAACATCCTGACCGCCAATTATCTGCGGAGGACGTATCCGATCCAGCCCCGCATGGGTCTGGGGATCGTGATCCCCGACGCCGAGTCCATCGTACTCGGCGAATACCATCAGGACGGCTACAAGGTCGGCGGCCCGGCGGTTCTGCTCGGCGCGGGATGGGAACACGCCCTGGGACGGCACGTCCTGATCGCGGCCGACGCCCAGTTCATCGCCGGCTGGGCTGCCGTGGACATCGACGGGGGCGAAGCACGGGTGCGCAGCCTCGCACTGCACCTGTTGCTGGGGATCGGGGTTGGGTTCTAGTCGCGGGACACGGCGTCCGGGAACAACGGCACGATCTTGTTGAACACCCACAGGATTCCGAACGGCAAGGTGAAGATCACCACCGCCACGGCGATGCCCTCCTTCTCCCACAGTCCCGGGAAATAGTCCGTGAATCCGCGCATGGACTTGGATACCAGTTGACCGCCCACCACCACGTTCCACCGCATGAGCAGGACCTGCACCAGCAGCATGGTGGCCGCGGTCCAGACCATGGCGTTGGTGATCCTGTCGCGCAGGTTGAAGAGCGAGTTGATACCCAGCAGGAAGAATGGAATCAACGAGAACACGAGATACTGAAGGATGACGTACGAGATCCAGAGCTTCTCTCGAATCAGCATGTCGAGGACTTCCCACTCCTCGGTCTGCTTGTAGGCGATGGACATGAGTTCCAGGAGTTCCAGCGACACGGCGATGATCATGAAGCCCCACAGGTACTTGGTCATGGACCGCACGCATGGCTGGTCCAGCTTCCAGCCGTTGAGCCGCGCCACGATCATGTAGTGGAAGATGAGCACCGCGATGCCCGAAACGATGGCCGAGAAGATGAAGATCACGAACATGAGCGGCGTGGACCACCAGGGATTCGCCTTCAATGAGCCGAAGAGGAAACCGACGTATCCGTGCAGGAGGCAGGCCATGGGAATGCCGAGACCCGCCAGGAATTTCGCGATCTTGTGATCGGCCGCGCGGGTGGAATCGTCCTCGTGCAGGTTGCCGAGCAGGATGACGCGGCAGAGCCAGGCGATCGGACCGGAGCCGCGCGCCCGCGCGATGAAGCTGTGGCGCATCACGAACCAGATCTCCATCACCACCACGATCAGGTACGCCGTGTAGATGAAACCGAAGCCTGCCATGGCCGAGTTGAAGTTGGGCGTGATCATGATGTTGAACGCGCGCTGCGGCTGGCCCAGGTGCATCAACAGCGGCAACGGCGCGAACAGCAGGAACACGAAGGCCGAGGCCAGGGAGAACCTCGCCACCGCCTTCAACTCGACGCGTCCGAAAACGTGGTACAGCGAGGAGACGATGAAGGCTCCGGCGACCAACCCGGTGATGTACGGGTACAGGACGATCATCACCGTCCAGGTCACGTTCTGCTCATTGGGAAAGACGAAGTCCACGGTTCACCTTTCGGTGAGGTTGTCGGTCAGACGACCTCGCGCCCCAGCCCGAGGTAGTAGCACTTGGGGTGTGTCCCCAGTTCCGGCTTGAGCAGTCGATAGCTCCGCTGGCGCAGCAGGATGCTCAGCTTGCTCTTGGGATCATTGAGATCGCCGTAGATCCGCACTTCCCGCGGGCAGGAGTGCACGCAGGCCGGCGCCAGGCCCCGGGTGATGCGGTGGTAGCAGAAGGTGCACTTGTTGGCCATGTGGGTGTGAGGGTTGATGAAGCGCGAACCGTATGGGCAGGCTTGCACGCAGTAGCCGCAGCCGATGCAGTGCTCCTGGTCCACCAGGGCGACGCCGTCGGGAGTGTTGAAGGCGGCGCCCACGGGGCAGACCTGGTTGCACACCGACTTCTCGCAATGATTGCAGAGCTTGGGCACGAAGAACGCGTTGGCCACGTCACCCTCGATCGGCTCGAAGATGTGATCGATGCTCGTGGCCACGTCCACGCGCACCTCGCCGTCCATGCCTATCCGGTAACGCTCCACCCAGGTGCGGAACACGTCTTCCGGCACATCGTTCTCGTCGCGGCAGCCCCGCATGCAGGCGCAGCAGCCGATGCAGCGGGCCGTGTCGATGGCGTACGCCCAGTACGGCCCCTTCGCGCCGTTGCCGTGCTGCCGCTCCTCGCTCGCCAGCAGGGGCCCGATGGGAAAGACCAGCAGTGCCGAGCCGGCGGCCATCAGCTTCAGCATCTCGCGGCGTGACGTGTTGCGCTTGTCGCCCATGGCCTACTCCTCGCCCGCGGCGGCGGTTCGGGTCTGCAGGGGGTGGATACGGTCCTGGTGACAGTCGATGCAGCGCTTGTCGAGGTCGTTGTCGTCCTCGGCCATCGTCTCGCGGTGATCGGGCCAGTCGATGCCTGGCGGTGCGTCGTCGCTGCGGAACGGGGCATCGCGGTGGCAGAGGAGGCAGAAGCGGGGGTCGGAGTCCCGCAGGATGCGACCGGCCGATTCGGTTTCTTTGAAGAACAGGTGGCAGGCCGTGCAACGGACCCCGTTGTGGGGTCGTTCGGCGAATCCGGCGGCCACCTCGGCGTGGCAATAGTCGCACTCGAAGATGGCGGGATGGCCTTCCGGCCGGGGCAGCGTGTCGTCGGTGCGCCCGATGTGGCAGTCGCGACAGCGATGGATGAGAGGGTGCAGGCGCGCCTGGCGCAGATCGCGGTCCATGAAGAGCGGCTCGTGGGGGCTGTGGCAGTCGACGCACAGGGTCTGGGGATCCTCCACGCCCACGAACGCGAAGTGAGCCTCGACGTCGATCTGGGCAAACTCGCCTGGACGCGCCGCCAGCATGCGGTGGCAGATCAGGCAGACCTGCTTGCCCTCCGGACGGTGGATCTCGCCGTCGCCCTCGGCGGCGACGTGCTTGGCGCCGGCGCCATGACAGCTCTCGCAGGGGACCCGGGCGTGGGCGTCCTTGGCATGGAGGTCGACGATGTCGTCGTGACATTCGGCGCAGGCTTCACGCCCGAGGTGTCGCAGCTCGAATTGCGTGGCCTCCTCGATGGCATCCGCCCGGTAGTGGCCGATCTCGCCGAACGATTCGGGAACTAGTTGCGACCGAACGATCACCGCGAGCACCAGCGCGATGCCGATGACGAGGAACAGCCGGGTCGTGTGCCGGTAGCTAGGGGGTTTCGTGTCCATCGGGCCCTTCGCTGTTTGGGGTCGTGGCGTCGGTTGCCGGTTGCCCGCCGGTGCCTGAATCCGCGCTCGCGGTCCGTTGCCGGAGGCGCGGCGCTACGATGAGGGCGATGCCGAGGCAGGCGAAACCGAAGAACAGGGATACCGGCGTGCCCGCCCGTAGATCCTCGAGCAGGACCTTCAGGCCCGTGAGCACCAGGAGCGGACTGGTGAACCATGACAGTTCGCGGAATAACTCCCGGCGACCCATGGCGGCCAGGAAAAGGGCCGAGCCTGCCAGCACAGCCGTGCGCACCGCCGCGACGATGCCCGCTTCGGGCCCCGGCACGACGTCGGTCAGCCAGGCCGCCAGGGAGGATACCAGGAGTACGCCGGTGCCGATCAGGGCGAGCGTGGCCACCAGGAAGCGGGGTACCCGCCGCCAACGGGACACCTCGCGGCCGCGCTGGGCGGCCACCAGGAGTCCGTAGCAGACCACCGTCACCAGCCAGACCACGCCGCCGGCCACAGATCGTTCCAGGAAGGTGGGCGTCGCGCGGGCGATGAACGTATCGAAGATCGCATCGGGCATTCCGGTGACCACCGCCGCGCCGATGAGGTAGACCGAGCAGTGGAGGCGCAGCGTCCAGCGGTCGAACACTCCGCCGGTGACCGCCGCGGCCACGCCCAGGCTGCACCACAGGAACGGGAGCCACTGGCCGGAGACCACCAGAGCGGAGCCGATGAGCGTGAGCAACAGGCCGAGCCAGGCATGGTAGAAGAAGTTCAAGCCGCGTCCCTGCCGGCTGCGCACCAGCATGAAGGCCGCCACGTACCCCGCGACGGCGGCGATCAGGGTGGCCCAACCGAGGGCCGCGGTGCTGCGGTCGCCCACGCGTAGCAGGTGGATGGCGCCCACGTATCCAGCCATGACGGCGCCGAGCGACTGCACGATCTCGAACACGCCTGCATCGCGCCGTTGTACCAACGTGCGCCAGGAGAAGCTCGCGAGATAGATCACGGGTAACGCGATGGCCAGCAGCAATGCGCCGGCCGCGTCGGGTTCGGGTCGCCGGAGATCCGGGGCGGCCGGGTGGGCCGCCAGCATGACCGTAAGGAAGACCAGGAAGTTGGCCACCATGGCCACGATCCACTGCGGACCCTGCCATCCGCGCTGGTAGGCCAGCCAGATCGTCGCCGCGCCCAGGGCCACCAGCACCGCCAGGAAGTACACACTGGCGTCGGTGTTCCAGTAGAGCCCCGCGCAGGTGACCACGCCGGCCAGCAATACGAACCAGGCCACGTACGACAGCCGGCGACGGAGGGCCAGCCAGAGACCGAGGGCGATGATCACGGCCGTCACCGCTGCGGCTCCCGGCGCGGGCAGCAAGCCGAGCTTGGTGGTCGTCTCCCAGACGAACGGGAAGGCCACCAGGATCGTGGCCGAGCCGTACACGTTGGCGCGCATCGGCTGGTCGCGCCGGGCCGCGTGGTCAGTGAGGAAGAACAGCACCAGGACGTAGCCCAGTCCCAGGACGACGCCCACAGCCGCCGGCAGCGTGCCGGCCTCGGTGACCGCTCGCAGCAGGAACGCACCGGCCAGCATCAGGAACGAGATGCCGACGGCGGGCAACTGGAATCCGGCGGACGGCGCGGCGACGGTGGCGGCAGGCGGGGTAGGGGGCTTCGGTTCCTCGACGGCGTCGGGCTGCGGCATTTCCAGGCGCGCCTCGATGGCGGCCACGCGCGCCACGAGGGCTTCGACGGTCGCCTCGAGGCGTTGCTCCGAACTCGTCGTGTTGTGGTCGGGGTCCTTCAACGTGGCGATCTCTCCAGAGTGTCGGCGGACGAGCACCTGGCGATTCGGTAGACAGGAAAACGCCGGGTTCGGATCTGGAATTCGGACCGTAACACGATTCTTATCTTGTTGATAGGAGTTTTTGATAATAGCGATATCGATTATCAAATAGCCGATGGAGGGCCGGTTCTGGCCGATCGTCGATCCCGCTAGTCCGCGCTCGCCTTCGGCTTGAAGTCCACCATGATCGGCGTGGCGACCTTCACCATCAGGGTGAACGCCAGCGAGCCGGCGGCCAGGATGCCCGCCGAGACGAGGAACTCGTTGACCGTGGGGAAGTACTCGTAGATTTCGCCGAGGGTGTCGGGCGTGAGGCCCGGAATCACCAGGCCCATACCCTTCTCCAGGTACACGCCCACGAAGATCAGCACGCAGCCCAGGTTCAGAGTCACGGGGTGGCGCCGGGTGCGCGGGATCAGGAAGAGCAGGAAGGCCGCGACGGAAGCGATCACCGAGAGCCACATGAACGGCACGATGGTGTCGTGCCCGTGGACGCCGGTGAACATGTACTCCATGTGGATGACGTGCTCGGTGGCCGAGTAGAACTCCTTGAAGACTTCGGCGCCCAGCAGGAACAGGTTGAGAAACATGGCGTAGGCCATGAGCTCGGCGACCTTCCAGATCGCGGTGTCCTGGATCTCGAAGCGCGTGAACCGGCGCAGGATCTGCATCAGGATCAGGAGGATGGCCGGTCCCGAACAGAAAGCCGACGCCAGGAAGCGGGGCGCGAGGATCGACGCGTTCCAGAATGGCCGGCTGGGGAAGCCGTTGTAGAGGAACGCGGTGACGGTATGGATGCCGATGGCCGCCGGGATCGAGAGCAGCACCAGCGGATAGAAGATTCGCGGCCGGGGCTCGTGACCGCGGAACAGTGCGAACAGCAGGGAGGTGACGATGACGACGTTGAGTACCAGGTAGCCGTTGAGCACGAGGACGTCCCAACCCAGCAACGACGAGGGCACGTTGAGGCGACCGATCCCCGGGATCAGGTGCCAGGCGTTGTCGGGTCGACCTACGTCCACCAGCACGAACAGGCCCGCCATGATGATGGCCGAGATCGCCAGCAATTCGCCGAGGATCACCACCTCCTTGATGGGCTTCCAGTGGTAGACGTAGGCGGGAATGACCAGGAGTACCGCCGCCGCGGCCACGCCCACCAGGAAGGTGAAGTTTCCGATGTAGAATCCCCACGACACCTGGTCGCGCATGCCGGTGGTGATGAGCCCGTACTCGTACTGCCGGGTGTAAGCCACGATTCCCACGACTGCGACCAGGGCCAGACCGGTCACCCAGGCCCAGTAAACGGGGCCGCCCTGCGTCACCTGGCGCACCGAGAACACGAAGAACCGGCCGAGCGAGCGCCATATACCGGTGTCGGTCGTGGGCGTCTGCGTCGTGGCGTCGTTCATGCTCGCCGACTCCTTATCCGAAGAAGTAGAAGAATCGCGGCCGCGTGTTCAGCTCGCTCTTCAGGACCACGACCCGCTTGTGCTCCAGGATGTACCGGATCTCGCTGGCCGGATCGAGCAGGTTGCCGAACTTGCGCGAGCCCGTGGGGCAGACCTCCACGCAGCGTGGATACTGACCCCGGCGCGTGCGGTGAATGCAGAAGGTGCACTTCTCGACCACGCCTTTCATGCGCGGCCGATTGCCCAGGTAGTGGGTGTCCGGGTTCATCTCTTCGGCCGGCAGATCGGGCGCGGCCCAGTTGAAGCGTCGGGCGCCGTAGGGGCAAGCCGACAGGCAGCAACGGCAGCCCAGGCACCAGTCGTAGTCGATGACGGTGATGCCGTCGTCGTCGCGCCAGGTGGCGCCCACGGGGCAACTCTTCACGCAGTGCGGGACCTCGCATTGCTGGCAGGCCATGGGCACGTAGAAATGTCCGGGGCGCGGCACGGTCTCGTGGTCATAGTAGGGATCGGCCGATTCGAAGTTGATGCCTTCCTCGGTGCTCATCTCCAGTACGCGGATCCACTGGATCTGCGGCTCGCGGCTCTGGTTGTTCTCGTCGACGCAGGCGTGGACGCAGCGACGGCAGCCGATGCACCGCGAGATGTCCAGGGCATACGCGAAGTGCACTCCCGGCAACGGCGGTTCGGTGCCCACGGTGACGGGTTTGCCGAAGGTCTCGGAGTGGTCGTGTTCGAGGTCCGCGATCATGGCCGCGATCTGCTCGGGCGACATGTCCCGGAAGTTCTTGCGGAAGAAGCCGGTGTGGGTGAGGTCGCTGCAGCCGCCCGCCGCGGCGGCCGCGCATCCGGCGGCGATGCACAGGAATCGTCTGCGCGAGAGGTGCTCCGTCATTCGATCCTCCCGGGCGGCGTTGGTGGCGACAGGGCTTGCAAGGGCGCGAACCGCGGCTCGTGCGAATATTG
>PIVY01000623.1 GCA_003353795.1 bacterium
GGGCTGGCTCGCCCGCTGCATACCGGGCGGCCGTGGCGTCGAATTGGCCCTGGCCGTGGGCCTGGACCGTGCCCCGCACGAACCCGTGGACGCCGATCCGGCGTCCACGGAGCTCCTGGCAGTCACCGACTGGCTGGCGCCCCTGCTGGGGCAGCGCCGACGCCTGGCCGACCTGGCGGCAGAGGTGACGACCGTTCGCCTGGAGTGCGCGACCCTTTCTCGCCTCGGCGAGCTGCGCGCCCGACTGGCGGCGGTCACCGCCCATGAATTGAAGACTCCGCTGACCTCGATCACGGCCTACGCCGAGGTTCTCGAGCAGCAGGCCGGCGATCCCAACTTTGCGCACGCCGGCGAGTTCCTGCGGCTGATGCGTGGCGAGGCCGACCGCCCGCTGCACCTCCGCGACCGCCTCCGCGCCTCGTCCCGTCGCGGCCGCATGCCGGCCCTCGCCGAGCCGCATCCCGTGGCCGCGGACTCCCTCATCGAGGAAGTCCTGCAGACCATGGCGCCCCAGGCCGCCTCCCGCGATCTGCAACTGGTCGGGCGCGTCCCCGAGGCGCTGCCCAGCATACACGGCGACAGCGACCTGATCCGGCAGATACTGGTCAACCTGCTGAGCAATGGCCTCAAGTTCACCCCGGCCGGCGGCCGAGTGGTGCTGACCGCGCGAGAGGACTCGTCCATGGTCCGGCTCGCGGTGACCGACAACGGACCCGGCATCCCGCCGCACGAGATGCGC
>PIVY01000296.1 GCA_003353795.1 bacterium
ACTGGTACCGCGTCAACGCCATGTTCCCCGCGGCCACCATCCCCACCGGCTGGAGCGAAATCACCAAATCCACCCAGGACGCCACGCCGCCCGCCGGCACGCTCCTGATCAACAACGGCGCCGTCTACACCACCTCGGTCGACGTCACGCTCGCCCTCGCCTGGAACGACTCCAGCGCCACCGGCCAAGCCTCCGGCGTTGAATCGATGCGATTCCGCGAAGACGCCGGCCCCTGGACCGCCTGGTCCGCCGCCGGCCCCACCGCCTCCATGACCCTATCCGACCCGCAAGGCGTCCAGGTCATCGAAGGCCAAGCGCGCGACGTAGCCGGCAACCTCTCGGCTCTCGCCGTCGACGACATCATCCTCGACACCATCGCGCCCGACGCGGCGATCACTCCGATCACCCTAAGCCCGACCGACGCCACCGAAGTCAGCTTCCTCGTGACCTTCCTCGAAGACGTCACCGGCTTCTCGAACACCAGCCTCCTGGTAGTCGACGCCACCGGCTCCGCAACCGGCGCCGCGGCCTCAATCGCCCAAACAGACGCGAAAAACTACACCGTCACCATCGACGGAGTCTCAGGCACCGGACTCCTCACCCTCTCACTCAACCCCTCGTCGGCCGCCGACCTCGCGGGCAACATCAACGCCCTCATAGGACCCAGCCCGGCGATCGAAATCGATAACACCATCCCGGTCATCACACCCGAGCCCACATGGACCGCCGGTACGGAAAACGCCATCGAATGGCTATCCGTCGAAGCCGGCCCCACCACCTTCACGCTCGCAATGGCCGACAACGCCAACTTCATCGACGAAATCACCATCGATGTCCCAGGCGGAGCCCTCACACACACCGTCTCCGGCCTCGCCGACGGCAAAACCTACTGGTACCGAGTCATGGCCGCCAAGACCAACGGATACGTAACCGCCTGGTCCGCCGCCACCAGCTCGACCCAAGACGCCATAGCCCCCACCGGCACGATCGTCCTCAATAACGGCGACGACTGGACCGGCACGGCCGACGTCACCGCCGCTCTCACGGCCTCGGACGCCGGCACCACAGCGTCCGGACTGACCGACATGCGCTTCGACACCGGCGCCGGAATGAGCGCCTGGGAAGTCTTCAGCGCCACGAAGGCCCTCACGCTCGCTGGCGAAGGCCTCCAGACCGCCACCGTCCAGTACCGCGACCTCGCCGGCAACGAATCCGCCCTGACAACCGACACCATCGGCGTCGACCTCACCTCGCCGACCGTCACCGTCCTGGCCCTGGGCGCCACGCCCACCAACGCCGACTCAGTCACTTTCGCCATCGGCATCAGCGAAGACGTAGGCGACCTCGCCCAAGCCGGCCTGACCGTCGGCCTCGGCGGCACGCTCCAGAGCACCGGCGTCGCCATCACCAAAAACAACGCAACCAGTTACACCGTCACCGTCGACGGCATCACCGGCGATGGCGACCTGACTCTCACCGTCAACGCCGGCGCCGTGAGCGATCCGTCCGGCAGACCGAACGCCGAGGCGGTCAGCACGCCGATCATCACGATCGACAACCTGGCGCCCGCCACCATGGCCGCCCCGACCGACGAAGGCGACGTGACGAACGCCGCCACGCTGACCTTCACCTGGGTAGCCGCGGCCGACGCCGCCTCCTACGACTACGAGATCGCCACCGACGCCGCGTTTGCCACGGTCGTCGACTCGGGAACGGGCACGGGCCTCACCGCCGCGCTCGCCACCGTCACCGACGGCTTGACCTACTACGCACGCGTCCGGGCCACCGACGCCGCCGGCAACACCGGCGCCTTCTCGCCCGCCTCCGACGGCATCTTGGTAGACCAAACCGGCCCGACCCCGACGGTCATTCTCATCTCCGAGAACCCGACCACGGTCACCGCCGGCGCCACGCTCGACTTCGTCATTGACTTTGGCGAGCCGGTCACCGGCTTCGACGCCGCGGCCGACGTCACCATCGCCATGACCGACGCCTCCTACACCACGCTCACCATCATGGCACTCTCGGCCACCAGTTACACCGTGACCCTCGAAGGCCTTGACGTCACCGACCAGATCGGCACGCTGACGCTCACCGTCAACGCCGACGCCGCCACCGACGCGGCCGGCAACGGCAACCTCGCCAGCGCTCCGAGCGAAATCGCCGTCCTGATCAAGATCGTCATCGGACCGCACCCGGCCGACACCAACGCCGACATGCGGATCGACATCAACGAACTCACCGCCTACGGCGCCGCCTGGAAGTCTGGCGCCACCTGGCCCACCGGCCCCGTCCCGATCGACATCAACTACGTGACGAACGCCGGTCTCATCTGGAAGAGTGGCGAAGTCTACCACATCGACCAAGCCGCAACGCCTCCTCTTTCCTGGGTTCCCGGGGAAGAGGCGGGCGGCATCGTCCGACGCTCCCGCCGCTCCGCGGCGGGCGCTCCGGGCGACCTGGTCACCGCCACCCGCACCCTGCCCGCCGAGTATGAAGACGGCGTGGCTCTCACGCTCACCATCGTCGTCGTGCCCACGGTCGACACCCTCGCCTGGGCCATCGAAGACACCCCGCCCGCCGGCTGGGCCGTTTCCGACATCAACGAAAGCGGCGCGCTCGACACCGTCAACGGCAAGATCAAATGGGGTCCCTTCTTCGAGAACGACACCACCAAGACCCTGACCGCCACGCTAACCCCCGCCGGCGTCGACCCCGTCACGCTCGCGGGCACGGTTTCGGCCAACGGCACGGGCTACCCGATCGAAGGCGCCGACACCATGACATTGAAGGGTCCTGACACCTACACCCTCACCGTCACCACGGTCGGCGACGGCACGGTCGCTATCGACCCCGCCGGCCCGACCTACGACGACGGCACGGACGTCACCCTGACCGCCACCGCCGCCGACGGCAGCGTTTTCATCGGCTGGAGCGGCGCCGCCACCGGCAGCGACAACCCGATCGTCATCACCATGGACTCCGACAAAGCCGTCGAGGCCATGTTCGAGATCGACGTGCCGCCGATCACCACCTACACGCTG
>PIVY01000150.1 GCA_003353795.1 bacterium
GACCGTGGGCATCGAGATCGCCAACAGCGTGGCGCAGATGGTCGGTCTGCGTGAGGTCGTGCAACTCGAGAAGGGTAAGACGCGCAAGCCGCTCACCTTCACCCTGGGCAAGGACGTGGAGGGTCAGCCGGTGTCGGTGGATCTGGCCGCCCAGCCGCACTTGCTGGTGGCGGGGTCGACGGGCAGCGGCAAATCGGTCTGTCTCAATGCCATGATCACCAACCTGCTGCTCTTCAACGACCCCAGCCGGTTGCGCCTGCTACTCATCGATCCCAAGATGCTCGAACTCAACGTCTACAACGGGATCCCGCACCTGCTGCTGCCCGTGGTCACCGATCCCAAGGAGGCGCTGCGGGCGCTCAACTGGATGGTGGCCCAGATGGAACAGCGCTATCGCGATCTCTCCAAGCACTCGGTCCGCAACATCGAGCAGTACAACGCGAAGGTCGAGGCGGGTGGGGTCCTCGACCGCGAGGGGCAGCCGGTCACTGAACTCATGCCCTATTACGTGACCATCGTGGACGAGCTGGCCGACCTCATGGTCCAGCTCGGCCAGGACTTCGAGATCCCTGTCACCCGCATCGCGCAGAAGGCGCGCGCGGTGGGGCTGCACCTGGTTCTCGCCACCCAGCGGCCTTCCGTCGACGTGCTCACCGGCGTGATCAAGGCCAACATCCCCTGTCGCATCGCCTTCCGTGTGATCCAGCGCAACGATTCGCGAACGGTCCTCGACCAGAACGGCGCCGAGCAGCTTCTCGGGCGGGGAGACATGCTCTACCTCATGCCCGGCCGCGCCCAGCCCATCCGCGTGCACGGAGCGTTCGTGGATGTGCCCGAGTGCGAAGCCGTCGCCAACCATTGGCGACAGTACGCAGGCGTCGCCGAGGAGATCAGCCTCACTGCCGGCGGCACCGGTGGCACCGGTGTCCACACGGGCGATGACGACCTGTTCGAGGATGCGGTGCGTGTGGTGGTGACCCATCAGAGCGGGTCCACCAGCCTACTGCAACGCCGGCTTCGCATCGGTTACACCCGGGCCGGGCGCCTCATGGACATGATGGAGGAATCGGGCATCGTGGGGCCGTTCACGGGGAGCAAAGCGCGCGACGTGCTGGTCAAGGAGGGCGATCTCCCCGATCTTTTCGGGGACGAATCCGAGGCCTGATCCGTTTGAGATCTCGCACCCCAATTCGCAGCGGTCGCTCTGGGCCGCCGCTTTCAGGATAGAACGACCATGAATCAGCCGATCCGCCGCGTCTATGTCCAGACTCTGGGTTGCGACAAGAACCTCGTCGACTCGGAAGCCCTGCTGGGCCGCTTCGCCTCCCGGGGAGTCGAGGCCGTCCACGAACCCGAGTCCGCCGACATCTGGATTCTCAATACCTGTGGTTTCATCGAAGCTGCGCGCCGCGACAGCGACGACGCCATCGCCGCATTCTGTGCCGACAAGGGAGACCGCACCCTGGTGGTGACCGGCTGTCTGGCCCAGGAGCAGGGTGACGTCATCCGCCGCAACTATCCCGAGGTGGACGTGGTCGGCGGCGTGGGTGAGTTCGACCGGGTGGTGGCCGCCGCCCTGGCGGGCTTCGCCGACTGGTTGGCCGTCCCCGCCATGGAGGCCCGGTACGAGGGGCTGGTGAAGCGGCCGCTGCTCACGCCCGGCCACGTGGCATTCGTCAAGATCAGCGAGGGCTGCAATCAGAACTGCACTTTCTGCCGTATTCCCCTGATCCGCGGCAAGCTCCGCAGTCGCCCCGCCGAGGAGGTCGTCGCCGACGTGCGCAACCTCGTGGAGCAGGGAGTTCGCGAGGTCCAGCTGGTGAGCCAGAACACCAGCGACTACGGCCGCGGCACCGGCGAGGACCTGGAGGGGCTCCTGGGTGAACTGGCGGGAATCGACGACCTCGAGCGCATCCGGCTGCTCTACCTGTATGCGGGGCTGTTCCCGGCCGAGCGGGCCCTGCGCATTCTCGAACTGCCCCGGGTGGTCCCGTACCTGGATCTGCCGGTACAGCACGCATCGCCGCGGTTGTTGCGGGCCATGAAGCGACCGGGAGATCCCGAGAAGGCTGCCAACTTCTTCCGCCGCCTGCGAAGCGAACGTCCCGACGTGGTGCTCCGCTCCACGGCCTTGCTGGGATTTCCCGGCGAGGAAGAGGAGGACGTGGAAATGCTGATGGATTTCCTGGCCGAGGTGGAATTTGACCACCTCGGAACCTACCGTTATTCTCCGGAGACGGGCACGCCCGCGGCTACCATGGCCGGCCGTCCGGCCGATGAGGAAGTGGCCGACCGGGAAGCTCGCGTGCTCGATCTGCAAGCCGAGATCTCGGGGCGGCGCATGGTGGCCCGTCTGGGCGAGCGGCACCGCTTCGTGGTGGATGAGATCCTGGATCCCGCCGACCCTGCGGCCCGTGATCGCGCCACCGAGTTGACCGGTGCCCTGACCGAGGCATCCTGGCTGAGCGACGACCATACCGGACGCTTCGGGGCCGCTGCCGAGGGGCCGCTGGCTCTTGGCCGCAGTCATCACTTCGGTTACGATCTCGATGGTGTCGTCGTGATGGCGGCGACTGCAGATCTCACACCGGGAACCTGGCGCGAGGTGGTCTTCACCGGCGCCACACCCTGGGATGTGTGGGCCGAGCCGGCCTGAACTGCCTGCGAGAGGGACCCTGCATGAATCTGTCACCGTCACCGGCCGCCACGCTCCTGCTGCTGATCTGCCTGGCCGCTGGCGCCACTGCCCAGACCGATCGCCTCGAAGGCGAGGAGACAGCTGCCGAGCCGGTTGCCGGTGAGTATCTGTCGACGCCGGCATCTCCGGAGGTGGTTCTGGCCACCTCGGGGCCGGATACGCTCCGCACCAACCTCCAGGTGGCCGAGGCCCTGATGGGCGAGGCCATGCAGTCGGTCCTGCCTGCTCTGCCGCCGCCGCCGGCCGCCATGATTCTGATTCCCGGCAGCACCGAGCAGGCGGCCGTGGTGACGACCAACGTGGCGACCCGCCAGTTCACCGAGGCGGGTTACACCGTCTACCTCGAGCAAGGACCGGTGGATTCCGTCGATCCCGTGTACGAGTTCCGCTTCCGGGTGGAGAACCTGCAGCTGGCCTATCCGGAGACCGGTCGCCGGCTGCTGTTCTGGAAGAGCTGGGTGGGTCGACAGATGGACCTCGCCCTGCAGGTCACCGTCACCGATGCCGAGGGGCAGGTCCTGGTGAGCCGGCGGCAGGCCCACGGATACCAGGATCGGGTGCCCGTGGACATGATGGAGGCCGTGGAGTCGCCGACCTACGAGTTCACCCAGGCCGAGACCGAGCCCGGCAAGACGTCGCGCCGCGTCGAGCAGGTCGTGGTCCTGGGAGCGCTGGCCGCGCTGGTGGCGGTCTATTTCGCGAACACCGAATGATCCGATCGCCGGGCTCGGCGGTCGGTACGATGGTTTCAACGACGGAAGCGCCGCGATGCCGGCGGGAGGATCCGTGAAGACGATGGCAGCAAAGCGCGCCCCAGTGACCGCCGCCTGGCTGGCGAGCCTGGCGATCTGCCTGGCGCTGGCCGGTGGCACCGGATGTGGTGCGAGTAATCCCCACCCCGTGGGGACCTACGAGCGCGGCATGTACTGGCAGGAGCGGGAGCATTACCAGGAAGCGGCGGAGGCATTCGAGATCTTCGTGCGTCAGCATCCCACCGACAGTCTCGCCGCCAAGGCCCAGTTCGAGAAGGCCATCTCCTACATGTACATCAAGGAGTATCCACTGGCCGCGGTCGAGTTCCAGATCCTCACCCAGGACTTTCCGGTCAGTCCACTGGTGGAGGATTCCAGGTTCTACGAGGGGGAGTGCTACTACTTCCAGGTCGGGCGCATCGAGCGCGACGTGACGCCGGCCTTCGAGGCCCGCCTGCATTGGATGGACTTCGCCCGCATGTATCCCACCTCCGAGTACATGCCCCAGGTGCGTGCCTACATGCAGGAGATCAGCGATCTGATCGTGGAGAAGCGCCTGCGGGCGGTGAAGGTCTACCGGCAACTCGGCCGCTGGGAGGCGGTCGGCATCAGCCTGGATCGTGTGATCGAGGAGGAGCCCACGAGTTCCTTCACCGACCTCGTGCTCTACGAACGCGGACGGGCGGCCGAGAAGACCGAAGAGCTGGGCAGGGCCGAGCAGGTCTACCGCCGGATCGTGGACGAGTTCCCCGACAGCGCCTACCGCAAGAAGGCGCAGGACGGACTCCGCCGTCTCGCCAACTTCGACGACGAAGAAAACCTGTGATCCGCGCCCTCTACGGGGGCAGTTTCGATCCGGTCCATGGGGGACACGTGGCGCTGGTGCGCACCCTGCTCGACCGGAACCTCGCGGATCGGGTGCATGTGGTTCCCGCGCGACAATCGCCGCTGAAACACGATCCCACGCGGGTGGCGGCCGTCCGGCGCGGACAGCTCGTGGAGCTTGCGTTCGCCGGGATGGCCGCCGTGGAGGTCGACCTGCGCGAGATCGACAGGAGCGGCCTCAGCTACTCCGTGGATACCCTGGGAGAGCTGGTTGCCGAGCACCCGGATGCCGACTGGCTGCTGGTAGTCGGAGCCGACGCCGCGGTCGATTTCGCTCGATGGCGCGAACCGGACAGGCTGCTCGATCTGGCGCGACCTCTGGTCGTGGCGCGTGGGCCGGTGTCCCTGACGCCGCCGCTGTCCGGCCGCGCCGACGTTCTGGACGATTTCGATCATCCCGCCTCCGCCACGGCGATCCGCCGCGACCTGGCCGCGGGCACCCTGCCGGGACCGGATCTGTTGCCGCCGGCGGTAGCCGCCGAGATCCTCGAGGCCGGGCTCTACGACTGGCCCGGAATCCGACCCGGATCCTAAGGAGACGCCATGAGCCTCATTCTCATCGACGGATCCGCGCTCATCTATCGCTCCCATTACGCCTTCGCAAACCGACCGCTCACCGCTCCCTCGGGCGAGGTGACCTCGGTGGTGTTCGGGGTGACCGGCGGTGTCCTGCAACTGGTGGAGAAGTACGACCCCAGTCACCTGGTCATGGTCCTGGACATGAAGGGGCCCACGTTCCGCCACCATATGTACCCCGAGTACAAGGCCAACCGGAAACCCATGCCGGAAGAACTGGCGGAGCAACTGCCCAGGTTGCGTGAACTGCTGGATGTCTGGGGGCTGCCGGTGCTCGAGAAGGCGGGCTTCGAGGCGGACGACGTCATGGCCACCGCCGCCCGGCGCAGCGAGGGCATCGTCGACAAGGCCTGGTTCTTCACCGGCGACAAGGATTTCCAGCAACTGCTCGACCATCGCACCGGTATGCTCAAGCCGGGCCGCCGCGGCGATCAGATCACCGAGGTCACCGAGGCCGACCTCGAGCGCGAACTCGGGCTGACCCCCCGGCAGATCATCGACTGCTTCGCCCTTGCCGGCGACAAGTCCGACAACATTCCGGGCGCACCCGGAGTGGGCGACAAGACCGCGCAGAAGCTCATCCGCGAGTTCGGCGATCTCGAGTCGCTGTACGAGAAGCTCGAGGAGAGCACACTGACCACCCGGCTCAAGCGGGTTCTCGGGGAAAATCGCGAGCAGGTGGAGCTCTCGCGAGAGCTGTTCATCATCGATCGCGACGTTCCTCTGGAACTCGACTTCGATGCCTACCGGACCGTGTTGCCGGTGTCCGATGCGGTGGCGCAGCTCATGGATCAGCTGGGGCTGCAGAGGAACTCGCAGCGGGCGGAGCGGTTGGCGGCGTCGCTTGCGGCTCCGGGGACGGCTACGGCCGGCGCAAGTACGACGGTGAAGGATGAAACGGTCGAGGGCGGCGCCGGCCGTGACGGATCCCCTGAGCCGCAAGCGACGCCGCCAGCCGAGGCGGATGTGGAGGACGTGTCCGAGGCGGAGAAGCTGGCGGAGCGGGGGTACGTCTTGCTCGACAGCGACGAACTGCTGGTGGGGTGGATTGAGGAACTTCCGGATGGGGTTGCGCTGGCGGTGGATACCGAGACGGATGATCTGGTGACGCACCGGGCGCGGCTGGTGGGGATCTCGCTGGCGGCGGCGGGCATGCCGGCTGCCTACGTGCCGGTGCGTTGGCGGGAAGAAGGCGACGACGCGGCTGCGGGCGAGACGGGTACGCTGTTCGCCGAGGGCGAGGAGTGCGAGCGTCTCGAGGCCGTGCGCGCGATTCTCGAACCCTTGCTGGCAGCCCCGTCCCGGATCAAGGTGGGGCAGAATCTCAAATACGACCTCTGGATCCTCGAGGGACACGGATTCACGGTGTCGGGTCCGTTCTTCGATACCATGCTCGCGAGCTACGTGCTGGATCCCGGTCGGCGCAGCCATGGTCTCGACGAACTGGCCCGGGTGATCCTGGCCGAGACCATGATCGGCTACGACGAACTCTTTGTCCGCGGCGATCGCCGCAAGGATATCCTCGGCGTTCCCCTGGCGCGACTCGCCGAGTACGCCGCCGAGGATGCCGACGTCACGCTCCGTCTGTACGAGGCGCTGAAACCTCTGCTGGCCGAATCGGAAATGCAGTCCATCTTCGACGACCTCGAGATGCCGCTCATGCCCGTGTTGCTGGCCATGGAGCAGCGCGGCATCAAGATCGACCGTTCGTTCCTCGGAGAACTCGAGTCCAGCTTCGCCGCGGAACTCGCGGACCTCGAGCGGCGGATCCACGAGCTGGCCGGCGAGGAATTCAACATCCAGAGTCCCAAGCAGCTACAGGTCATCCTCTTTGAGAAGCTGGGACTCAAGCCCATCAAGAAGACCAGCACCGGCTGGTCCACCGACGTCACCGTCCTCGAGCGCCTCACCGAACAGCACGATCTTCCCGCGCTCATTCTCGAGTACCGGCAGGTCGCCAAGCTGCAGGGGACCTACGTGACCGCGCTGCCCGGACTGGCCGACTCGGACGACCTCATCCACACCAGCTACAACCAGGCCGTGGCGGCCACCGGGCGCCTCTCGAGCAGCGATCCCAATCTTCAGAACATCCCCATCCGCACCGAGCTGGGCCGCCGGATCCGTCGCGCCTTCGTGCCGCGCCGCGAGGGCAACGTCTTCCTCGCAGCCGACTACTCCCAGGTGGAGCTGCGATTGCTGGCTCACCTGGCCGAGGACGAGGCACTGCGCCAGGCGTTCCGCGATGGCGCGGACGTCCACCGCCGCACCGCCGCCCTGGTGGCCGGCGTGGGCGAGGACGTGGTCACGCCCGAGCTGCGGTCGCGCGCCAAGGCCATCAATTTCGGAGTCATCTACGGCATGGGCGCCCGAGCCCTGGGCCGCCAGATCCACGTCAAGACCGCCGAGGCGCAGACCTTCATCGACCAGTACTTCGCCACGTATCCCGGCGTGAAGATCTTCATCGACGAGACCAAGGACCGCGCCCGCCGCGACGGTTTCGTGGAGACCATGCTCGGCCGCCGGCGCCTGTTGCCCGACATCCTCAGCCAGAACAATCGGCTGCGCAGTTTCCAGGAACGCATCGCCGTCAACACGCCCATCCAGGGCACCGCGGCCGACCTCATCAAGCGCGCCATGCTGCGCCTGGACGCAGCCCTGAAGGATGCCGGCTGCCAGGCCGCCCTGCTCCTGCAGGTCCACGACGAACTGGTCCTCGAGCTCCCCGAATCCGAACTCGAACCGGTGACCGCCCTGGTCACCGAAGCCATGGAAGGCGCCCTGGAACTCTCGGTCCCCCTGGTCGTCGAGTCCCACACCGGCCATGACTGGCGCGAAGCCCACCCCTAGCGGGTATTGACGTCGGCATGAGCGTGGATGTCCTCGGGCCGGGCGGCCCTGAGGAGTTCCACGCTCATGCTGACGTCAATACTTCTCGGGGATCCAGGGGATTTCGGTTGCGGGAGGGCGGATGTAGTCGTTGTCGAGACTCCGTGGGGGAAGGTCCATGGGTTCGGGGGTGAGATCCTTGTAGGGGATCAGGCTCAGCAGGTGGGCGATGCAGTTGAGTCGGGCTCGGCGCTTGAAGTCCGCGTCCACGACGTACCAGGGCGCATGCTTCAGATCGGTGAACTTGAACATCTCGTCCTTGGCGCGGGAGTACTCCACCCAACGCCCGCGGCTCTCGAGATCCATGGGGCTCAGTTTCCAGCGCTTGCGAGGATCGCCGAGGCGTTGCTGGAAGCGTTCCTCCTGGATCCCGTCCGACACGCTGAACCAGTACTTGATGACGATGACACCCGACCGCACCAGCATGCGCTCGAACTCGGGACAGCTTCGCAGGAAGTCCTGGTACTCGTCCTCGGTGCAGAATCCCATGACCCGCTCGACACCGGCGCGGTTGTACCAGCTACGGTCGAACAGCACCATCTCCCCGGCGGCAGGCAGATGCGGCACGTAGCGCTGGAAATACCACTGCGACTTCTCGCGTTCGGTGGGCACGCCGAGGGCGACGACCCGGCAGATGCGAGGATTGAGGCGCTCGGTGATGCGCTTGATGACCCCGCCCTTGCCGGCGGCGTCCCGCCCCTCGAAGATCACCACGACCTTGAGTCCCTGCTCCTTGATCCAGTACTGGAGCTTGACCAGTTCCTCCTGCAGCTCCGTCAGTTCCTTCTCGTAGAACTTCCGCCGCAGCTTCTCGCGTTCTTCGGGGTGATGCAGCTGGTCGCCGGTGGTGGACACCGACGCCTTGGTCTTCGACTTGTCGCTTTTCTTGGACTTGCCCATGGGGGACCTCCGGTGCGGGAACAGGATTCGTTCCCACGTTACCACCGGACGCTCCGGCCTGGCCACGATCAATCCGGACCTTTCCTGCCGGGAGTCCATGATGCATCATGGACCGGCAACCTGATCCGTATCCAGCGTGAGGACCAGTCGTGACCGCCACCGTCGCCATCACCGGACCCACGGGCGCCGGCAAGAGTCGGATCTGCCGCTTGTTGGCCCATCGCGGCGCGGCCGTGGTGGAGGCCGACCGCCTGGGCCACGAGGTCCTCGACGAACCCGCGGTCCGAGCAACTGTGGTGGACGCGTTCGGAGCGGATATCCTGGGCGACGACGGTCGCATCGACCGGGCAAGGTTGGGGCCTCGGGTGTTCGCTGACGACCGGGCCCGTGCCCGCCTCGACGCCCTGGTTCATCCAGCCCTGGCTGCCGCCTGCTCCGGGGCGCTGGCCCGGGCCTTGGCGGCGGGATCGCCGCTGGTCATCCTGGAAGCCGCAGTGTACTTTCTGTTGCCCGGTCCGCCGGCGGTGGACCTCACGGTCACCGTGACGGCGCCGGAATCTGCCCGGTCGGCCCGTCTGCAGGGGCTGGGACTGGCTCCAGACCTCGCTCGCGCGCGCATTGCGGCGCAGGCTCATCTGGAGCCGCTCTGGCGCCAGGCCGATCGCATCGTCGTCAATGATGGCACGGAGGCTGAACTCGCCGCCGCCGCCGCCGCCCTCTGGCGCGAACTGGTGGCGCCCGAAGGCGCCTAGAGAGGAACCGATGAAGGAAACCCTGGATACGCTCGAGGCGCTGCGATCGCGCCTGGCCGAGCTCAAGGAGGGTCTTTGACTATCCCTCCCTGCTGGCCGATCTGAAGATTCAGGAAGACGCTCAATCAGCTCCCGACTTCTGGAGTGATCAGGACCGGGCCAACCAGGTGTTGCGCAAGGCGCGCCAGTTGAAGACCTGGACCGAGCCCGTGCAGGTCGCCGAGGCCAAGGCCGAGGAACTGCAACTCCTGGCCGAGATGGCTCAGGAGGAGAAAGACGAGGAGACGGGCGCCGAGGTCATCGCTGGCGTTCGCGAACTCGACGACCTCATCGAGAAGCTCGATTTCCAGTTTCTGCTCAACGGTCCCGAGGATCCCCGCGGCGCCATTCTCGAGATCAATCCCGGCGCGGGCGGAGTCGAGTCCCAGGACTGGGCCGAGATGCTGCTTCGCATGTACACCCGCTACCTCGAGCGCACCGGCATGAAGTACACGACACTCGATCTGCAGCCTGCCGAGGAAGCCGGTATCAAGAGCGTGTCCCTGGAGATCGACCACCCCTTCGCCTACGGCTACCTCAAGAGCGAGACGGGCGTGCACCGGTTGGTGCGCATCTCACCGTTCGACGCGCAGAGTCGGCGCCACACGTCCTTCGCCAGCGTGTTCGTCTTTCCGCTGGTCACCGCCGACGTCGAGGTGGAGATCAATCCGGTCGATCTGCGCATCGACACCTATCGCGCCCAGGGTGCCGGCGGACAGCACGTCAACAAGACCGACAGCGCCGTGCGGATCACTCACATGCCGTCGGGGATCGTGGTCCAGTCGCAGCAGGAGCGCAGTCAGCATCGCAATCGCGAGATGGCCATGACGACCCTGCGCACCAAGCTCTACATGCGCGCCCTCGAGGAGCGGATGAAGGAGCGGCAAGCGGCCGAGGATGCCAAGATGGAGATCGCCTGGGGCAGCCAGATCCGAAACTATGTCCTGCAGCCGTACACCAAGGTCAAGGACGTGCGCACCGAGCACGAAACCGGCAACGCCCAGGCGGTGCTCGACGGCGACATCGATGGTTTCATCGACGCCTACCTACGCCACAAGAGCGGCGACGTGATTCGCCAGCAGACCGACTGACACGATCGACGGGAAAGGAACCCAGACGGTGTCCGATCAGAAGCAACCGACCGAAGGCCTGGATGCCATCATCCAGCAGCGCATCGAGAAGCTGGAGCGCCTGGCCGAGCAGGCGCCGGCGTATCCCCACACCTTCGACCGCACCCACCGGTCGCACGAGATCCGGACAGCCGGCGAGGCGCTGATCGCGTCCGGCGAGAAGGTGCGATTCGCGGGCCGCCTCATGGCCAAGCGGGGCATGGGCAAGACCATGTTCGCGCCCCTGGACGATGAGTGGGGCCGACTGCAGGTCTACTTCAAGAAGGACGATCTGGGCGACGAGGTCTTCGCGCGGGCTCAGAAACTGCTCGACCTCGGCGATCTGATCGGCGTGGAGGGCTTCCTCTTCGAGACCCGCACCGGCGAGCTCACCATCCACGTCGAGAAGTGGGAACTGCTGGCCAAGGCGCTGCGCCCGCTGCCCGAGAAGTACCACGACATGTCCGTGGAGCTGAAGAGCCGCCGCCGCCATCTCGACCTGGCCATGAACCAGGAGAGCCGCGAGCGTTTCCGGCGCCGGTCGTCCATCATCACCGCCCTGCGCGGACTCCTGGACGCCGAGGGTTTCCTCGAGGTGGAGACGCCCGCTCTGCAGCCGCTCTACGGCGGCGCCACCGCGCGCCCCTTCGTCACCCGGCACAACGCGCTGGACATGGAGCTGTACCTGCGCATCGCCGACGAGCTCTACCTCAAGCGCTGCATCGTGGGCGGCTTCGATCGGGTCTACGAGATCGCCAAGGACTTCCGAAACGAGGGCATGGATCGCACGCACAATCCCGAGTTCACCATGCTCGAGGCGTACGCCGCCTACTGGGACTACAACGACATGATGGACCTCAGCGAACGATTGCTGCGCACCCTCGGCGAGCGCTTCGGCGACGAGGGACGCGTGACATTCGGAGACGCCGAGGTGGACTTCTCGCAGCCGTTCCGGCGGGTGCGTTTCATGGACGCTCTGGCCGAGGCGACCGGCAAGGATCTGGCCGCGGTCGCCGATGCCGATCTTGCCGCCCTGGCGCGCGAACACGGCGTGACGGTGAAGAAGGGCATGGGGCGCGACAAGGTCCTCGACGAGATGTTCTCGCTCCTGGTCGAACCGGGATTGATCCAGCCCACCTTCGTCATGGACCATCCCAGGGAGCTGTCGCCCCTGGCCAAGGACCACCGCGAGACGCCCGGCCTGGTCGAGCGCTTCGAGCTCTTCGTCTGTGGCTTCGAGCTGGCCAACAGCTTCTCCGAGCTGAATGACCCCCGCGAGCAGCGGCGCCGCTTCGAGGCCCAGATGGATCTGGCGGCCGCCGGCGACGACGAGGCGCAACAGCTGGACGAGGACTTCCTCGCGGCCCTGGAGCACGGCATGCCGCCCACCGGCGGCATCGGATTCGGGGTCGACCGCATGATCATGCTATTCACGGACAGTCACAGCATCCGCGACGTGCTGCTGTTTCCGGCCATGCGTCCCGAGGGACGGCAGGAGCGTCCGGGATTCAGCGCAGAGTGGCAGCAGAAGGCCGATACCGAGCCGAAGGAGTAGGCGTCCGCGCCGACAACGATGGGTCTTACTCGCTACATCGCGCGCCGTTACCAGCGCAGCCGCCGCCGCAGCCGGGCCCTCAGCCGCGCCGCGGTGATCGCCATCATGGGCATCACCCTCGGAGTGATGGTGCTGGACGTGACGCTGGCGGTGATGAACGGATTCCACGCGGAGCTGCAACGCAGTTTCGTGGACACCATGCCCATGGTCTCGGTGGCCTGCCACGGCCCACTGGGGTTTGTCGACCTGGACCGGGTCATGGAGGAGATCGCCGCCGAACCGGGCGTTACGGGAGTCTCGCCGCTCATCCGGCAGGAGGTCATTCTCTCCAAGCGTCGGATGTTCGGATCGCCCATTTCGCGCGGCGCGATCACCTGGGGCATCGATCCCGATCACGTTGACTCCGTGCAACCGTTCAGCAGCCAATTGAAGCCGGACGCTGGTGTTCGCGACCTGTTGAATCAGCCCGCCGGTGAGACACCGCGGATCATCGTCGGCCGCGAACTGGCCCTGCAACTCTGGG
>PIVY01000624.1 GCA_003353795.1 bacterium
ATCTCGAGGTGGCCCTCGCCGAGACCTCTCGGCTGGCCACCCTGATCGACGGTCTCGGTTCCCTCGCCGGCGCCACCGACGCCGAGGAACCCTTCGACGCCGTGGCGGTGGTGGAGGAAGCGACGGCCACCCTGGCCGCGGCGGTCCGTCGACGGCGTATCGAGCTCGACGTCCGGCTGCCCGAGACGCAGCCGTTCATGGTTGCCGGGCTGAGCTCGGGTCTGCTGGCGCTGGCGGCGCGGCACCTGCTCGCCAACGCCCTCGAGGCGTGTCCTGACGGGGGGCGGATCGGTGTCGCCTTGGAGACCGACGTCGACTTCCGCCTGTCGGTGAGCGATAGTGGTGCGGGGATGGACGCCGAAGTGCAGGTACGGGCGACCGAGCCCTTCTTTTCGCCCAAGCCGGGATGCTCCGGCATCGGCCTCTCCCTGGTGGGCGAGATCGCTCGCCGCTGTGGCGGTGAGATGATCCTCGACTCCAAGCCGGGTCGCGACACACGGGTAGCGGTCACTTTTCCTTGCGCCGGAGGCACGGGTTCCGGCTAGGCTTGCACGGTGAACACGATGAACACGACGAAATACGACGTCTTGGTGGTCGACGACGAGGAATCCCTGGTACACGGCATCGTGCGCGGGCTGTCGACGGTGCCTTCCCTCGACCCGGTGGGGGTCAACAGCCTCACCGAGGCCCTCGCCGTGTTCGACCGCGAGCCGCCGGATCTCCTGCTGACCGACAT
>PIVY01000625.1 GCA_003353795.1 bacterium
CGGACCCCAGGACGACACGGAGGTACGACAGCCACCGCAGGTCGCTGAACAACCCCACGGCTCACGTCCTGGCCGACAAGGTGCTGACGCCATGAGGCGGGAAGTTCCGGCTGGCGTGGTGCAAGTTCCGCCCAGACCACTCAGAACCGGAGAGTTGTCGTCGTCGGTTCCACCCACCCCCTCGGATTCGGCGTATCGAGGACGTGTTGAAAGAGCCGGTCGCGATGCGGGAACGGCCTCATGAACAACAACACCGACACGATCATCGGCCCTCTCTTGTCCGTCTCCGAGGCCATCCGGGTGCTCGGCATCCGGGCCACCGACGCCCGACGCTGGCTCCACCGTCACGGGCTCATCTCCGAAGCCCTCGGGGCCGGTGTTCGCCGTCGGGTCGTGCTGGTCGATCTGCTCCAGGCCGTCCGAGACCACGACCTCACCGAGCCCCAACAGCAACCGTGTCCCCGCCGTCGCCAGCGCCTCCCTCGCGTTCGGCTCTGATGGCATCGAGGAAGCCCATTCAGGCCGGAGCCTACCGTGCCTACGCCGTCCGTGGCCCCGGCGATCAGGGCCGGTTCTACTGGGTTGCGAAGTGGTGGACCGACGTGCCCGAGGGTCGAGCCCGCGACACGATGGCCCTGGGCTGGCACCACCGCCACGAGGCCGAGCGGGAGGTCGTCGCCCTGGCCGTCGCCGACAGCCCCGAGGACTTCGCCGCCACCGCCGAGGTCAGGACCG
>PIVY01000626.1 GCA_003353795.1 bacterium
GCAGGAGATTCCCCGAGACCAATGGTCTTTCACCCGTCTCGACGATGGACGTCCGGCGATCCGCTACCCTGCGGGGTTCGAGCCCGGCCTTCTCTACTATCTCGTCTACATCGCCAAAAACCCCCTCGTAACGGGCCTGGGTCTGGCTACCACGCGAGATTTCGTCTCCTTCCTCAAATACGACGACCGCAGCCCGACCGCGCCGGAAGACCGCCCATCCATCGACCGCGCCTACGCCTTCGGCTCATCCCAGAGTGGCCGTTTCCTGCGCCATCTGCTCTACCTGGGATTCAACGAGGACGAGGATGGGCGCCGGGTCTTCGACGGGCTGGTCGTCAATGTAGCGGGCGGGGCGAGAGGGTCGTTCAACCACCGCTTTGCGCAGCCTTCGCGCCACGCCAGCGCGCACTTCGACGTCTTCTATCCCACCGAGCAGTTTCCCTTCACCGACGCGCCGCAGACCGATCCCCAGACGGGGGATGCGGGCGGGCTCCTGGATCGCTGCCAGGCTCGCGATACCACACCGCAGATCTTCTACGTCAACTCGTCGACGGAATACTGGAACAGGAGCGCCTCGCTCATCCACACCGACCTCGACGGCAACGCCGACGTCGAGCTGCCGCCATCGGTGCGCGTCTACCACTTCGCCGGCACGCAGCACGGTGCCGCCGATCTGCCGACCACACCCAATCCACTACCCGGCAACCCGGTCGACTTCCGGCTCGGTCATCGCGA
>PIVY01000151.1 GCA_003353795.1 bacterium
AGTGCTGCTGGAGCGTGCTGCCCAGGCCGTCGAACCAGCCGTCGATGAGGGCTGCCATGATGTCCAGTCCCAGGATCAGCATCAGGAAGCAGGTGAGCATCCCGAGGATGAACGCCGGGAACTGGTCACGCATGAGACCGCTGGTGAAGATGCCCACGGCCAGGAAGCAGGCCCCGAGCAGGATCACGCCCAGGAAGCTGCTGAAGATGACCCCGTTGTCGGGATTGCCCAGGACGTTGACCATGATCACCAGGGGGAACGAGCTGACCACGGCCACCAGGAACAGCGACAGTGCCGCCAGGTACTTGCCCAGCATGACCTCGTAGGGCTGGGCAGGCAGGGTCATCAGCAGTTCGAAGGTGCCCTGGCGATGCTCCGCGGCCCACAGACGCATGCTGATGGCCGGGATGAGCAGGGCCAGCAGGAACGGCAGCCACATGGTGAAGTAGCTCTGCATGGTGGCCTGTCCCATGAGGAAGAAGCCCAGCATCTGGAGCAACGTCGTCAGGAGCAGGTACGCGAGGACGAAGATCAACGCGATGGGGCTGTTGAAGTAGCTGGTGAACTCGCGCTTGAAGATCACGCCGATGTTCTGCATGTCACGCCACCTCCTGTCCGGACCGGGCCGTACCGCTCGAGGCGGCCGCACGGGTCAGGGCGATGAAGGTGTCTTCCAGCGAGTAGCGAGACTCGTGGAGCTCGGCCAGGTCCCACTTGCGTTCGTGGGAGAGACGGGCCACGTCGCCGGTGAGATCGGCGCCGAAGGTGGCGCGGAGCTCGAATCGGCTGCCGGGCCCATCGGTGTCGAGGGCGCGCAGGCTCGACAAGGTGGCCAGTTCTCGCAGACCGCTCTCCACCTCGGCCTGGTCGGCCTTCACCGTCAGGAAGATGCGGTTCTCGCCCATGGCCTGCTCGGTGAGCTCGCCGATGTGACCGTCGGCGATGATCCGACCCTCGTTGACGATCACCACGCGGTCGGTCACCGGACCCACTTCCTGCAGGATGTGGGTGGAGAAGACGACGGTCTTCTCGCCGGCGAGGCTGGCGATGAGCTCGCGGATGCTGATGATCTGCAACGGGTCGAGGCCGCTGGTGGGCTCGTCCAGGATCAGGATGTCCGGGTCGTGGATCAGGGCCTGGGCCAGGCCGGTCCGCTGCTTGTAGCCCTTGGACAGATCCTGGATGCGCTTCTTGTACTCGGTCCGCAGTCCGCAGGCCTCGACGCACCAGGCGAGGCGCTCCCTCAATCGAGCGCCATCGAGTCCGCGGGCGCGGCCCACGAACGTCAGGTACTCGTCCACGTTCATGTCGGTGTATAGGGGCACGTTTTCGGGCAGGTATCCGATCCGTCGCCGGATGGCGAGGGGCTGCTCCAGGACATCGATCCCATCCACCGTGACCCGACCGCCGTCCGCGGCCAGATAGGTGGTGATGATCTTCATGGTCGTGCTCTTGCCGGCGCCGTTGGGTCCGAGGAATCCGAGGATCTTCCCCTTCTGAACCGAAAACGACACCCGGTCGAGCGCGACCGTGTTCCCGAAGCGCTTCGTGACATCGCGCACTTCGATCATCGGCGAAGCTCTCCTTGAGGGCTGACGGTGGAATGATTGACGGATCCAAAATGTCGAAATCCGGCCTCTTGGCAGCAAGTGACCGGCCGCATAAGATATGCGGGACGGCAAATATACAGCAAGTGGATACTCGGGTTCCAGGTTTTTGGAGATGCCATGCCATCCAGTCGCGACTCGTCCCGTCGAGGTCCGCCGCCGCCGAAACTCTTCGAGTACACCCTGCCCGGCGGCTGGTCGGTGCTGGCCGGCCGCACCGATCGCGACAACGAGATCCTGAGCCTCAAGATCACCAAGGCCAACGACTGGTGGTTCCACGTACGCGGCATGCCCGGCAGCCACGTGGTGTTGGTGGTGCCGGCGGGCGAGGAGCCCGATCGCGAGACCGTGAAGGCCGCAGCCGCCGTGGCCGCCTGGCACTGCAAGAAGCGGGATGCCCGCATGGTGGCAGTCACCGGCACGCGAGGGCGGTACGTGTCCAAGGCGCGGGGGGCACCGCCCGGCACGGTGGAGGTTCGCAAGGAGGTGGTCTTCAAGGTGAAGCCGGCGTTGCCCGAGGGCGCCGAGTGACCGAGGCCGACGAGTGATTGGGGCCAGCATCACCCTTGACGCGACGCGTCAAACTGCCACAATCAGGCTGCGCCGATCCGGAACCTGCCGCCACTCGGCGCGTATGTCAGCACTTCCCGCCCGCGGTCGACCCCGCCGGGCGCTCGAACGACGAAGGAGCTTCCGATGATGACTCGCCTGTCCCTCGTTCTCGTGATCCTCGCCGCGATCGCCCTCCTGGGCTGTGGCGGCGGCAAGACCGTCGACCGCGTCGACACCGGCGAGCAGATCGACCTCAGCGGCAACTGGAACGATACCGACAGCCAGGGCGTGGCCGGCGACCTGGTCACCCAGATCACCGACGCCGCCTGGGTCGAGAACCACATCGAGCAGCACGGCAAGAAGCCGGCGATCATCGTGGGGTCCATCCGCAACAAGACCGTGGAGCATATCCCGATGAAGACTCTCACCGCGGACCTGGAGCGGGCCTTCATCAACAGCGGCCGCGTGCTGGTGGTGGCCAGCCCCGAGGAACGCGAGCAGATCCACGACGAGCGCGAGGCCCAGCAGGGAAACGCCTCCATGGAGACCATGAAGCAGTGGGGGCGCGAGCACGGCGCCGACTACATGCTGCTGGGCGAGCTCAACACCATCGTCGACCAGGAAGGCAAGGAGCAGGTGAAGTTCTACCAGACCGACACCTACCTCGTCGACCTGGAGAGCAACGTGAAGGTCTGGGCCGGCCAGACCAAGACCAAGAAGCATATCACCTGGTAGGAGCGGCCCCATGTCGGCCACGCCCCGTCTCCTGCTCGTATCCCTGATGGTCGGGACCTTCCTGGTCCTGACCACCGGGTGCGCCACCTACACGTCCAAGATCTCGAAGCTCAAGCCGCAACTCGCCGCCGGCGCCTACGACGAGGCTCTGGCCACGGTGGAGGAGGAGACCGGCGGCAAGGACGTCATGCTCACCCATCTCGAGCGTGGCCTGATCCTCCACTACGCCGGCCGCTTCGCCGAGAGCAACGTGGCGTTCGCCGATGCCGAGCGCACGGCTGAGGAACTCTACGACGGCAGTCTCACCGAGGGCGCCATCTCCCTCATCACCAACGACCAGCAGATCAGCTACCGGGCCCGGCCCTTCGAGATGGCCATGGTGCCCTATTTCCGGGCCCTCAATTACCTGGAACTGGGTCTTCGCGACGACGCCATGGTGGAGGCCCGCAAGACGAGCCTGCTGTTGAGCAAGTACATCGACGCCACCATCGCGGGCATCGAGAAGGGCGACACCGACGATCTCGAACGCACCAAGAATGACCCCTTCATGCTCTACTTCTCGGGCATGCTCTACGACTGGGACGGCGAGCTCAACGACGCCTTCATCGCCTACCGCAACGCCGCCACCGCCTACCAGGACCTGCGCCGCCTGACCAGCGTGCAGATCCCGCCCACGCTGGCCTACGATCTGGAGCGGGTGAGCGGTCGGCTAGGATTCGAACCCGAACTGGCGCACCTGCGTTCGGTCTGTCCCGACGTGTTTTCCGCCGCGGGGGCGATCGCGCCGCCCAATTCCGTCGACGGCGGAGGGGACGTGGTGCTGCTGCTGGAGGTGGGGTACGTGCCGGCCCGGAGCGAGGTCAAGATCAACGTGCCCATCTTCGAGGGCGAGGCCTACGACGACAACGCGTACTGGGCCTGGCAGTTGACCGCGCGCGCCGGCGATACGCGGGCACTGGTGTCGGGCTACAAGGTCAAGTACTGGCTCAGCGTGGCCATTCCTGAGATGCGGCCAGTGCCGACGGCCATTCGAAGGGTTCGATTGCGGACGCCGGCGGGGTCGCCGGTGGCGGGGGTGCGGGCCCACAATCCGTCGGCCACCGCCAGGATCACCTTCGAGGCCGAGTACGGCATGATCCTCTTCAAGACCATCCTGCGCGGATTGACCAAGTACCTGGCCGCCGGTGCGGCCGAGCAGCAGGACCAGCTCCTCGGTCTCGTGGCCAACCTCTTCAATGTGGTCACCGAAACCGCCGATACCCGCTCCTGGCTCACCTTGCCCGACCACGTGCAACTCCTGCGCGCGCGTCTGCCGGCCGGGGTCCACGACCTGACCGTGGAACTGCTCGACGGCAGCGGCCGGCAGATCGGCACGGTTGTCATTCCCCAGGTCACTGTGCGCACGGGCGACTGGACGTTCCTCAATCACCGGGTCTTCGAGAACTGATCCCGACCTCAATGGTGAAGGCGCAGGCGCGCACAGGTGCAGGTGTCGAACGGCGCTGCCGCCAGTTCTCGCCGCTGGTCGAGCAGGACCTGCAACAGCCGCCGCATCTGGCGGGGGCTGAGGTCCTGTCGCCAGCCGGCCACCTCCAGGGGCGGGGCGTCCCGGCGCAGGATATCCCGATAGAGCCTCGCGATGAACTCCTCCCAGGACGGTTCCGGCTCGTCGGGCGCGATCCGGGTGAATCTGCCGATGCGCTCGGGCCAGGGGGAGGGCAGGCGGGTCCAGTGCACGTCGCCGGGGAGCGGGTCCTCGTTGGCCGGCGCGCCGAATTTTTGCTGGTATTCATCGCTGATGAAGAACCGCCATGCGACCACTCCGCGCCGGCACGCGGCGATGGACCGCGTCCACCGCTCGAGTTCGTCCGGACCGGCCTCGCGTCCGGCGATCCCGGGGTAGAGGTCGGCCAGGAACGCCGCGGTACGGACCTCGCCGGCCGGCAGATGCCGGGTGCGCGCGTCGGCGGCGTCCGCCACGGGCGGCACCGCGCGCATGCGCACGAATCGCGGACCGGCACGCATGTGGTCGGTCCATTGATCGGGCAGACCCTGTGCTGCCAGGGAGGCCAGCAGCCCCATGGAGAGCGCCAGCACCACCAGACTGCGGCCTCGATAATAGGCGACGGCCCAGAAGAACATGCCGCACCCGGTGAGGATCATCAGCGTGGGGTTGGGCCAGTGGACCAGCGCGAAGAGCACCGCGACCGTGGCCACCGGTCCGGCGTGGCGGCCTCCGGCCAGGCGCTGCAATCGCGGCCAGGTGACGGCGAGCACCAGGAACAGCTGGCAGAGCCCGTAGATGGGATAGAGGACCAGGGACACGGTGAATGCGATCGGATCCTCGAACCCGTCGCCCCAGAGGCCCATGCCGCTCATGGCGATCACTGCCGCCAGGTGCATGCCGATCCAAATCCTGCGGGGGCGGCCTGGCGATTCCGGTCGGTTGCAACCCGCAAGCCGTGCTTCCCGTCGGTACATCCACCAGCCTACGAGTCCAGCGGCGAACCCCGCGAGCCCCGTCGTGACCGTCGGCCCGCCAGACGCCGGCATGACCAGCCAGGCTGCGGCCACCGGAATCGAGGGCCAGAACAAACACTCCATCAGGGAGCGCCTCCACTGACGATCGCGATATCCGAACCAGGCCAGCGCCACGGCAAGTGTGGCAAGGATGGCGACCACCGCCAAGACTGGTTCGAGAGCCGGTTCGTTCGAGGACCAGGGCCAGCCGAATTGCCGTTCGGCAGCGGTCAGGCGCAATCGCATGGCGGCCAGCAGCGCCGCCAGCGTGGTCAGGACGACGGCCGTGAGGGCCACGGCAGAGACAGTGCGGCTGGGGGAGGTCGGTTTCATGGCTCCACCATATCCCGGTCCGGACCGGCTTCCAACCGTGTAGTCGGACTTGGCCGGACGTCGCTCCTGTGGCAAAATGAAGGGGTATTCGTGAATCAATATTCTCCGGGGAGGAATTCGAATGTCCTATGACCTTACATCGCTGGTGGCCGCAACACCTGAACTGGCTGCCATGCCGGCCACCAGCGCGCGGCTCTTGCAACTGCTCGAGGAACCGGATGCGCCGGTGGACGAGATGGTCTCCGTCATCGAGAAGGATCCCGGCCTGACGGCCAACCTGCTCAAGCTCAGCAACTCGGCCTATTACGGACTGCGTCGCGAGGTCGGAAGCGTGCGCGAGGCGCTGGTGCTCATGGGCAACCAGACGGTGGTCACCCTGGCGTTCGCCGCCAGCATGGGGCGCCTGCTGCAGGTGCCGGTGTCGGCGTACCGGTTGCCGCGCGGACAGCTCTGGCGCCACGCCCTGGCCACCGGCCTGCTGGCGGCCCGCCTGGCTCCCAGCGATGCAGAGACGGCCCTGCGCAACCGGATCTTTACCGCCGGGGTGGTCCACGACATCGGCAAGCTGCTGCTGGACAGGCCGCTGCGGGAGAAGCTGGAGCAGTTGCCGCCGGACCTCGACTACGACGGACTGGTGGCCGCCGAGCGCAATATGCTGGGATTCGACCACGCCGAGGCGGGGGCGGCTCTGGCCGAGGCATGGAATTTCCCCGAGGAGCTGGTGGCGGTGATCGCCACCCATCACGAGACCGCGCCTCAGGGCAGCATCCCGGCCATGATCCACGCGGCCGACCTCATGGTTTCCATTCACGGCCACCATGGTGGGGCGTCGATGGTTCCCGAGGGGCACCTGGAGCTGGCCGTGGAGGCTGCGGGCCTGTCGGCTGAAGAGGGCGAAGAGGTGGGGGGCCAGGCCGTGCGCGATCTCGACGGCATGCTGGCGCTCCTGGGCGCAGACGGTTGAGGGTCCTCTTCGTCTGCACGGCCAACGCCTGTCGCAGCCAGATGGCCGAGGCGTGGGCGCGTCACCTGCTTCCAGCGGACTGGGAGATCCTCAGCGCCGGGCTGTTGACATCGCCGGTGAGCCGCCGCGCCAACGCCGTCATGCAGGAGGTTGGTCTGAACCTCGACGGTCAGCATTCTAAGAGCATCGACACCATGGACCTCGATTCGTGCGACGTGATCGTCACGTTGAGCCAGGAAGCGTCCACGTATCTGCCGCCGTTGCGGGACCCCGGTCGGCACTGGCCGCGCCCTTTCCACGATCCCATGGAGGCCAAGGGGTCGCCGGACGAGGTCCGGGAGGCTTTTCGGGTGGGTCGCGAGAAGGCTCGCCGCGCCGTGCGGGAGGTGCTGGACGCGTTTTCTGGCGACACTTCCTCCGGGGACGTTTCGCAGTCCGGTCGCGACAACGGCAAATAGTTCTCGATAGGCCACTTACGGAGATGGCTCGGATCTGGTTCAGGATTCCCGAAACAGTCCCGGAAGGTTCGACGCGCCCTCACGGAACAGGGGGCGCGTTTTTTTGAAAGGGCCTCAGGAGGACGTCAACTCCCGTTTCTCCCGGCATTAACTCAACTCTGACTATCGGTTATTTTTACTTCCCGGATCCGGCCCAGAAAAAGCCTTGGACGGATCGGGGTACCTGGGAGATATTGACGTCCCCCAAGGGAATGTATGCCGGAATAAAACCAAACCCAACATGTTGGGGTACCTTGGGCGATACCAATTCACTAGAGACTCGACTCCCTGAGTCATGTTTTCGTGAAACAACGTTGATTCAGGGGCGTGACGCATAGCATCGGCGGCTAGACGGTCGCCATCGAGATATGCGCGAGACATTATGGGCCTGGGCGTGAGGGATCGTGCCCCCCGTCTCGCGGCAAGACGAAGGAGCCAGGAGACCATGAAGGAACAATTCGCCAAGAAATCTGTCCAGAACGCTACCGATTCCGACAACGTCCTCTTCGCCGGTGAAACTGATCAGGTAGGCCCGGACATCGCCTCCGAGCCGGCTTCCGAACGACCTCGCGGACTGAGCGTGGAACGCCGGTACACGACGGCCGGTCAAGATCCGTTCGACCGCGTCAAGTGGGAGCTCCGTTCAGCCTCCATCACCACCGAGAACGGCGACGTCCTGTTCCAGCAGGACAACGTCGAGATTCCCGCCTCGTGGAGCCAGATGGCCACCAACGTGGTGGTGAGCAAGTACTTCCGCGGCGGCCTCGGCACGCCGGACCGGGAGCACTCGGTGCGCCAGCTCATCGGCCGCGTCTCCGAAACCATCACCGGATGGGGCCTCGCCGACGGCTACTTCGCCACCATCGAGGACTGCGACGCCTTCGGCGACGAGTTGAAGCACCTGCTCCTTCACCAGCACGTGGCCTTCAACAGCCCGGTCTGGTTCAACGTGGGCGTGGAGAAGAAGCCCCAGTGCTCGGCCTGCTTCATCAACGCCGTGGATGACAGCATGGCCAGCATCCTCGATCTCGCCAAGACCGAGGGCCTGCTCTTCAAGTACGGCAGCGGCACTGGCTCCAACCTGTCGACCCTGCGCTCGAGCCGTGAGCAATTGTCTGCCGGTGGTCAAGCATCGGGCCCGGTCAGCTTCATGCGCGGCTTCGATGCCTTCGCCGGCGTCATCAAGTCGGGCGGCAAGACCCGCCGCGCCGCCAAGATGGTCATCCTCAACGCCGAACATCCGGACGTGGAGGAGTTCATCGACTGCAAGGTGAACGAGGAGCGGAAGGCCTGGGCGCTCATCGACCAGGGCTACGACGGCTCGTTCAATGGCGAGGCCTATAACTCGGTCTTCTTCCAGAACAGCAACAACTCGGTGCGGGTGACCAACGAGTTCATGCGCGCGGTGGTGGAGGACGGGACCTGGACCACGCGTGCGATCACCGATGGCCGGCCCATGGACACCTACCGGGCCCGCGACCTCATGCGCAAGATCGCCGAGGGCACCCACGTCTGCGGCGATCCGGGCATGCAGTTCGACACCACGGTCAACGACTGGCACACCTGCAAGAACACCGACCGCATCTACGCGTCGAATCCCTGCAGCGAGTACATGTTCCTGGACAACTCGGCCTGCAACCTCGCCTCGCTGAATCTCATGAAGTTCCGCACGCCGGAGGGCGAGTTCGACATCGGCTCGTTCCGCCACGCCGTGAACGTGGTGCTGACCGCCATGGAGATCGTCGTCGACAACAGCAGCTACCCGCGCGAGGAGATCACGGCCAACAGCAAACGCTTCCGGCCCCTGGGCCTGGGCTACGCCAACCTCGGCGCCCTGCTGATGAGCCGCGGCCTTCCCTACGACAGCGACGAGGGGCGCGACTATGCGGCTGCGATCACGGCACTCATGTGTGGCCAGGCCTACCTGACCTCGGCGGAGATCTCCCAGGAGATCGGCGCTTTCGATGGTTACGACGAAAACCGCGAGCCCATGCTCGAGGTGGTCCGCAAGCACCGCGCGGCCATCAACGGCATCAACCGCAACCGCGTGCCCGAGGATCTCATCGAATCGGCCGACGAGGTCTGGCGCAAGGCTTTCGTGGTGGGGCACGACTACGGCTACCGCAACAGCCAGGTCACCGTGCTCGCCCCCACGGGCACCATCGGCTTCATGATGGACTGCGACACCACCGGCATCGAGCCCGACATCGCGCTGGTGAAGTACAAGAAGCTGGTGGACGGCGGCATGCTGAAGATCGTCAACAACACCGTACCCGAGGCTCTCGAGCGCCTGGGTTACGAGGACGATCAGGTTCGCGACATCCTCAAGTTCATCGACGAGACCGGTACCATCGAGGGTTCGCCGCATCTGGCCGAGGAACACCTGCCCGTGTTCGACTGCGCCTTCAAGCCCGAAGCGGGTGTGCGCACCATCCAGTACATGGGCCACATCCGCATGATGGCCGCCACGCAGCCGTTCCTCTCGGGCGCCATCTCCAAGACGGTGAACATGCCCAACGAGGCATCCGTCGACGAGATCATGCAGACCTATATCGAGGCTTGGAAGCTGGGGCTCAAGGCGGTGGCCATCTACCGCGACGGTTCCAAGCGTCTGCAGCCCTTGAACACGGGTCGCGACGAGAAGGACAGCAAGAAGGCCGTCGACCGCCTGCTCGCACCGCCGGAGCCGCACCGGGTGCGCCTGCCGGATGAGCGTCAAGCCGTGACCCACAAGTTCTCCATCGCGGGACACGAGGGCTACATCACCGTCGGCCTCTATCCCAACGGCAAGCCGGGCGAGATGTTCATCTCCATGGCCAAGGAGGGCTCGGTGGTCTCGGGGCTCATGGACAGCTTCGCCACCGCGGTTTCGATCATGCTCCAGTACGGCGTGCCGCTCAAGGTGCTGGTGAGCAAGTTCAGCCATATGCGCTTCGAGCCCAGCGGCATGACCAGCAATCCGGAGATCCCCATGGCGAAGTCGGTCATGGACTATATCTTCCGCTGGCTGGAGTTCAAGTTCGGCGAAGCGGCGACCAAGGCGGCGGCCCAGCTCGCCGACGAGGAAGCTCTCGAGAAGGCCGCTGTGGAGGCCGAGCCGGCCATGAAGGCCATGGCTGCGGCAGCTGGATCCATCGAGGCGCGCGAGCATCGCATCTTCGAGAGCCAGGCGGACAGCCCGCCCTGCCCGGAATGCGGTTCGGTGACGGTGCGCAGCGGGGCCTGCTACAAGTGCCACAATTGCGGTGCGACGACTGGCTGCAGTTAGATCCGGGGGTCTGCGAATGGACTCGCGTAACGCCCCCTACCGGGCCGACCAGGATGGTCGGCCCGGTTTTTTCTTGGCGAAGATTCCCGGTACTCCCTGCGACCAGGGCTGGCGCATCCGGATCCGGTGTGCCAGGATACTCGGGACCCCGTGCGGCCCTACAAGGAGGTAGACCGGACATGCAGAGTCTCGGACGGTGGCTGATCCTGGCCACCCTGCTCACGGCCCTGGCCGCCCCGGCCAGCGCGGTCCCCGACTGGAATCGGGTCGACGACCCCATGAAGGGCGGCATCGGTCTTCACGTCGGCAAGATCGGCGGCACCGGCCTGGCCATCAAATATCCCCTCGCGTGGTACCTGCAGGTGCAAGTGGCGGGCGGCGTGTGGCGCACGTCCGACACGCGCTGGAACAACCTCGGCCTCGAATTGCAGTATCTCCTGCGCCAGGATCCGCGGTTGCGTCTCTTCCTGGTCGGCGGCGTGGCTCGCTACCACGACGAGGATCGCAAGACCGATCCTGCAGGCAATGACTTCTGGCAGGAGAACACCAACTGGAACGCCGGCTTCGGCGTGGGCATCGAGTGGCTCATCGGTGAGCGCTGGGCCGTCAAGGGCGACGTCGACTTCACCTGGCAGGACGAGGACGATTCCATCACGGTCTGGCCCCAGGCCGGCCTGATGTTCTACTGGTAGCATGAGCGACCAGCGGACCGTCCGCGCCTGGTGCCTGTACGATTGGGCCAACAGCGCCTTTGCCTGCACGGTGATGGCGGCGCTGTACCCGCCTTTCTTTCGCGCCATCGCCGAGGCCGATGGCCTGGCGCCCGCGGCGGCCACGGCCCGCTGGGGCCTGGTGACCGCCCTGGCACTCCTGGTGATCGCACTGGCGGGGCCGCTGCTGGGGGCGGTCGCCGACGCCATGGGAGCCAAGAAACGACTCCTGGCCGTGTGTCTCGCCATTGGGGCCACAGCCACGGCCGCCTTCGCCTTCCTGCCGGACACCGGCTGGCACCTGGCCGGACTGGCTTTCGTGGTGGCCAACATCGGGTTCGCCGGATCCATCATCTTCTACGAGGCCTTGCTGCCGCATGTGGCCGGTCCCGAGGAGATCGACGCCGTGAGCGCGCGCGGATACGCCTGGGGATACCTGGGTGGCGGGCTGTTGCTGGTGGTTAACATGCTCTGGGTGACCATGCCGGAGCGCTTCGGACTCGCGGGCACGGGCGCCGCGGTGAAGGCCTCGTTCCTGAGCGTGGCAGTCTGGTGGACGGTCTTCGCCATTCCATTGCTGCGCCGCGTGCCCGAACCGCCGGTCGTCGGAGCGCGTGCCCGACCGGGCGAGCTCTGGCGCTCCAGTTTCGGCCGCCTGCGCGCCACCTGGAGCGAGATCCGGAGCTATCGACCGCTGCTGATGCTCCTGGTGGCCTACTGGATCTACAACGACGGCATCGGCACCATCATCAAGATGGCCACCGCGTACGGCGGTGAGATCGGCATCGAGACCAGCCACATGATCCAGGCCCTGGTGCTGACCCAGTTCGTGGGCGCGCCGTGCAGCCTGTTGGCCGGCCGACTCGCTCGGCGCCACGGCCCGCGACCGGTCCTACTCGCCGGCCTCATGGTCTATGCCGGCATCTGCGTCCTCGGCTTCTTCATGACCACCACCTGGCAGTTCTTCCTGCTCGCGGGGCTCGTGGGCACGGTGCAGGGTGGTTGCCAGGCACTCAGCCGGTCGCTGTTCGGCAGTATGGTGCCCAGGCACAAGAGCGCCGAGTTCTTTGGCTTCTACTCCACCAGCGGCAAGTTCGCGGGGATCGCCGGGCCGCTCATCTTCGCGCTCGTCAGCCACCTCACGGGCGCCAGCCGGCTGTCGATCCTCTTCCTCGTCGTCTTCTTCGTTCTCGGTGGCTGGCTGCTCACCCGGGTCGACATCGAGCGCGGCCGGGACATGGCCTCCTCTGACGTGTCCTGACACCTCTCCACGGTTGGGGCGCACACACCATTTCGGACAGACGCTTCGCGGATCTGCTCGAATTGGTGTGTGCGCCCCAACCGTGGAGAGGTGTCAAGACGGCCGAGGAGGTCAGGTCGCCCCTAGTCCGATGTCGAGATTGTGAGCCGCAATCTCCATGATCGAGTAGGGCGGCCCCCGACGGCTGGTACACACATTCAGGACCTCCCG
>PIVY01000627.1 GCA_003353795.1 bacterium
CGGTCGCATTGGCGGCCGCGCGGCAGTGGCTGCGGAGGGGGCGGGAGGAGGTGGTGGCGCCGACCGCAATGGCGGCCGACCCGACGAGCGCCGGGCGAGATCGCGAGGGTCGAGGGTGAGCTCGAAGCCGAGGGCGGCGGCCGAGTTCTGAATGGTGAGGGCGTCGGCGGTGACGATGGCGGCGGAGATGGCGGCGGAGTGGAAGGTGTAGTGTGAGCGGGTGGACGCGCGAGAGGTGCCATACGGCGTGTGGTCAATGGACCCACTAGCGCGTGCGGTCCTCGCAAGCTGGCGGAGGACGCGATCGAGGTCGGCGGAGAATGCTCCGGTCGACTCGGTCACGAGGAGGATGACCGTGTGGCCCTTGGCGAGGGCGTCGGCATAATCGCCGTCCTTCGCTGCCACCCATCCGTCGCCGCTGACACGGTCCAACTGCTCCTCCGTGTCCGGGTCACCCCGTTGGGGGTGGCCGAGAACGACGACGGAGAGGTGCTCCTCAGTGTTGCCAAGCGCGATGAAGTGCCCATCGGCACGGGAGGCGGCGCCTCCGCAGCGAGCAGAGCCGTTGCCCTTTGCGCCGGAGGGGAGGAACGGAGTGTAGCACTTGAACTCCCAGCACGTGGTCGTGGAGCCAAAGCGGATCATGTCTGGGATGTGTCCCTTGTTGACGTGGGCGTAGTAGCCCTTCCGCTCAGCCTTGGAGGCGGGGGTCCCGTCGCCCTTGCCGGCCAGCA
>PIVY01000628.1 GCA_003353795.1 bacterium
GGCCATCGAACTCGATCGGGACTGAAGACGATCAGCGGCCTTCGTTGATGCGGCGGAACCAGCTGCGATTGGATTTGTAGTAGCGCAGGTAGGCGCGATAGCGCTCGCGGTGCAGGGCCGAGTTGGCCTTGTTCGGCTCGAATCGCCGCACGATGGGTACGAGGTGGCCGGTCGCATCCAGGCTGCCGATTTCGCCCAGTGCGCGCAGGGCGATCAGAGCCGCCCCTCGCACACCGCAGAACTGGGGATTGCGTACGCGGTCCAGGGGTCGGCCCAGGACATCGGCCATGATCTGGCACCATGGATCGCTCTGCGCGCCGCCACCCACGATCCGCAGACTCTCCATCGGTCGCGGAAGCAGCTTCTCGACGACCTTCGCGGCCCAGAGATTGTTGTAGGCCACGCCCTCGTAGATGGCCCTCAGCATGTGGCTGCGATCGTGGTCCAGAGCGAGGTTGACGAAGCCCCCTCGCACGGAGGAGTCGTCCACTGGGACTCGCTCGCCCATCATCCATGGAAAGAAGAACACGCCAGCCGAGCCGGGCTCGCAGGAGTCCACCAGGTCGTTGATGTGGTCGTAGTCCGGCGGCTCGGAGAAGAGCTGGTGGCGCGCCCAGTCCAGGCAGGCACCGGCGGCCTCCTGGGTCGCGATCAGCAAGTACTTGCCCAGCTCGGCCGCACACAGGGTGCCGGTGGCCGCGAGCGGATTGACCGCGCGATCGTCGAGGTGGGCC
>PIVY01000629.1 GCA_003353795.1 bacterium
GCCCCGATCAGCGCCTCCTGAGCACACCTTCTCCGCACCGAGCTCGCCTCCCTTCTCGAGTCGGATTCCACACCAAAGCCGGAAGACAACGACTTCAAGGAGGCTGGCCACGAGCCTGTGGATCGACCTGCTGACCGCCACCGTCGGCAGATTGCTGCGCGATCCCCCAGATCCTCACCGGCAGCGTGACGGTCGGGATCTCGCCCCGCTCCACGACTCCTGATTTCAAAACCGTGATCCGCCGTGTCGGCGGCGCCGGCGGACGCGGCAGGGCTGAGCTACCGGTGAACGGCAACGCCGGCGGATAGCAACCTTGCGGAAAGTCGGCTGCCGCAGCTCGACCGCGGACGCCACGAAGCGCCTCCGAGGCCGTCCAGTATTGGCCCAGGAACGCCCGCTGCTCCTCTTCCAGAGCGTCTCGAGCCTCCCGCTCCTTGGCGTGGAACCGTACTCGCGTACCGCGTTTGGTTTTCCGTGTCGGCACTTCGTACGGATTCTGGTTCAGAATCTTCTCGACGCCGGCCACCGTGTTGCCGTCGCGATCTCGCGCGCTTTCGTCTTCGACCTCCCGGACCAAGCCGGCGACCGCGTTCTGATAGTCCTCAGGACTCAAATGCCGAAACGCCGGCAGCGGCGCGAAGCCCGATGTCGACTGGTACCAGGTGATGATCCGGAAAGTATAGGATCCCACCGACTTCCCGACTTCCCGACTTCCTGGAGGTGGACCCCTATG
>PIVY01000152.1 GCA_003353795.1 bacterium
AGCACCAGCACGACGATGTCGGCGGTCAGATCGATCACGTCTGCGCCTCCTCGTCCGACTGCGACCGCACCACGCGCAACGACTCCACCCGATGGCCCTGCATGGTCACCACGGTGAGTTCGCCGTCGGCCACGGCCACCCGGTCGCCGCGCTCGGCGATGCGGCCGAGCCGCGCCATGACGAAGCCGGCCACCGTGACGTAATCACGGGACTGGGGCAGCTCGAGCCCGGTCTCCTCGTGGAACTGGCGCAGGTCGAGGCCGCCATCCAGCAGCCAGCGGCCGGTTCCGAGGGCCAGGGCCCCGGGACGACCCGCGCCCGGGTCGCCCACGCGACCGATCAGGGCCTGCAGGCAGTCGGCCAGGGTCACGATGCCGGTGAAGTCGCCGTGCTCGTCCACCACCGCGGCGAGGTGGCCGGCGCCGGCGCGCATCTCGGCCAGCACCGCCGCTGCATCCTTACTCTCGGGTGCGTAGTGCAGGGGACGCAGGTCGCCCTGCAGGGGAAACGGGTCGGCGTTGGCCAGCAGATCCTTGATGTGAAACTGCCCCATGGGCATGGATCCGCCGGACTCGATCACCGGGAACCGATTGTAGCCCGCCCGGCGCACCGCCGCGAGAATCTTGTCCCGGCTCATGGACCGATCGAGCATCGCCACGTCCGGACGCGGGGTCATGACACTGCGAACCTCGAGGTCGCGAAGCTGGAGCAGGCGGGCCAGGAAGTTGCCCTCGGTTTCGGTCAGCAGGCCGTCGGCGGCGGCCAGATCGCAGGCGGTCTGCAATTCCGGCGTGGAAAGGGGGCGGCTGCCGGTGCGATCCCAGGGCAGGCGCTGCAAGAGGTGTTCGATGCCGCGAGTCAGGGCGCCGACGACCGGACCGGTGATCGCCGTCCAGAGGCGAAGCGGCCCCTGCAGGACGACCGCGATGCGCCGCCGCTGCTGCAACGCCACGAGCTTGGGCGTGATCTCGCCGACCACCAGCAGCAGGATCGTGGCCACGGGGACGGCCACCACCAGGCCCGATGGCCCGAAGGACTTCATGGCGATGCGGGTGGTCACCGCGCCGATGGCCACGTTGACCACCAGGTTGCCCAGGAGGATGGAAGAGAGCAGGTCGTTGGCACGGTCGACAAGGCCGGCCGCACCGCGAGCAGCGGCCCCGCCCTTCCTCAATATCTCGAGCTCGCTGGGGGTCAGCGAGAAGTACGCCGTCTCCGAACTGGAGAAGGTTGCCGAGAGCAAAAGGAGCAGGATCAGGAGCAGGATATCCAAGCAGGGCCTCCGCGGTGGGCGCAGCATAACGGGTGACCGTCGGCGCTGCAAGCCGGGGGTTGCTTGACGCCCCGCCGGCCAGGACCTAGCATCGCGCGCTATGCAGGACATCCTCGTCATCCGATTCGGCGCCCTCGGCGATCTCTGTCTGCTGGGCTGGACCCTGTCCGGCCTGGCCGCGGCGCCCGACCGTACCGAACGCCGTGTCACCCTGGTGACCAAGGCGCGATTCGCCGACCTGGCCGGCCGTTTCGAGGGCGTCGACCGCGTGGTCTCGCTGGCCGAGCCCGGTCGCCTCGCCGACCTCGTGCGAATGGTGCGGGAGCTCCGCCCCGTGGCCTGGAATCCGGTCCTGGACGCCCACGGCGTCATCCGCAGCCGCCTCGTTACTTCCATGCTGGGCGGCCGCCCCCGGGCCCGACTGCGCAAGGACACCGCGGCCCGCCTGAAGCTCCTGCGCGGCGGCGGCGCCACGCCCGGCCTCCAGCGTCACATGCGCGACCGCCTCGATGCGGTGATCGCGCGCGCCGGCAGTCGCCTGGGTGAGGCGACCCCTCCTCTGGCGGGTCTGGCCGGCCAGATCGAACGCACCGCCATCGGCCTGGCCCCCGGCGCCCAGTGGGATACCAAGCGCTGGCCCGACCGGCACTGGGCCGAGTTGGTCCGCCGGATTCGCGCCGAATCCGACACCACGATCCGCGTCTTTCTCGGCCCACGTGAGGAGGCCTGGTGGGACGGCAGCCCCCTGGCCGACGCCCTGGCCGGCGACCCGCACACGGAACTGGTGCGAGGCCGGTCGCTCGTGGACGTGGCGAGCCTCCTGGCGGGTTGCCGCCGCCTCGTGTGCAACGACAGTGGGCTCATGCACCTGGCCGAGGCCGTAGGTACGCCCGTGGCGGCCTTCTTCGGCCCCACGGTGCGCGCCTTCGGCTACGCGCCCCAGTTGCCGCCGAGCGTGTTGCTCGAAGAGCCCGAACTCGAATGCCGACCCTGTTCCCGCAACGGCAAGCGCCCCTGCCATCGCGGCGACCTCGCCTGCCTCGAGCGCATCGCCCCCATGCGCGCCTGGCCGACCCTCGTCGCGGACCTCGATTCGAAGGAGCCTCGAACGTGAGCGTGATGCTGGGACTATACCGGGCCCTGGCGCCCGTGGCCGCCAACGTGGCGCCGCTGCTGGGCAGCCACATGCCGAAACTGGCCGAGAGCCTGGCCGGCCGCCGCGGCGTGATGAACCGCTTGCTGGCGGCAACGCCCAGCGTTCAGGGCGCCGTCTGGATCCACGCCTCGAGCGTGGGCGAGTTCCTGCAGGGCATCCCCATCATCGAGGCGATCCGATCCGAGCTCGGCACGAGCGCACCGCCCATCGTCTGCACCCATTTCTCGCCGTCGGGCATCGCGTTCGCCCGCAAGCGACCCTGCGCCGAGCTCCACGACTACCTTCCCCTCGACCTGCCGCGCGACATGGACCGCCTGGTGTCCGCCTGGCGCCCCCGGCTCCTGATCTTCATCAAGTTCGACGTCTGGCCCTCGCTCACCTTGGCGGCCCACCGCGCCGGCGTGCCGGTGTTCCTCATGGCCGGCTCGCTGGCGCCCACCTCGGACCGTCTGCGCTGGCCCGCCCGCGACCTCTACCGCGACGTGTTCGACCTCTTCACCCACGTGGGCGTGAGTACCGAGGAGGACCACCGGCGGTTCACCGGCGACCTCGGCGTATCGGCCCCGGTCTCGGTCACCGGCGACACCCGCGTCGAGCAGGTCATCGTGCGCTACGAGGAGAGCAAGGGCGGCGACGTCAGTGAACGCCTGTGCAGCCTCGGCGGCCGACTGCTGGTACTCGGCTCCACCTGGCCACCCGACGAGCAGCTCTGGCTGCCCGTTCTGCCCGAACTGCTGAGCCGCTTCGACGACGTCCGCGTCGTGCTCTGCCCCCATGAGCCGCTGCCGGAGCGGCTGGCGGAGCTGGAGAACATCCTCACCATGAGCGGTGTCGCCAACGTACGCCTGTCGGCATTGATGCAGGGCGCCGGCTCGGACGCGCGGGTGATCGTGGTCGATTCGGTGGGCGTGCTGGCCGAGATCTACCGCGCCGGCCACCTGGCCTACGTCGGCGGCAGCTTCACGACCGGCGTGCACAACACCATGGAACCGGCCATCGCACTCATGCCGGTGCTGTTCGGGCCCCGCATCCAGAATGCCGAAGAAGCCGGCGCCCTGGTGGGCCGCAAGGCCGGGTTCGTCTGCACGGCGCCCGCCGAAGCGCTGGAGATGGTCACCGAATTCCTGGCCGACGCGGCTCTGCTGCGCCGCACGGGCAAGGCCGCTCGAGAGGTCGTGCTCGAACAGCGCGGCGCCACCGAGCGAAGTCTCGCCGTGCTCCGGCCTCATCTGGCGCCCTGATTCCTGGCATCCGGCCGCACTCGCGTCTATCTTCCCGATTCACGCAATCGCGAAAGGATGCGCCATGCGACCCAGTCAGGCCGATCTCATCGAACTCGAGACCAATCTTCCTCGCTCCGCCAACAAGGGCGCACAGTGGCGCATGCCCTACGCAGCCCGCCCCCGATACATCCAGCTCGAGACCGTCACCAAGTGCAACGCGGCCTGCCCGTTCTGCCCCCAGAACGAGCTCGACCGCGGCGTGCCCAAGATGCCGGACGAGATGTGGAAGAAGGTCGTCGACATGACCCGCGGCTGGGGCATCACCTACCGCCCGTTCCTGACCAACGAACCCTTCGTGGACAAGCGCCAGCCGGAGATCACTCGCTACATCAAGGAGAACGACCCCACCGCCAAGGTCGAGTACAACTCCAACGGCGAGCTCATGACCGAGAAGAACGCCCGCGCCATCCTCGAGGCGGGCGTGGACATCCTGCGCTTCAGCATCGACGGCCTCTCGCGCGAGACCTACGAACCCAGCCGCGTGGGCGTGAACTTCGACAGCGTCTACGAACGCGTGCCTCGCTTCCTGGAGATCTGGCGCGAGGAAGGCTACGAGGAGAAGGGCGTCTTCACCGAGGTGCGCTGCATCAAGGTGCCGGAGAACGCCCACGAAATGGACGACTACGTGGCCTTCTGGAAGCCGAAGTGCAGCGACGTCCTGCTGACCGACCTGTACGAGTGGCCGTGGATGGGCCAGAAGGCCGCCGACGTCCCGCGCAAACCGTGCCTCAAGATCCTCGACGAGCTGTTCGTCTACGCCAACGGCAATGTCACCATCTGCTGCTGGGACGTGCACGAGCGGGCGGTCATCGGGAACGTCAACGAGCAGACCATCGAGGAGATCTGGACCGGGTACGCGGCCAACCACATGCGGGCTTTGCTGGATGATGGGCGGCGGGATCTGCTGCATCTGTGTTCGCGGTGCAACGCTTACGAGGATTACGACTTCTCTCGGTTCGTGGCCGAGTAGGCTGTTCGACCTGACACACTGACCCCCTCTGGAATGTCCTCGCTTCGCTGCGCTCGCTGTGGAGTATCCAGAGGGGGTCAGTGTGTCAGGTCGAACAACCTACGCGGCGAGGGGGGTCAGTTGGCGCCGTGCTTGTAGGGGATGGGGTCTTCGATGCCGGCCTGGTGGAAGCCGCGAAGTCTCAGGTGGCAGCTTTCGCATCGGCCGCAGGCCTCGCTGTCCTCGGTGTAGCAGGACCAGGTCAATTCCAGGGGCACGCCGAGCGCGATACCGCGTTTGACGATGGCGGGTTTGTCGAGGTGGATGAGAGGGGTGTGGATGGTGATCTCGGTGTCCGGCTTGGTGCCCTCGGTGATGGCTTGCTGGAAGGCGCGATAGAAGGACTCGCGGCAGTCGGGGTAGCCGGAGCTGTCCTCCTCCACGGCGCCGATGAAGAGGGCGCGGGCGCCGATCACCTCGGCCCAGCTGGTGGCGATGCAGAGAATGTGGGCGTTGCGGAAAGGGACGTAGGTGGAGGGCACGCCGCTCGCCGGGTCGGGCTCGCCGGTTTCCACGGACTGCGATGCGTCGACCAGGCTCGAGCCGCCGATGCGGGCGAGGTGATCGAGGTCGGTGACCAGACGGCGCTCGGACGGTACGGCGTAGTGGTCGGCGATGTCGGTGAAGGCCTGGAGCTCACGGGCCTGGGTTCGTTGGCCGTAGTTGACGTGCAGGAGGGCGAGGTCGAACTCGCGCGCCGCCTCGGCGACGCAGACGCAGCTATCCAGACCACCGCTGGCCAGGACCACGGCCAGATCGCGCATCACACGCCTCCCTCGGCCTCGGGCCAGACCACCTTGTGGAGCTGGACCTGAAATCGGACCGGCAGACGATCGTCCAGAATCCAGCCCGCCAGGTCACGCAATTCGAGGTCGCCCCAGCCGGGCGAGAAGGTCACCGGCACGCCTTGGGGGAGGCGCCGGAGCGAGCCGGCCACGTCGAGGCCGTCGCGAACGAGCGTGCGAGCCCAGATGTAGTCGGCGCGGTCGGTGATCACGAGCTTCAGTTCGTCACCGGAATCGAGGGCGCCGAGGCCATCCCAATCCACCTGATCGGCAGCGATGCCGCTGCCCGGAGTCTTCACGTCCACCACGCGGCACACGCCGGCCGGCACGTCGGCCAGGGCCACCCGCGCGCCGATGGTGCCACTAGTCTCCAGGACCACGGAGAGGTCGGCGGCCAGTGCGGCGCGCAGCAATTTTACCGCTTCGGTCTGCAGGAGCGGCTCCCCGCCGGTGAGCATCATCATGCCGTGCTCCAGCTCTCGCACCCGCGCCATCACCTGCTCGACGGACATGGTTTCGCCGCCCTGGAACGCATACTCGGTATCGCAGTATACGCAGCGGCGGTGGCACCCGGTCAGGCGGACCAGGGTGCACGGCCAGCCCGAATGGCGTGACTCGCCCATGACGGCGGAGTATATTTCCCGGACGAGAAGCAAGTTGACCGTCCTTCACGGATCCAGACGAGGGAGAACTCGAGCGTGCGAAAGATAACCTCACCGACCCGGCGCCACAATCACGCGGCGGCCTGGCTGCTGGCCGGCGCGGGTCTCCTGTTCGTGGCCGCCTGCGGTGGCGGCGGCGATTCGCAGCCGCAGAAGAACGCCGCCGGAAACGTCTTTCGAGCCGAGGACTGCGCCCTGGTGATCAACGATGAGGCCCTCGCCGACTTCTACGATCTGGCCGACCGCGTCGCCGCCGGCGAGGAGGTCGACGTGGAGGCCATGGGTGCAGTGGTCGCCCGGCCCGTCTGGGACCGCTGGCGCCGCAGCTTCGAACCCGAACACCTGACGGCGTCCCGGGTCGGCCGGGCCCTGTTCATCGCCCTGCGCGGCCGCGACGCCCTTCCCGAGCGCATTCGCGACAAGACTGCCCCGTCGGACCTCATCGGAAATTTCCGGGTCACCCTGGACCAGCGCGAGCGCATCGAGGCCTTCGTCGAAGCCTTCCGCACCGACGAGTTGGCCTGTGGCGTCTTCACCGTCCTGGCCGACTGGATCGAGCCGTCCGCCATGCCCGACACCTTGCGGATCGATCTGATGGTCGGCCATCCCGAGATCAGGCTCTACGAGGACCACGTGATGCTGGACGCCAGCCTGGCCTGGGCGGCAGGGCGCAATCAGCTGGTGCGGTTCCTGGCCTCCACCGTGTATCGCGACGTGGCTACCATCGCCGGCCGCGACCCCGACAAGGCCAAGGGCTCGGGCATCCTGCTGGAGACCCTGCGCCTGGTGCGCAACGAGGCAGTCCCGGCCTATCTCGACGACCTCATCGAGGTCACCTTCGACCCGCGGCACCGGCTGATGGCCAACGCCTCCCCCGTGCCTGACCAGGTCTGCTTGCAGGCCCAGCGCACGATCATCTCTCTCGATGCGTCCCTGCACCACGTGCTGGCCCTGCCCGACGCCGGCGACGAGGACTGGACCCAGCTCTACCGCCTCTTCGTGGGCGGGCGCAGCATCCAGCCCTGCGGGTGGTACATGGCCCGGGTGATCGAGAGCCGGTTCGGCCGCGACCGTCTGGTGGCCGCCACCCGGACCGTGGCCGACTTCTTTGCCGTTTACCAGGAGGCCGCCCTGCTGTCTCCCGCCGAGCCCACCACGGCGACGGGATCGGTCGGCTGGTTCCTGGAGACGGCGCCGCCGTTCTCCGCAGAGAACGCTGCCTGGCTCGACCGGGAATTGAAGCAGCGATTCCCCTGATCCACCCCTCGCAGTGAACGAAAAAGGGCGGAGCCGACGGCTCCGCCCTTCGTCATTCCGATCCCGGTGACCTACTGGTCGGGGTAGTGGCTGAACACCGGCTCGATGTCCACCGGGATGCTCTCCAGCCTGGCCAGCGCGTCGGCCAGGACCGGCGGCATGTGCGCGTAGCGTTCGATGATCGCCTGCGCCGCCGCGTAGTCGGCCTCGGCCTGCATCACCAGCAGTTCGTTGAGCAGCAGTTCCACCGCCGGTGCGAACCGCTCGAAGTTCACGTGGAATTTGCCCGTGGCCGGGTCGTGGGCGATGGCGCCCTTCTCCATCAGATAGTTGAACTGGATGGCGTTGGCCTGGCCGTGAGCCTCGTTGATGCCGAAACGCACCGAGCGGAACATGCCGGCCAGGAAGGTCACCGGCTGCTTCTTGGCGATCCCGTCGGGGAAGTAGTCGCGACCCGCGTCGTGGAGCTTCAGGATGTCCCACATACCCATCACGTCGGCCTTGGCCTCTTCGATGGTGCTGTAGGTGTCCTTGAGCACCAGCCGCACCTCGGTCTCCTGACCGTCCACCACCAGCTTGCCGGGCCCCAGGCCATGGCTCATCTCGTGCCACAGGGTGTGCATGAAGAAGCTGCGCGAGTTCACGTACGGCAGCTGCTCGGGCGCCACCAGCGTCTCGGCGATGGGCGTGAGAATCTTGTCGAACTTGGCGTCCATCATGTTGCGCAGGAGCACCTTCTTGCTGCCCTTGGCTTCGCGGACCTTCTCGTCGTTGGGCAGGTTGAAGGCGATGGTCTGGATTCCCGCGCGGGTATCGCCGCCGGAGTAGACCAGGTCGACCACGCGGATGGGCGACTCGCTGCCGCGGTCGAGGTTCTTGTGCTCGTCGGCCAGGGGCAGGTTGGCCTCGAGCCAGGGCAGTTCGTCCTTGTAGGCGCCCAATGCCGCGGACTGCTCGGGATCGGTCACCGTGACGAAGGTCTCGAAGGCGGCTTTGAATCCGAACTTGCTGTCCTCGTAGACCTCATAGGGACCGATGGTGACCTCCACCCGCGAGTCGAGATCCATCCAGAGCATGTCCGATTCGAAATAGTCGTCGCTCATGAACGCGGCGGCTCGGGACTCGAGGAATGCCCGGAGGCTCGCGTTCTCGGTGAGCGCGGCGGCATTGCGCAGGTGCGCGGCGGCCTGGGCCAGGCCGGGCGCGAAGAATTCGCTGTAGGGAATGGCCACCAGGTCGCCGTTCTCGTCGCGGCGGACCATGGTGAACAGGCCGTCCAGTTCGAGGTTGGTGTCGGCGATGTCGTCGAGGTCCGCGCGGGTGAGGTCGCGGGGATAGAAGTTGGCGCCCTCGGGACGCTCCCAACCGCCCACGAAGGCCTCGTGGTGCATGCGGCGGTCCCAGGGACCGGCGTTGATGGCGAAGTAGCGGCGCAGAGCCTTGGTATCGGGGCCGCCGTAGCCGGTCACCTGCCGTTGCATGGCGTCGTAGCAGGGCGTGGCCTGGACGCGGAACAGGTCGTTCATGATCCGGCCCGCGGCCACGAGCTCGTCGAGCACGCCCTTCTCGGCGGCGCTCAGACCGCTCAGGTCGGGCGCGACCTCCACCACGGCGTAGGCCTCGGCCCGGGCGGCGATGTCTGCCAGCGGCGCCAGGTCGCCCTCGGCCACCCAGTCGCAATCGGTATCGGCATGGTTCTCGGCCACCCAGCGGTTCACGGCATGGTCTCCTTCGCCACCGCCGCAGCCGGCCAGCAGCAGGGCCGCCAGCAGGAGCAGGACGGGGCTTTGCATGCGGGTCATGGGAATCTCCTTGCACGGGGTTCGCGACGATCGATGCGGGTCCGGCAACTTTGACGCATCCGGCGCGAGCGGTCAACGGGCACGAAAAAACCGCCGACGGCGGCGGTTGCAGCGGGGAATCGTGGCGGGAGCGACGAGACTTGAACTCGCGACCTCCGGCTTGACAGGCCGGCGTTCTAACCAAACTGAACTACGCCCCCGCCAGGAGTCGTAGGTGCGGCAATATAGCGCCCCCCCAGGCGTCTGTCAAATGGGCCGAGCGGCCTTTTTTGCCCTCCGGAGAAGGGTCACGCGAGGCCGCCCAGAGGCGCCAGATCCGCCGCTGACACGTCGCGCAGGGCTCCGACGGTCCAGCCGGGCCCGAGCAGACGCGTCACGTCGCCGGAGAGACTGGGATGGCCGAGGACCAGGGCCTGGCCGAGAGCCGCCGAGAGGGGCTCCAGGAGGGCGGCAGCGGCCGTGGTGAGCGGCCGGTGGGTCGAAACCACCAGGGCGCCGTAGGTCCGGCCAGGAGCCAGACGGGGCGCAGCGGCGTCGAGACGGTCGAGTCGAGGCCAGACGGTCCGCAGTGCCGGCTCGAGGCCCGCAGCGGACCCCAGGCGATCGGCGCCGGTGAGATCGAGCCAGAGACAGTGAGCGTCACCCGGCGCCAGCCGCAGGCCGGACGCCGCACGACGCCGCGCCTCGGCATAGACGGCAGCGTCCGGGCCGGGTGCAGCGAGATCCGGCGCCGGCGGATGTTCGGGGAGCGGGACACCGCCGTTGTCGTCTTCCATCGATAACGCCCCCCACGGTATGCCCCGCAGCAGAAGCCGGTCGCAGCCCGCATCGGCCACGGCGGTCAGCCAGGCCAGCGGCAGGTCGGCCGGGTCGGCGAGCCCCTCGTCGCGGCCGTCGCGAGCACGAACACCGCGCTGGGCCAGAGGCGCTCGTAAGGCCCCCATGCTCACGTCGTCACTCAGGATCAATCGACCACTCCCAACGCGATCACGCAGATCGCGCAGACCTTCGGCGTCCAGCGGTAGCGGCGGTCGACCGTCGGCCACCGGCAGATGTCCGACCATGACGGCGTCGAGGCCGGCATCCAGGGCCGCGTCGAACGGGCCCGGATCCTGGTCGGGATCGGCAGCCACCGCGTCGCGATGCGTATCCACGGCGGAACCACCGTGGCCCGGCCAGTGCTTGGCGCAGCCTCGCAAACCGGCATCCTTCAATCCGGCGACCGCTGCAACCGCATGCCGGGCAGTGATCACCGCGTCGGCGCCGAATGCGCGGGCGCCGATCACGGGATTGCGGGATTCGGTGAGCACGTCACAGCACGGAGCCAGGACTCGATCGAGGCCCAGGGACAGCAGACGCTCACCGGTTTCTCGGTGGACACGGCGGGTGAGGTCGGGATCGTCGATGTCGCCGAGGGTGCGGGCCGCCGGTGGACGGCCGGCCGCGGGCTGCAGGAACGACACGGGACCACCCTCGTGGTCGGCGCAGATTTCGGCTCCGGCAGGCAGCACCGACCGCAGGTCCGCCACGAGGCGTCGCAGCGGTTCGACGCCCGGGACATTGCGATGGAAGAGGATCACGCCCGCCGGTCGCCACTGCGCGAGCCAGGCCCGTTCGGCGTCGGCGAGCATCGATCCCGCCAGTCCCACCACGAGGCGCGCGGCCAGTTCCTGGCGTCCCTCGCTCACGGCAGGTCGCTCGCAACGATGGGTCCGAGGTTCGCCCCCGGATAATAGTGTTCCAGGATGTCGCGGGACTGCTCGCCGGCACGGGCCCGCGCCACGGCGCCATCCTGGCAGAGTCCCAGTCCGTGACCATGCCCGCGGCCGGTGGCGGTGGCCGTGCGGCCGTCGGCGACGGTCAGGTCGAACAGCGTGCTACGCAGGAGGGTGAACTTGCCTCCGCCCGATCGCAGGACCCAGCGGATGCGACCGCCGCGCACCCGGTAGACTCCGCTCGTGGTCACCACCTCGAGCACCGCCACGCGACCATCGGGGGACGTTTCGGCCACCCGCAGATCGCGAAGCTGGCCGGGTCGCCGCCCATCGGCGCCGGCGGTTGCGGGCCGGAACGCGTCGCTGGCCCAGGCTTTGCCGGAGCCGTTCTCCACGTAGTTCATGTAGGCCGGTAGGCTGCGCTGCAGGACCGATTCCAGATCACTCCAGGTCCACTGTTCGCGCCACTGCGCACCGTGGCCGTCGGCGCACCACGGTCGGCCGTCGGGCCGCGTGTCGCGAACGCCGCGCAGGAGCGGATCGGGCGGCACGGGCCAGACGGCATCCTTGGCCACGGTATGACCGCCGCAGTTGGCATGGAAGAAGGTGGACGCCGGTAGGCCCTCGTGGCGGAGGATCAGGCCGGCAGTGGCGGACACGGCCGCCGTCGCCACCGGATCCTCCACGTCGGCGCCTCCGTAGACCTGGTCACGAGTGTCGGCATACAGGTCGAAGCCGCGGCCTCGCCGCGCATCCAGCTTGGCGAACGCGTAGGTGCGTGCGGCGATGGCCTGGGCCTCCACCGCGGCGCGTTCACTTTCGGGCCGCCCGCGTCCGATCTCCAGGGGCACGACGCCCGCCAGATAGTCCTCGAGGTCCACCACGTTGAGCACCGTCACGCTGGCGCTGTCCACGGGGCAGACGATCACGTGCAGGGCTCCCCGCCAGGAGCGCCCGTCCCAGAGCATGTGATGGTCGGGATCACGCGGCTCGGCCACCAGCCAGTCGAGCCGTCCGCCCTGCAGAGCATTGGCGTACATCACCCGGCCCTGGAGGCACCAGGCGGACGTGGAGTCGCCGGCGTCGAGGTCGAGGATCGTCTCGTCGTAGAGGCCGGAGGAGATTCGATAGGGGCCGGTGCAGGTGATGCGCTGCTTGGCAAGTTGCTCACCGAGAGCCACGCGCAGATCCACGGGCTCGGCCGCCGAGATCGGACCGGCGACATCGGGCCCCACGGGACGGTCCTGATAGCCCACGCGCTTCGAGGCGAAACAACCGGCAGCCAGCGGCAGGAGCGCCAGCACCAGTGCCAACGACCCGTGCCGACGCGCCGCCACCCGGAGGCGACGACGCGTCCATGAAAGACCACTGCGAAGCACGCGCACCTCCGTGTGTCAGCGCATGATCACCAGCCGCTGCATGTCGCTGCGGACCTGCCCGGCGGTGCTTTCGATCTCCACCCGGTAGAGATAGGTTCCGTTGGCCAGACGATCACCTTCGCGATCGCGGCCGTTCCAGTTGACCACCTCGTGACCGTCGCCGGCCAGCGAGAAGGGAATCTCCACCACCGAGCGACCCCTCCGCGTCCACACGCGCAGCGCGCCCCGGCCGTTGTGCAGGCTCGTCCCGAAGGTGAAACGGGTCTCCTCGACCATGGGATTGGGAAAGCTA
>PIVY01000630.1 GCA_003353795.1 bacterium
AGTCAGACCGGCGGTGGTGAACCAGTTGGTCTGGCTCATGTCCGGGGTGCTCTCGTAGTCGCCGATCTTGTCGACCACGGTCTGCAGTTGGCTGGTGCTGGTGACCGAGAGCCGGCCGAGGTGAACGTCGGCAAGAACATCGCCGCCATCGAGGGTGGTGTACTCGTGGTCACCCTCGCCGCTGTAATTCGTGTAGTTCTCGCGGTAGGTCGGGATGGTCACCGAACCGGACGCGTCGCCGACCAGGGTGACGAACTCCAGCTGCGGCTCCATGGTGTTGTAGCGCCCCTGCAGGAAGGACTTGATGGCCGTGGTCGAGGTGCCCGTGGTCGCCGTGGTGACCACTTCCACGTTGTAGCCCTGGCGCCGCCGCCACTCGGCCAGCTTGTCGACGATGTTGACGACCGTCGAGTTGTTGGGGCAGATCATGAGGTAGGAGCCGGGGCCCGCGGCCTCGTCACCGCGTTCGTAGCCCAGGATCTCCTCGGCGAAGATGGTCGCGAAGGACTCGGTGATCGCGGCAGGCGCGCCGGCCTTGTCATTGCGGCCATCCCGCCCATCGAAGGTGACTTCCACGGTCATGCGCCGGGCCACTTCGGTACGGCCGGTGCGGGGATCGTAGGCCACGGGGCTGAAGGTAACCGGCACGACCCGCAGACCGTGCATCAGCGCCGGCTCGCCGACCATGGCCGACGGCGTGCTGGTCGGTGCGGCCTCGTAGTGGGTGGCGTC
>PIVY01000631.1 GCA_003353795.1 bacterium
CCCTCGCCTCGCGCCTCGGCGAGACGCCCTATGACGTCTACGTGCTGACGGGCGACGGCGAGCTCAACGAAGGCCAGGTGTGGGAAGCCGCCATGGGCGCCTCCAAGTACGGCGTCGACAACCTCGTCGCCATCGTGGACCGCAACGAGATGCAACAGACAGGCGCCGCTGACACGGTCCTGCCGATGGGGCCGCTGGCCGACAAGTGGGCGGCCTGCGGCTGGCACGTCGCCGAGATCGACGGCCACGACTGGGACCAGGTGATGAACGCCCTCACGGCAGCCCGCGCGCTCGAGGGCCAGCCCGCCGTGATCATCGCCAACACCCTCAAAGGGTACGGCGTGTCGCGCATCCTCAACGATCCGGGCAACAAGTTCCACGGCGTGCCGATCAAGGCTGAGCATCTCGAAGAAACCATCGCGGAGATCCAGGGCTCATGAACATCGGGAAGACGATCCAGCTGGCCTACGGCGACCCGACGCGGGACGCCTTTGGCAAAGAGCTCGAGGCCCTGGGCGCCGAAGTACCGGGGCTCGTGGTGGTCGACGGCGACGTGGCGAACTCGACCCGCACGGAGTGGTTCGGAGCCACCTACCCGGGCCGCTTCTTCAACGTGGGCATCGCCGAGAGCAATTTGGTGAGCGTCGCGGCCGGGTTGGCATCCTCCGGCTACGTGGCGGTGACCGCCAGCTTCGCGGCCTTCCTCACATGCAACGCCTACGACCAGATTCG
>PIVY01000632.1 GCA_003353795.1 bacterium
GGGAGGCCGTGCTGCTGGAACTGGCACCAGGCGCCGACGCCGCCCCGCGACCGCTCGTGCAGTCTGTGAGCGTGACCCCCAACCCGTTCAATCCCCGCTGCGAGATTCGCATCGAACTGGACCGTGCGACCCAGGTCCGTGTGGCGATTCACGACGCCCGCGGCCGGCACGTCGCGGACCTCGGTCCGAGGGCCGGCACCGTCGGCGCCAACGTCCTGCGCTGGGACGGCACGGGATTCGACGGTCGGCTCATGCCCGCCGGAGTCTACATGATGCGGATCTCGGCCGGCGCCGAGAGCCGGACGGTAAAGGCGGCGCTGGTTCGGTGAACGACCGGCCCGACCGTTCCATGTTGGTCGGTCGGGCCAGGATCCATCACCGCAACAGAACCATGCGCCGAGTTTGCGACCGGTCCCCCAGGGACACCCGGTAGAAGTAGACGCCCGACGGAACGGCGCGGCCGCCGGTGTCATTCCCGCGCCAAACCGTCTCGTGATATCCCGACTCGAGCCACCCCAGATCGCGTCGGATCACCGTCCGGCCCGAGGCGTCGTGAACGTCCAGAACCACGGAACCGCCGGCTCCCAACGAGAAGCCGATGGACGTTGCCGGGTTGAACGGATTCGGATGATTCTGCTGGAGCTGGAGCCCTGCGATCGCCGGCGTATCCTCGACGGCCAGCTCGGGATCGGCCAGCAGGATCAGGTTGCCGGGCGCGACACTCCAGTTCG
>PIVY01000297.1 GCA_003353795.1 bacterium
GCCCCGCCGCGCTCGTCGCCTCCGACGAAACGCCACAGCTCAACGGCTCTGTCATCGACATCTACCCGGGCGCTATTTCCACGCTCTGGTCGCTCGAAGGCGGCACGCTCGAGTTCGCCGCCGGTTCCACGGCCGCCGACCTCGACGCCACGATCATTCCGCCCTCGGCCAGCGGCGTTTACCTGCTCCGCCTGACCGCCGACGACGGCATGGGCGGCGTCGCCAACGACATCACGACCCTCACGGTCCAAAACGTCGACTCGCCGATTTACGTCAACCCCTCGGCCACCGGCAACGGCTCCGGCGTGAACTGGGCCAATGCCAAGACCACGCTCGCCGCCGCCATCGCCGCCGCCCAAAGCTCCGGCGCCGAGGCGATTTACGTCACGGCCGGCGTTTACAACGAAGGCATCACCATGGTCAGCGGCATCGCCATCTACGGCGGTTTCGCCGGCGACGAGCCCGAGGCCGACCTCTTTGACCTCCGCAACGTCGTGGCCAACACCACGATCATCGACATGACCGGCACGGGCCAACGCGCAGTCAACTTTGAGAACGTTGTCGACGCCACGCTCGACGGCTTCACCATCACCGGCGCTGTTTTCACCAACGACAACAGCGGCGCGGGCGTCCGGTTCTACAACGCCGACCAATCCAACACCCTTGCCAACTGCCTGATTTCCGGCACGGCGGCAGGCGGCCAAGGCGACGCTGGCGGCATTCTCATCGACCACTCCAGCCCGCTCATCGTCAACTGCGTCATCAACGGTTGCGGCACGGCCCAATGGGACGGCGCGGCGATCTCGATGTGGGATCAATGCTCGCCCACAATCCTGAACTGCACCTTCTCCGGCAACCAAGCGGGCAACGACGGCATTATTTGGCTCGGCGGCTTCACCACTCCGCTGATCCAAAACAGCATTTTCGCCGACAACTACAGCGTCGCCATCTTCGAAGGTCGCGACACCTCCGACCCGACCGTCATCGGTTGCCTATTCCAGAACAACCTGGGCGGCGACTACTACGACAACGGCGCCACGACGCCCACCATCACCGGCGCCGCCGGCATCAACGCCCTGGCCAACGGCTCGGACAACCTTGATGGCGACGCGATGTTCGCCATGAACGGCGCGGGCGGCATCGCCGGCCTCGCCACGGCCATCTCCTACGACACCACCAACAGCCTGACGACCGTTACCGACGCCGGCGCCGCCTTTGGCGACCTGACGAACGAGAACGTCAACCTCACGAACGGCATAGGCGTCACGCTCCGCATCGTCTCGAGCGACGCCACCAGTTTCGTCGTCCAAGGCGACCTGACCAGCGGCACCATACTGCCGCAGTACCAAGTCACCAACTACCATATTGAAAGCGGTTCGGCCGCCATCGACATGGCCCAGGCCTCGCTCGCTCCCGACGCCGACCGCGACGGCATCGCCCGTCCGGTCAACGTCCCCGCGGTTGGCGACGAAGTAGACGGCTACGACATCGGCGCTTACGAGCTCCGCAAAGACAAAGACATCGTCCTTGCCGGCGCGCTCGACTTCGGCGCCCAGCTCGTCGGCGCCGGCCCCACGGCCACGCCGCTCGAAGCGACCATAACCAACAACGGCACGGGAACGCTCTCGGTCACGGCCATCGCCCTCACCGGCGACGCCGCATTCGCGATCGTCTCTCCGCCCGCTCTGCCTCTCACGCTCGCCACGGGCGAGACGCAGATACTCCAAATCACCTACGACCCGACCACCCTTGGCGCCGCCGCTGGAGTCCTCACCGTCTCGAGCGACGACACTGACAAGGGCGACGTCACACTCAACCTCACCGGCGCTTCCATGCTGCCCGCTCCCTCCGGCCTCGACCTCGTCTCGGCCGACGACAGCGGCGCCTCCGACGCCGACGACCTCACCAACAAAGCCACGGTCCTGATCACCGGCACGGCCGACGCCCTCGCCACGACGATTGACATCCTCGCCGGCGGCGTTTCGATCGGCTCCGGCCCCGCCGCTGACTTCACCAGCGCCGGCATCACGGTCACGCTTGCCCCAGGCGCCAACGCCCTGACGGCCGTCGCCATGACCGCCACGCCGGCCGACACGTCCGCTCCTTCCGGAGCGCTCACGGTCACGCTCGACCAAACGCCCGCCGGCGCGCCATGGCTGGTCGACCTCGCTTCGGCCTCCGACACCGGCGGCTCCGACCTGGACAACGTCACCATGCAAACCACGGGTCTCCTTATCCAAGGCGCCGCCGCGGCTGACGCCAATGGCCCGACCACGATAGAGATACTCGAAGGCGCGGCCACGCTCGCCACCGGCTCCGACGCCGACTTCGCCAACGGCGGCATCGCCGTCGCTCTGGCCGAAGGCGCGCACACGCTCACGGCCCGCTCCACCGACCTTGCCGGCAACGTCAGTGGCCCCGGCGCCACGGTGCTCATCACGATCGACACCACCAGCCCGATGCCCACCGCCGTCACGCCCTCCAAGCTTGGGCCCACCAACGACGACGACATCCCCTTCACCGTCACGTTCGACAGCCCCGTCTGGGGATTTGGCGACACCGAAGCCGACGTCACGGTCAACCACAAAGGCGCCACCAGCCACACGGCCGTCCTATTCGCCCAGACCAGCCAGAGCGAATACATCGCCACGGTCACCGGCCTCACCTCCAACGGCCTCATCTCGCTCACGGTCAACGGCCAAGTCGCCCTCGACCTAGCGGGCAACCTCTCCACCGGCACGCTCGAAAGCGCCGACGTCGAGATCGACAACACCATCCCGACGCTCCTCGCCGAGCCCGAGTGGACCACCGGCACCGAAAACACCATCAGCTGGCTCGAACTCAACGGCGCCAGTAGCTACACCCTCCAAGTCGCCACCGACCAAGACTTCCTCACCACCGTGGCCGAAGTCACCCTCGGCGCCGCGGCCCGCGCGCACACCATCACCGGCCTGACCGACGGCATCACCTACTGGTACCGCGTCAACGCCATGTTCCCCGCGGCCACCATCCCCACC
>PIVY01000153.1 GCA_003353795.1 bacterium
GACGCCACACCCTTCTTCGAGAAAGGGATCCGCACCCTCTACTGGGTCACCACCAACAGCTACACGCACCTGCACGCGGCGAGCGACAAGCCCGGGACCCTGAACGGTGAGCTGTACGAGGAACTGGTGCGGCTGGCGTTCCGCACGGCGTGGGCGGTGGCCGACGAACCGGGTGACGGACCGGTGGTAGCGAGCGATTGAGCGGCGGGCGGGCCGCCATGGCCCGCCCCACGACGACTCATTTTCCCCTGGGCGTGCTGGAGATGCTCGTCCCGCCCGAACCGCTGAGATAGTGGATCCGGCCTGTCGGCGACACCAGCAGCCCGTCGCGACGACCGTCACCGATGCGGTGGTGAATGCGGAAGAACTGCAGACTGGTGTGCATACCGTACTGCCCACCCTTGCTCATCGATCGAGCTCGGATGTCGAATCGCGCAAAACCGCTCTGCCGCTCGAAGCCTAGATTGTCCTCCCCCAGCATGCTCAACGCCTCGATCGACCAGCGGAAGTGATCGAACTCCACGGATGCGTCCTTGTTCATCTGCCTGGCCAGCTGCGCCATGCGACGTTCCTCTCCCAGGCGCTGATCCAGCCAGAGAAGCAGCAGCATCTCGTCCTTGTCCAGGTCCAGGCCCCAGTATGGTGCCAGGAGCTGCTGCGACTCTTCCGGCAGGTCGTGCCAGGCGAATCCGAAGGCCAGCACCTTGCGTCGCTCCGGCGTGGGATCGCGCTCATACTCCAGCTCCAGTGAGGCGAGCTGCTGCGCGTCGAATCCTTCGGCGCGCGCCAGGAGGCCTGCCTCCTCGAGGCCTTCGGTCAGGACATCCTCCAGGTGCTTCGCCCAGACCTCGTCGCCCAGGGGCGACTGCGGAGCGAACTCCCCGTCCTCGTGGGCGTGCACGTCCACACCGGCGGGACTCCAGTTGCCCAGCACGTCGGTGCCGGGCAAGAACGCGCGACCCTGGCGGCGAGACACGTTGGCCAGCTGGATCACGCGCACCAGGCTCTCGTTGTAGGGGTCGAGACCGGCAGCGTGCTCGAAGTCCTCGATGCCGCCGTCGAGATCGCCGATCTGGCAGCGCAGCAAGCCGCGGTTGTACCAGACCTGGTGGTTGGTGGGATCCAGTTCCACGGCGCGGTTCAGGGCCAGACGCGCCAGTTCTGCCTCGCCGGTCTGCAGCCGCGCCACACCCAGGGCGTTCCAGGCGCCGGCCAGTTGACGGTCGGCGTCCACGGCCTCTTCCAGCAGGGCGATGGCCTCGTCGGGACGGTCGCGCCCCATGCTGATCAGGCCGAGAAGGTAGCTGGTCCAGGGATCCACGTCGTCCTGGGCGACGAAGCTCGCGCGGGCAGAGGCCAGATCCATCTCCGCCAGCACGTAATAGCCGCGGGAAAATCGTAACCGGCCGCGCAGCGCGAGCGCCTCCTCCGGATAGACACCTCTCCGGATACAGACGTTGAGCGCCGCCTGCGCCTGCAGATAACGTCGCTCGGCACCCATACCGATTCCGCGATCGAGGGCCATCATGGTCGCCGAGGCGGCGAAGCCGATGAGAGATCCGCCGTGATAGCCGCCGGTGTCGAGCCGGTAGAAGTTCATGGTGCGCTTCGGCAGACCGCGAATCACCGGATCGCTGGTCAGCGGCACCGGCATGTACGACCGCCGGAACGGACGGCGCAGGTAACTCAGCGCGTAGTACATGTTGGCGCGGCCGTCGCCGGTCACCTCGGCGTAGAGGCCGAGATCCTGCCAGAGCCGGTGAGCCAGGGGCACCACGCGGCGGTAGTACGGGAGGTCGCCGAGCACGTGCCAGGCGAGGTCAGGTTCCCCACGCCGCAACCAGACCTCGGCCTGCAGCCAGCGCTTCAGGAGATCCGTCGACTCTTTCTTCTGTCCCAAGAATCCTGCGCGCCCCATCTGGCCGACCACCGGCAGTTCCACGGCGGGCACGCCGTACGACACCCTCATGGCTGCTTCCAGATCGCCGCGACCGGCCAGCAGCAAGCCCAGCAACACCTGGTACTCGGCGTCGTCGTCGCGCGCCGGTCCGTCCACCCGCGCGAGCAGGGTCAGCCCCTCGTCGAACCAGCCGGCATCCCGCTCGATCCAGGCGCCCGCCACGGCGATGTCGCGGCGGATCCGATCCGGATCCTCGAGCAGGTCCGGGATGCGCTCGGTCAACTCCCAGGCGGTGTCGAAGCTCTCGCGGGCGCGGCGCTCGTCGCCCACCACGTCGAGCAATCGGCCTCGGGTGAGCCATACGTCGGCGCGGGTGGGGTCCAGAGCCAGGGCAGCGTCCAGATGTTCGAGCACGTCGCCCAGTGAGGGCATCACCCTGTAGGTCGCGTAGGGTGTCCAGGCCAGGGGATTGGTGAGCCACAGATCCATGTTCGCCTGCATGGATTCGGTGGCCCGCAAAGGCTCGAGGGCCGCGTGAGCACGCTCGCGCCTCTCCGTCTGGTCCTCGACCGGTAGTTCCAGGAATGCTTCGACTCCGATGGAGTCAGCCTCGGCCGCGACCAGTTCGGTCTCCGGCACGAAGGTGGGATGGCGTACGCTGCAGCCTGTCAGCACGAGGCCGATCAGCAGCAGGATCACGCCCGTCAGAAGATATCCGCGCACCATGTTCTCCCTCCAGGCACGGGGTGACGTCTTCATCTCGGATCCTGAATGACGGTAGGGTATCTCGCCGCTGGTGACAAGTTGTGGCGGTTCTTGGCGCTACGGGGGATTCACACTATGATGCTCGGGCACTCGATCCCAGGAGAGTCGTCGCTTCATGCCCACCAGCCATCCAGGACGCGCGATACTCGTCTGCTTACTGCTGCTCGGGTTGCTGCCGACCACCGCCGCAGGCGCCGACCCGAGCGCGGAGATCGACGTGTCCAGGCTCCAGTCCTGGCAGGGGCGCCACGTGAGCGGGCTGACGATTACCGGTTTGCCCGGCGACCTGGCCAAGCAGGCCGAATCCGGCCTGGCGCTCAAACCGCGGCGCAAGTTCATGCGCATGCGCAAGCCGCTCCTCGATGCCGCGACCGCCCATGCCGATGCTCGTCGCCTACGCCTCTTGCTGGCCCGCAACGGCTATCCCCATGCCGTGATCGTGGGCAGTGGCGAAGCCGACGGCGACGAGAACGTGACGGTCACCTTCGCGGTGACGCTGGGCCCCATGATCGTCTTCGGCGAGACCGTCCTGGTGGGTGTTCCGGCGGCGGCCACCGTCCCCGCCGATTCGGCCCGCACCAGGCTGGTTCCCGGGACTCGTTTCCAGGAATCCGAGGTCTTTGCGGTGCAAGGCGCCCTGGTCCTGGCCATGCGCCGCGCCGGCCACCCCCACTCCGCAGTGGACGTCGCCGTCGTCCGCCCGGACAGTTCTCGCGTCGACGTCACATACACCTGCACGCCGGGCGCCCTGTTCGTCTACGGGGACCTGATCGTCGAGGGAAGTCCGGACGACCTGACGCCCCTGGTCCACCGGACCGTAGGCCTGAAACCGGGCACTCCCTATTCGCCCCGCATCGCCACCAATTCGCGCCGGTATCTGCGCGACCTCGACCTCTTCCGCCAGATCCGTCTGCAGAATGTGCCGCATGACAGCACGACCCTCGACATGGTGGCCGACCTACGCGAGCGCAAGATGCTCACCTTGGACGCCAGCGTGGGGACGTTCACCGACAATCCCGTGGTGATCACCGTCGAGGCGAAGCATCGCAACATCTTCAAGCGCGGGCGCGGCCTCGGCTCCGGCGCCTCGTACGCGACGCACCTCCGCTGGGCGGAGATCCGCACCTGGTGGCAGGGGCTCGGCGTACCCCGCTCGCGCACCGATCTGCGCCTGCGATACGAGGTTCAGGACGAGGACAGTTACCGCCTCGACACGGCCTCGGCCGCCCTCTCGACCCTCTTCAACTACTGGGAGTTCAGTTCCGTTCGTACGGCCCTGTCTGTGAGCAACGGCGTCCTCGACAATCGTTCGGCCGACCCGGACGCGTTCATCGACGACGTGGGCCTGCAGACCGTGCTCACGGCGGCCTGGTTCCGCGACACCAGCGACAACCCCCTCGACCCCCTCACCGGCAAACGTTTGAACCTGCAGGGCGACTGGTCGCCACCGGGATTCTGGACCGAAAACCCCTTCGCCGCCATCCGTGCCAACGGTTCCCGGTACTTCAACATGGGCGGCACGAGGGTCCTGGCCACCCGTCTGGACATGTCCGTGGCCTGGCCGCTGGGCGATGCCATCGACCTCACACCCGACCGTCGCTGGTATGCGGGCGGCGTCAGCTCCATGCGCGGTTACGGCCGGCGCCGCCTCGGCCCCGTGGACAGCGCCGACAACCCCATCGGTGGCGAGGCGCGCCTGCTCGCAGGCCTGGAGGTCCGCATGCCCGTGGTTTCCATCGTCGGCCTGGCATTGTTCGTGGACACCGGCCAGGTCTGGCGGCGCATGGACGACATCAGTTTCAATCACTATCAGGCGGCCGTCGGTACGGGGATACTCTTCGGCACGCCGGTCGGACCGCTCCGCCTGGACTTCGCCTACCTTGTCACCGAACCCGAGCGACCGGAATCGCGCTGGCAGTTCCACTTTGCCATCGGCCACCCGTACTAGGAGACCCATGGACCGCGACCGCCGCACGACCTGGCTCCGCCGACTCCGCCGCATCCTGCGGCGCGCCGGTCTGGTTGTCGGCGGCATCGTGGCGGTGATTCTCCTGGCAGTGCTCTCGGTGCTCCTGTTGGCGCCCGGCCGCCGCGCAATCCTCGACAAGGGACTCGAACTGGCTGCCGGCGCCCTGCCCGGCGAGCTCACCGTCGCGGGCGCCGACTGGCCCGGCCTCGGCTGCCTCCAACTCGACGGCGTGGTCTGGACCGACGGTCCCGACACCCTGGCCCGCGTCGACACCCTGCGATTGCACGTCGACGTCTCCGACCTCATGGCTCGCGACGTGACCATCCGCCGTGTGCTCGCCGCCGGAATCGCCGCCGACGTGCCGGCAATCATGGAACGCATGCCCACGGCAGCCCCCGACACCACCCTCGAGGACGCGCCGGCCGGCCCCGCCGAAACCACTTCGTTCCCCCGCGCCGGCGCCCTGCCGCCACTGCCGTCGGTGGCGGTGGAGAACCTCGCCATTCGCCGGGTCGTGGTGACCTCTGCCCCCGAGCAGATCGTGCAGCTGGACAGCCTCACCCTGGCGGTCGATCTGCGCCACGGCCGGACTCCGAAGATCGCGGCCGCATTGAACGGACGGCCCCTGCCCGGGCTGGGTGTGGCCTGGCGATTCGCCGGCACCGGCGACCGGGACACCCTGACTCTCGACCTTGCGCCCCTCTACATCGAATCGGTCAACGAACTGCCCGAGCCGAGTGCACTTCCCCTGGATGGTCGACTGAGGCTGCCGATGGCCATGCTCGACTCGCTCATGGCAGGCCGGGTCCCGCAATGGCCGTCGCTGGACGTCAAGGGTCTGGCCATCGCCGGCGAGACGGGAGCCTGGCGCATCGATGCTCGACTCGACGGACGCCGGCCCGGCCGGTTGAGCATCGCGTCGTCGCTGCCGGAGGCGCCGAGAACCCTCTTGACGGCATTGATGGACGCAGGCGCCGATACCCTCGCACCAGGTCTTCTCGATTCCCTCGACGCGCGCTGGGGCCGCCACGGCGATCCGGGCATGCACCTGCGCGTGAACCTGGAACCGCCACCCGCGCCCGAACCCCTGCTCGCCAGTCGGATCAGGATCGACGGCGACGTGCGCCTGCCGGCCCTGGCCACCGTGGCCCCCTTGCTTCCGCCGCAACTGGTCGCCGACGACCTGGGCCCGGTCCTGGCCGCCGTGGATATCCGCTACGACGGCCAGACCAGACCGCCGACGTTCATGGCCCGCCTCGACCTCGGCCGCACCGACTGGATCGACGCCGCGCTCATCGCCGCCAGCGGCGACACGACCATCGTCCGCCTCGATTCGCTGGTGGTCCGGCTGCCGGGCATCGCCCTGACGGGCGCCGGCTCGGTGGACCGCGACTCGCTGCGCGTGGACCTCGACCTCGAGGTCACCGACGGCAGTCTGATGGAGCGCTGGCAAGACCCGGCCATGGACCACCCGGTGATGGTCGACCTGGACCCCCGCGCCACCATCCGCCTCGACGCCGTCAGCGCCTGGCCCCTGCCGCCGCTGGAACTGCCGACCGAGCTGGACCCGGCCGATCCCCTGGCGATGATTCTGGTGGCACCGATCCGGATCGTCCTCGACGCCGATGTCCATCTGCCGCCGCTCTCACACCTGGGCGAACTCCTTCCACCCCAGCTGGTCGTCGACGATCTGGGCGCCGTTCACGCGGCGCTGGACGTGGAGTACGACGGACTGGCTGCGAGCCCGCGCTTCCGAACCCGCATCGACCTCGGCGACACCGACTGGCTCGACACCCTCCACCTCTCCGCCCGCGGCGACACCACCGGCGTTTGGCTGGACTCGTTGCTTGTTCGCATGCCAGGCCTTTCCGTGGATGCATCCGGGGCCGCCGACCGCGACTCGATGCGGCTGGCACTGGCGTTCGACCTTCCCGACAGCTCGTTGCTCATGCGGTGGCGCGACCCCGCCCTGGATGGGATCTACCCGCGGGCGAACGTGTCGGTCACCGCTGCCGGGGCGTGGCCGCTGCCCCAGGTCGACCTGACGGCCGAGCTCGCCCTGGTTTCGCCCCAGGTCACGATCCCGGAGATGACCGTCGCGGCCGTGGCGGCGACCGATACGGTGATCCTGGATGTGGAGCTTCCCCAGGGGCTCGCCACGTCGACGCAGAACCTGGAATCGGCGTCGTTTCATTTCGCCGGCGCGGCCGCCGACTCCCTGCGCTGGCTGCGGGGCGACTTCCGCGCCGACCTGACCGAGACCCGCGCCGGCGTGCTGCTGGCCGGCCGCGTCGAAGCCCGGGATCTGCTGGCCGTGGCCAGCGGCACGGTGACCGGTGACACACTGCGCATACGCCTCGCCGAGAACGCCATCGCCAACGAGAAGCCCTGGCAGATCAGGTTCGATCTGGCCGACTCCCTCGTCGAACTCTCGGATTTCGAGATGTCGGGCAACCTCGGCCGGCTCGGACTCACCGCCCGCGCGACCCCCGACTCCCTGGACGCCGAACTGGTCCTGGCCATGGAACTCGCCATGGACGCCATTGCCGCCGTGTTGCCGCCGGCCACGGCCAGCTTGTTGCCCAAGGGCACGGTGACCGCCAGCGGCGATCTCATGGTCTCCGGTCCAACGACGGCGCCCTGGGCAGGAGGTCGCATTCGGGTCGCCTTCGCCGACAACGAGGACCTCGCCGGCCTCAGCCTGGAGACCGACCTGGCCGTCGGCGGCGAGGGAAATCCCCCGGACGGTATCGACACCGGGCGGGCGACGTGGCGCGAACGGAGCGCCCGTATCGACGTTACCCTGAGCGATGCCGACACGCCCTTGACTCACATTTCCGCCCTCGTGCCCCTGCCGCACGCCGATGCCGGTGCCGACTCCGTGGACGTCCGCATCGACGCCACCGGCATGGACCTCGGACGGCTGCAGCCCTTGCTGCCCAAGGGCACCAGCCTCACCGGCATCCTCGATTCCGACACGCGCGTCGCCGGCATGATGGAACCTGGCGAGATCGACGCCGACCTGGTCATATCCGGCGGTCTGCGCATCACCGATCTGCGGCTAGGCGCGCCGGACGGATCCTGGATCTCCATGCACGGCAACGTCGATCTCGATGGCACGTCCCTCGCCCCGGTGGTCAACGGCGGTCTGGACATCGAGGGCGGGCTGATCCGCATTCCGGAACCACCGCCATCGCTGTTGCCGACCGAAGGCGAGGCCCTCCTCTGGCAGGCCGCCGCGCCGGCACCCGACTCCCTCGCCGTCGACCTCGCCGTCGCCGTGGAGGACTCGACGCCGAGCGCGCCACCGTTGCCCGGTTTCGTCCCCAAGCTGACCTTCGCCATCCGCTGCCCCGGCAGTCTCTGGTTGCGGGGCCAGGGCCTGGACGTGGAGCTGTCCGGCGACCTGGCCTTGCACTTGCGCGACGGCCGCCCGGCCATCGAGGGCGAGTTGGAGGCGCGCCAGGGAACCATGAAACAGCTGGGTAGGGTCTTCACCCTCGATCGCGGACGGATCATCTTCTACGCCGACGAGGAGGAGTTGAATCCGGAGCTGGACCTTGCGCTCGGCGTTCGCGTGAGTTCCTATCAGATCACCATTTCCCTGACCGGTACTGCCAATGATCCCACCCTGGAGTTCTACAGTTCTCCCGAGCTCAGCGACGGCGACATCATCTCGGTGCTCCTGTTCGGCAAGACGTCGGACGAGTTGGACGAGGGCCAGTCGGGTCTCATGGCCGAGCGCGCGGGGCAGGTAGCACTGGCCTACGGGTCGGTCAAGTTGCAGGAGAGCCTGGCCAAGGAACTGGGCGTGGACGTGCTCAGCATCGCGCCGCAGTCCGGCGACAGCGAGAAGTCGGCCCTCACCGTGGGCAAGTACCTCAACACCAAGGTCATGGTGCGCTACGAGCAGGTGCTCGACGAGGACAGTGCGTTCTACGTGCACCTCGACTACAACCTGACATCAAATCAGGAGTGGAAGCTGCACACGCAGGTGAGTCAGGGGGAAGCGTCGGGGGTGGAGATCAAGTGGGAGAAGGAATGGTAAGAGGCGGCCGCCTGACCGCCCCTCACCGATTCACTTAACGAATGATCGTGAACTTTCTCACCGACCGCGCTCCATCGATGGTCACCGCCGCCCAGTACACCGAAGACGAGGCCCGCCCGTAATCGCCACGGCAATCCCAGGCGAACGTGTTGCCGTCCAGCTCGGGTACCACCGAGCCGAGGTCGCGGTGGAAGACCCGACGTCCCTTCACGTCGTAGACCGCCACCGACACCGTCGAGGTCCGTTCGAGGGCGTAGGTGAAGACCACCCAGTCGTTCTGCGCCGGGTTGGGATGCACATTGGTCAGGCCCACGCTCATCTCCGATTCCACCACCGCCTGCCACAGGACCCAACGCACCGGATCGAGGGCCACTCCTTCGACGGAATCGTCCGCAGACGGCAGGACCAGCGTGGTCGAGGCCGCGGGCCCCGCCAGGCGCAATCGGACGATCTCCTCGGTGTCGCCCAGATTCACGTGGATGGGATAGACGTTGTCGAACAGCGTGTTCTGGCTCTGGCTCAGGTCGATGCGTAGGGTGTCGGGATCGGCGCCACCGTCGGCCACCGAGTACCGCAGGCGCAGGTGCGGAACCTCGTCGGTGAGGAGGTAGGGCCAGAAGAATTCGTCGAGGTCGTGGTCGGAGTACCCGTTGCAGTGGGCGATGAACTCGTCGGTGATCACGTCGTCGAGTGGACGCCCATCATCCTGGGCCCAGTCGGTCATGAGCTGGAAAAAGGTGTCGTCGTCGTCGAGGCGGCCACGCAGCATGTGCAGGATCCAGGCGCCCTTGTCGTAGATGATGCGACCGGGAAACACGGGCATGGGATCGTACACGGGACCCTGGCCGGCCCAGTCGTTGGGGTCACGACCGCGGCGCAGGAAATCGTGGTAGGCCGCGGTGCCCTGATCGTACTCGTACCAGAGTGCCTCGCTGTAGGTGGCGAAGCCCTCGTTGAGCCAGATGTCGGCCCAGATCCGGGGCGTGAGACTGTCGCCGAACCACTGGTGGGCCAGTTCGTGGATCACGATGTTCCAGGCCGTCCCGAGGCCGTTGAAGAAGCCAGTGCCCATGCTGGTGCAGGTCTGGTGCTCCATGGCTCCGCCCCAGTTGAACTCGGCGTGGCCGTACTTCTCGTCGCCGAAGGGATACGCGCCGTACCAGCTCTCGCAGACGTCGATCATCTCGCAGGTCCGGCCCAGATCGAAGCGAGCGTCGCTCTCGTCCTCGGGATAGACGAAATTCACCACCGGGACGTTTGTGCCGAGCGTCGTGACGCAGGCCTCGGTCCAGGAGACGTAGTCGCTCACCGCCACGGAGACCAGATACGAGGCGATGGGGTAGGTGGACAGCCACTCGTAGGTGACCCAGCCGGGGTTCGCCGGCGTGGTTCCCTGCAGCAGGCCCGGTGCGGCGGCGACCATGTCGTCGCGCACGGTGTAACGCATGACCAGGCGGTCGATCTTGTCGTCGGGCCGGTCCTTGCACGGCCACCAGTACTTGGCGTAGGCGGGCTGGCTCATGCTGCCGTAGATGGGTGCGTCGTCGGGTCCGTGGTCCTCGAGCCAGAGGCCTCGGCGCCAGTCCGGAGAGCTGGGAACGCCGGACCAGGCCACCGTGACCGAGTCCTCCACGCCGGTGGCGACGGCGGCTGGCAGGCGCACCAGGACGGCGTCCCCGTCGATCTGATACGGCAGCGCGTCTGCGCCGCGGGTGACGCTGTCAACGCCGAGACCGTGGGCGGTGGAGAAATCGATGACCACCGTCTGCAAGGTGTCGTCCAGGCTCGCGAAGACGTGGGTCACCGAGCCGTCCACCGCGCCGTTGTTCGTGTCGAGGCGCAAGTCGAGCTGGCTGCGCAGGATGTCGTAGCGCTCGCTGCCGGGAGCGGAATCGCCGTCCTCGGGACCCTTGTCGGGCACGAACTTGGCTTCCCAGTCCAGCCGCGTCAGGCCACCGTGCGGGCGATCCGGCTGGGCGAAGGCGGTCGCGGACATCACGAACGTGGCAATCAGGACGATGGTCGCGAACTGTCTGACCATGGGTGCTCCTCAGGATGCAATCCAATGGCCGGCCTCTCCCCCGGGCCGGCGACAGTTCAAGATACCACGTCGCCCGTTCCCGGCGCCAGCGTGGGACCGTGCCGACCGCCCTTGATGCGAGCTCCAGCCGGCACCGATTCGGTGATCCAAGCGCCGCCGCCGATCACCGCGCCGCGACCGATCACGGTTTCGCCGCCGAGGATGGTGGCGCCGGCGTAGATGGTGACCTCGTCCTCCACCGTCGGGTGGCGGCGGCCGCCCTTGACCAGGCTGCCGTCCGGATTGCGCCGGAACGAGAGGGCGCCCAGGGTCACGCCCTGGTAGAGCTTGACCCGGTCGCCGATCACCGTGGTCTCGCCGATGACCGTACCGGTGCCGTGGTCGATGAAGAATCGCTCGCCGATGGTGGCACCCGGATGGATGTCCACGCCCGAGCGATGATGCGCCCACTCGCTCATGATCCGCGGCACCAGAGGCACGCCCATGCGCTGGAGCGGATGCGCCAGTCGATGGACCGCGATGGCGAAGGTGCCGGGGTAGCAGAGGATGATCTCGTCATGGCTCTGGGCCGCGGGATCGCCCTCGTAGGCCGATTCCACGTCATGGCGCAGGAGACCGCGCACGGCGGGCAGGTGATCCAGGTACTCGAGGGCCAGGCGGTGGGCCAGGCGCGGAATCTCCGACTCGGCCAGATCGCTCCCGTCGCCGTCGGCCCACAGCGCGGCGCAACTGCAACCGTGGCGACGGCTGAAGCGCAGGGTCTGCTCGAGGACCACGGAGAGGTCGCCCTCGAGACGGTCCAGGTGCGAGGCCGCGAACAGACGCAGGTCGGCGTCGCGGGGCACGGGCTCGCTGTGGTAGCCGGGAAAGACCACCGCCAGCAGGTTCTGCAGGATGCCCACGATGGCCGCCTGCGAGGGCAGGTCCTTCTCGCCGATCCGATTGATGACGCCGTCCAGGCGATAGGTGCCGGCCACCCGGCCGGCCAGATCCCAGAGGCGACCGCTGCGTTCGCTTTCGGTCATGATCGCTCCGCGGTCAGTCCAGCAGATCGGCGTAGAGCGCGCTCGAGAGGTAGCGCTCGCCGAAGCTGGGAATGATGATCACGAGCCGCTTGCCCTTCATGGACGGACGCGATCCGATCTTGAGGGCGGCGCCGATGGCCGCACCACTGCTGATTCCGACGAACAGCCCTTCCACGCGGGCAACCTCGCGGGCCATGGCCATGGCGGCATCGTCGTCCGCGCGGACCACCTCGTCGATGAGGTCCGTGTCCAGGATGTCGGGCACGAACCCGGCGCCGATACCCTGGATCTTGTGCGGCCCCGGGCTGCCGCCCGACAGGATCGGCGAGGCGTCGGGCTCCACGGCGAACGAAAGGAAATCGGGATTGCGCTGCTTGAGCACCCGCGAGATCCCGGTGATGGTGCCGCCGGTACCCACACCGGATATCAGGCCGTCCACGTTGCCCCCGGTGTCGCGCCAGATCTCCTCGGCCGTGGTCCTGGCATGCACGTCGGGATTGGCCGGGTTGGCGAACTGCTGCGGCATGAAGCTGCCGGGACGCGAGGCGTGCAGCGCTTCGGCCTCGGCGATGGCGCCCGGCATGCCCTTGGCAGCGGGCGTCAGGATCAGCTCGGCGCCCAGGGCGCGCAGCACGGCGCGACGCTCCCGGGACATGCTCTCGGGCATGGTCAGGGTGAGCTTGTAGCCCTTGGCGGCAGCCACGAAGGCCAGCGCGATGCCGGTATTCCCGCTGGTGGGTTCGATGATCTCGCATCCGGGCTTCAGCTGACCGTCGCTCTCGGCGGCCTCGATCATGGCCAGGCCGATGCGGTCCTTCACGCTG
>PIVY01000154.1 GCA_003353795.1 bacterium
CAGTGGGTAGGTCCGGTGCCGGATGCCCATGGCCGCCACACCGGCCACCGACGCGAGGTCCGGATCGGGCGAGCAGGCCACCACCTCGTGACCACGATGCCGGAACTCACGCAGCAACGGTCCGCGGAAATTGAGAAACGACGGCGTGTAGCTGGCCACCACGAGGATCTTGCTCATCCGCAGGCTCGTTCCTGTCGGGTTCCGCCGGCCCGTCCGGCCGAACTAATTCGACGACCGATCGATCGCCAACCAGACCGTCGCCAGCCCCAGCAATATCGTGGTGAAGTCCCGCACCGTCTCCAGCGTGTCGCGCCCCTCCGGCGGCGGCTTCACCGGCACCACGATGGTCGAGCCCGGCAGGACCTGGTGGCCGCCCTTGTTGGGTTGCGACAATCCGTTCGGATGGATGACTCGCGAGCGCCCCTTGTCGGCCTGTTCGAGATAGCCGCCGGCGCGGTCCACGTACCAATCGATGCGCTTGCCGTCCTCGAAGACCAGCGCCGTGGGGAATCCCACCTCGCCCATCACCCGCACGGTATAGAGGTGCTGCGGTACGAGGATCCGGTCACCCGCTTGCAGGATGATGTCCTGCGGCCCGCCGGGTTCTGCGAGAGCAGCCTCGAGATCGATGGCCACGTTGCCGAGCCCCGCGCGCTCCACCCGCGCCCCGCGCGCGAACGCCGACGGCTTGAGACCGCCCGCCCGGGCAACGACGCTCGACAGCCGCTCGGAGTTGTTCTCGAGCGCAAAGGATCCGTTGTAGAGAACCTCTCCGCGAACCTGCACGAGGCGTTGCTCCTGGTACCAGGGCAGCCGCCGTACGACGACCTGGTCGTAGGGCTCGAGGAGGATCTCGCTGCCGGCGCGGAGGTAGTCCGGCGCCATGTTCACCAAGATGGTCTCGACAATGTTGCCCTCGGGCGGCGACTCGGCGGCGGAGAAGACCTTGTCTTCCTCGAGCCTGTGGATCTCGATCCGCTCGAGATCACCGTGGGCACGAATGCCCCCGGCGCGAACGATGAGGTCGAGAAGGGTCATGCCCCGCCGGAAGTCGAAGGAACCCGCGTCGCGGACCTCGCCGCTGATATCCACGGTCTCGCGATCGATCATCAGCCCCTGCGCGAAGACCTGCAACACGTCGCGCTCCTGCAACGGAATGTCCGGCGCGGTACCGGCCAGGATATCCCCCAGCGGCACGGTCACCGTGGAAAGGCGTTCGCCGAGATCGATGCGGTCGATGACCGCCACCTCGAGCAGCACGTCCGGCCAGGGGCCGCCGGATTGCATCACCAGTTCCCTCACCGTGAGGCCCTCGTTGAACTGAAAGCGCCCGGGATTCTTGACGTGGCCCTGGATCTCTACCCAGCCCCACACCACGTCGGCGATGCGCCCGACGATGACGCGATCGCCGTTGAGAAGCACACCCGTGGCCGGATCGTCGAGCAGGCCGGTGGCCGGGTCGAGATAGATGTCGATCCAGGTGCGATCGGGCAGATCGGGGCGGCGCTCGGCCGGGGGCACGATGCGTTCGACGTGGACCACATCGGTGGCCGCGGCCGGCGTGAAGCCGCCGCCGTAACGGACCAGGTCCTCGAGAGTCTCCTCGGCGGTGAGTTCGAAGATGCGCTCGCGACGCACCTCGCCGGTGAGATTCACGGTGCGGCCGCGCGGCGGCACGAGAATGGTGTCGCCCTCGCGCAGCACGCGATCCTGCTCGCGGACGCCGCCGGTGAGGTAGCGGTAGAGATCGAGGTTGGCGATGGTCTCACCTGCGCGTTGCAGGCGGATGTCGCGGAAGCTGCCCGTGAGCGCGGGTCCGCCGGCGGCGTGCAGGGCGCTCATCACCGTGGCCACGGAGCTCATCTCGTAGCCGCCCGGCTGCACCACGTCGCCGATGACGAAGACGCGGATGGACCGGAGCTGGCCGAGGGAGACGTCCATCTCGATGGAGCCGTCGTCGATGCCGGCATAGCTGCGGGCCAGGCGCTCGCGGATGGCGGCGCGAAGCTCGTCGAGGGTGCGGTTGTGGGCCACCACCTTGCCGCCCCGGGGCAGGATGACGCTGCCGTCGCGGTCGACGACGCGGGTGATCTGCAGTTCCACCTCGCCCCAGACGTCGATGACGATCTGGTCGCCCACGCCCAGCAGGTAGTCTCCGGGCACGGGCCCGAAGCTGGGCGGTGCGAACAGGGCGGCGTCGAGCTTGAAGAAGTCCTGGCCGAAGACCTTCACCGAGTCGGGAACGGCGACCATTTCGGCCAACAGCGAGTCCACGAGAGAGGGGGCGACGATCAACTCGGACATGGGCAACACGACGTCCGGCCGTTCGGCCCAGTAGCTGCTCTCGCTCCGCCCCGGCGGCGGCGCCGGCGCCTGCGGCCCTCGATCGTCTATGCCTTCGAGGCTGGTGCGCCCGGGCGCCGCGGACGTGTCGGCCGCGGCGGTTCCCTGCTGCTGTTGCTGCTGCTGATACCGCCGCAGGATCTCTTCCTGGCTCAACCCGGTCCGACGGGAAGCCTCCTCCAGCAGTTCCGGCGACAGATCCTGGGCCAGGGCACCGGCTGCGGCAACGGTGAGCATGGTTCCAAGCAGGATCATGAGCGCGCGACGAAGCGGCGCCTGCGTACGGACTTCTGACAATGGGCTTCCTCCATGAAGGGTCCCAGGCGGTTCGCTGCGGAGTATGGAGGACCAACCAGGCAGGATCAACGAGGAATCAACCCGGCCGCCCGGTGTCCCGAACCACCTCGCGCGCCCCATCCTCGTCCTTCCGTAGCTGGCCGATGAGGTCGCCGACGCCCTCGAACTTGCGTTCGCTGCGGAGCCGGCGCAACCACTCGACCTTCACCGTGCGGCCACGCAGGTCGCCGAAGAAGTCGAAGAGATTCACCTCGATGCGCGGCAATTCGAGCCCGCCCTCGTGGAACGTGGGCACGTGTCCGAAGTTGAGCATGCCGCCGTAGAGCCGCCACTGGACGTGCCCGGGCGTGAGCATGGAACCGTGGCGATCGACCTCGGGCAGCGGCTCCTCCACGAATCCCAGCGTACCGTCGCCGCCGGCGGTGACCACGTCGCCGGGTACCTGGACCCGGCACGCATACACGCCGGCAGCAGGCAGCAGCTTGCGGGGATTCAGGGGCGACACATTGGCGGTGGGATAACCGATGGTGCGGCCGCGGCCGTCACCCGGGGTGACCTCTCCCCAGAGTGCGTACGGCCGGCCGAGCATGCCGGCGGCCTCCACGCAATCGCCCTGCATTAGCGCGTTGCGAATGGCCGAACTGCTGATGACGCGTCCCTCGTACTCGGTGGCCGGGACCACGTCGAAAGAATAGCCCAGCTCGACTCCCAGTGCGGCCAGCGCGGCCGCGTCGCCGCCGCGGTCGGCGCCCAGGTGCACGTCGTGGCCGGCCACCAGGTGGGTCATGCCGAGCCAGTCCACCAGGAAGGTCTTCACGAACGTGCGGTAGTCGAGGCGCGAGAGCGAGGGGCTGAAATCGATGGCCACCATCACGTCGAGGCCCAACTGCTCGAGGACCGAAAGCTTCTCTCTCCACGTGGTCAACAGGAACGGCCCCTCGTCGCCGCCGAGCACCAGACGGGGATGATCGCGGAAGGTGAACATGACCGCTGCCGTCAGACCGTCGCGAGCCTTGGCCGCCAGCATGCCGTTGACCAGCGCCTGGTGTCCGCGGTGCAGACCGTCGAACGAGCCCAGCGAGAGAGCGCAGGGGCCTGTGCGTCGAGCAGGCAGGTCGGTTTCGCCGGCGAGGACGCGGTCGAGGTAGTCGGCATTCAGGCGGATCATGCGCATGGATCGTCCTCCGCAATCCGCGCCGCGTCGGTCGGAAAGACCGCAGCGGTGCGAGGCAGGTCGGTGTCGGCTTCCCGCCTGCCGACAGCCACCAGTTCGCCGCCTGGACCGACCAGACGAAAGAGTTCGGGCACCTCGTCCAGGAACCAGGATCGATCCGGCTGGGTCCCCTGGCGCAGTCCCATCGCGGCTTCCGTGGTCACCGGCACTTCCGGTAGCTGCGGAAGCGCGTCGTTCAGCGACCGCAATTGCGCCGTCGGCTCCGGGCCGTCGGCCAGTTCGTCGAGCGTCACGGCGTCCTTCACGTCGAAGGGGCCCACCACCGTACGGCGCAACGTGGCCACATGCCCGACCGTTCCCAGCGCAGCGGCCAGGTCGCGCGCCAGCGAGCGAACGTAGGTGCCGCTGCCGCAGGCGATGTCCAGATCCACCTCGTAGAGCCGCCCGTCGGGAGCGAGAAAGTCCGGGTCCTCGGCGGCCGATTCCTCGCCCCAGCGGATCGCCACCGATACGAGGTCCAGAATGCGTACGGGGCGCGCGTCGGGTGGAGCGACGACCTCGCCCCGGCGGACGCGGTGGTGCAACGAACGTCCGTCCCGCTTGATCGCCGAGATCACCGGCGGCACCTGCATGATGGTGCCGGTGAGAGCCGCGAGGGCGCCGGCAAGGCCGTCTGCAGTGGGCGGTACGGGCACGCGCTCGGTGACCGTACCGTCGCGATCGTGGCTGTCGGTTCCTGCGCCGAGGCGCACGGTGGCCAGGTAGCGCTTGTCGAGGCCCTGCAGGAATGGCTGCAGGCGGGTGCCGCGTCCGACCAGGATCACCAGCAGACCGGTGGCCAGAGGATCCAGCGTTCCGGCGTGACCCAGGCGAAATCGAGGTTCGCCCCTTCGGCGACGCGCGGGTGCCGGCGCCAGGATCCGGCCGACCATCTCCACCACCCCTCGGGACGTCGGCCCCGTGGGCTTGTCCACCAGGATCATGCCGCAGGGTTCGCAGGCCACGCGCTACTCCGCCGTCAGCAGGGCTTCGGTCATCCGGGCGGCCACGTCGTCGCCCGAGCCTTCCACGGTACAGCCGGCCGCCCGCACGTGGCCGCCGCCACCGAAGGCCGACGCCACGGCCTGCACGTCACCATCGTGGCACCGTAGCGATCCGCGCCAGACATCCGTCTCGATCTCCTTGAGGAGAGCCGCGTAGCGAACGCCCTCCACGGACATCAGGATGTTCACCAGCCCCTCTGTCTCGGCCACGCTGGCACTGGTGGCAGCCAGGTCGTCGAGGGAGATCCGCATCAGCGCGACCCGCCCGCCGCCGGCGTAGGTGACGCTGGCGAGCGCCCTCTGCATGAGGTCCAGCCCTTGTCGTCGGCGCTGGTGCAACAGCCGGTGCTGCAATTCCGCGGTGTTCACGCCGCGGTCGGCCAGTTCGGCCGCCAGGCGGAACGTGGCGGGACCGACGTTGTCGAACCGGAAGCCGCCCGTGTCACCGGCCAGGCCGGCGAAGAGATTGGTGGCCACGTCCACGTCCAGGACCTCGTCGTCGTCCCCGGCGAGCACCTGGATCACGCGGTAGGCCAGGGTGCAGGTGGACTCGGCCCGGGCGTCGAGCCAGCCGGGAACGGGCGCCCGCCGGCCGCTGACCAGGTGATGGTCCACGCAGACCACGGACTCGATCCGGTCGAACGTGTCCTGCAACGGGCCGCAACGATCGGAACGATGGCAGTCCACCAGCAACACCAGATCCGGCGCAGCCTCTTCCAGCATGGCCGGCGCCTCGCTCGCGTCGACGGTCGCGTCCCAGCCGGGAAGCGTGGTCAAACCGGCGGGCGGCTCGGGAAAGCGGAAGACCGTCACGTCCTTCTCCAGCGCCTCCAGCGCCGCGGCCAGGGCCAGGGCAGCCCCCACACAGTCCGGATCGGGACTCCAGTGACCGGAGATCCAGATGGTCTCAGCCTCGCGCAACGGGTCGATCAGTTCCGAGGGGGGCTCGAAATCCTCGAGGCTCAGCTGCCGTCGGCGCTCCGCCTCGTCGGCGAACTCACCCTGCTCCTCCAGTTCCCGCAGGACCTCTTCGATTCCGAACCCACGATCCATGCTGTCGTCGTAGGCGAACTGCAGTACCGGCACCGTTCGCAGACGGAGCATCCGGCCAAGCTGTCCCTGAAGGAATCCGGCCGCAGTCTTCAGACCGGCCAGACAGAGCTTCTGTTCGTCTTCGTCACCGGTGACGGCCACGTAGATCTTGGCCTGGCTATTATCCCGGTTCAGCTCCACCTGGCTGACGGACACCATGCCGACCCGGGGGTCCTTGACCTGGGTGGCGATGAGTTCGCTGAGCCCACGCTGGATGGCGGCCTTCAGGCGGTTTTTCTTGTAGGGATCCATCGGACTCCGTCCTGGTGTTCAATTCGGTCCATCTTAACCAGATGGGTGCGGGGGGGCAATCAATCGGTATCGGTCGACCCGGAGAGATGGAGTGTCGCGACACTCCATCTCTCCGGGCCGGCCGACACCGATTGCTCGCCCCTCCACACTCTGGGCGAGCGTACCGTACTCGCCGGGCGTGATGGTGGTTCTTCGGTTTGGTTGGCCGGGTGTCGAGAGGGGCCGCAGGCCCCGAACGAGGCGCGGCGGCACGTCAGTGCCGCCGCGCCGCCCCGGCAAACCAAGCCGAAGAACCACCATCGGACCCCTAGAGCTCGGTGCGCTTGACCTCTTCAATTTCGTAGGTCTCGATGAAGTCGCGTTCCTGGATCTCGGGCGCGTTCTCGATTCCGATACCGCACTCGTACCCCTGGGCCACTTCCTTGGTGTCTTCCTTGAAGCGCTTGAGCGACGAGATCTTGCCCTCGAAGATCATCACCTCGTCGCGAACCAGTCGGCCGCGGCTGTTCCGGGTGATCTTGCCCTCGGTGACCATGCAGCCGGCGATCTGGCCGATCTTCGGAATCCGGAAGACCTGCCGCACCTCCGCCTTGCCGGTGGAGACCTCGCGCTTGATCGAGCCGAGGAGCCCGGCCATGGCCTTCTTCAGGGTATCGACGGCCTCGTAGATGATGTCGAAGACTTCGATGTCCACGTGGTGCTGCTTGGCCAGCTCCTTGATGGCCGATCCCGGCCGCATGTGGAAACCGATGATCAGGGCGCCGGTGTTGGCAGCCAGGAGCACGTCCGACTCGCTGATCACGCCCACGGCCTTGTGGACGATACGCACCTGCACCTCGGCCGTGCCCAGTTCGAGGAACTGGTCGGCCAGGGCCTCCACCGAACCCGCCACGTCACCCTTGATGATGATGGGCAGTTCCTTGAGGTCGTCGGCGACGATGAGATCGGCCAGCGATTCGAGGCTCAGCTTCTTCTTGGGCGCCGTCAGTTGCTGCACGCGCAGTTCCTGCTGGCGACGGGCCGCGATGTCGCGGGCCTCGCGCTCGGATTCCATGACGTAGAAGCGGTCACCGGCCTCGGGCACATCGTTGGCGCCCATGATCTCGGCAGGCTGGCCGGGCAGGCAGGTCTCCAGCTTCTCGCCCCGCTCGTTCACCAGGGCGCGGACGCGACCGTCGCAGAGACCGACGACGAAGATGTCGCCCGGGTTGAGCGTGCCCCTCTCCACGAGCATGGAGAAGACCACACCGCGGCCGGGTTCCTTGCGGGCCTCGACCACCGTACCGCGGGCCGGCCCCTTGGGACTGGCCTGAAGTTCGAGCACCTCTGCCTGCAGATGCACCTGCTCGAGCAGCTTCTCGATGCCGACACCCTGCTTGGCCGAAATCTCCGCGCAGAGGATCTCGCCGCCGTACTCCTCGATGAGGATGTCGTGCTGCATGAGCTCCTGCTTGACGCGGTCGGCCCGGGCGTCGGGCAGGTCGATCTTGTTCACGGCCACGATGATCGGCACCTTGGCCGCCTTGGCGTGGTTGATGGCCTCCACGGTCTGGGGCATCACGCCGTCGTTGGCGGCCACGATGAGGATCACGATATCGGTGACCTGGGCACCGCGGGCGCGCATGGCCGTGAAGGCCGCGTGACCCGGCGTGTCCAGGAAGGTGATGGGACCGCCATCGGTCTCCACCTTGTAGGCGCCGATGTGCTGGGTGATGCCGCCGGCCTCGCCCGCGATGACGTTGGTCTCGCGGATCCGGTCGAGCAACGAGGTCTTACCGTGGTCGACATGGCCCATGACCGTGACCACCGGCGGACGCTTCTCGAGATCCTCCTCGCGGACTTCCTCGTCCTGCTGCTCGAGGAGTTCCTCGCCGAACTCGTCCATGAACTCGATATCGCGCTCGTACTCGTCAGCCAGGAACTCGATGTGATCCTTGTCCAGGCGCTGGTTCATGGTGATCATGACGCCGAGGCCGAAGAGCTTGGCGATGACCTCTCGTGCCGGGACTTCCAGCTTCTCGGCGAACTCCTGCGCCGTGATGAATTCCGTGATGCGCAGAATGGGCTCCTCGATGATCTCGCCATCTTCTTCGGTTCCGCCCTTCCGGCGGCGCTTGCGGCCACCGGCCGCTCCGTCGATCTGGGCCATGGTCGCCTTGAGCTGACGCTGGACCTCGGCCTCGTCGACCTTCTTCTTCTTCGAGCGTGGCCGTTTGCGGCGTCCGCCCGCAGCCTCCTTGGCCGCCTTCTCGTCCTGGCGCCGCCGGATGGCGGCCTGAATGGATTCCTTGACGCTCTGCGACGTCTTGCCGTCCTCGGCCGGCTGCCCCGCCTTGGCGGCAGGACGTTCCTTCGCGGCCTTCTTCGCCCTGGTGGGCTTCGCCACCGGCGCCGGTTTGACGATGTCGCCGATCTTGAAACCGTCGTCCTTGACCACGGGGCGTCGGCCGTCGTTCGGCTCTTCCGCGGCCGGCGTCTCGGTCTCGGCTACGGCTTCGTCCGCCGCGCCGGCCTCCACGGCCGGGCTTTCCTCGGCCTCGGGCGGGGCATCCTCGGCGACCGTCTCGGTGTCCGCAGCGGCGGTTTCCACCGGCTCGTCGACTTCGGGCACGGCCACTTCGACCGGTACTTCTTCTACCGGAACCTCGGACTCGGCGACAGCCTCGGTCTCCTCGGCGGCCACCGTCTCCGTTTCCTCGACCGGCTCCTCGAGATCAGCCTTCTTGACCAGCTTCGGACGCTTCGCCGCACGCTCCTGGCGATGCAGCTCGCGCTGCGCCTCGCGCTCGGCCTCGGCCCGTTCGCGTTCGGCACGCGCGGACTCGTCGCGGTCGGCGACCTCCTGGTCCTCCGCCGCCTTCTTCGCCGCGGCGGCCTTGGCCACCTTGGTCTGCTGACCGGCCTTCTTGATGACCACGACCTTGGATTTGGCCGCGACTTTCTTCTTCTTGGTGGCCTTCTTCTTCTTGGGCTTCTCTTCCTCCGGCTCTTCGGGCGGCTGAGGTCGCGGCAGAGGTCGCAAGCTGGCAATGCTCTCGAGCTTGCTCGGATTCAGCCCGTGCGCCTTGGCGTAGTTCCGTCGGGCGAGCTCACGCTTGCGCTGGAAGACGGCGTGGACCTTGTCCACCGAGTCGTCCTCCACCACGCTCATGTGGCTCTTGGCCTCGACCTTCATCTTCTGGAGGAGAGCCATGATTTGCTTGCTGTCGACACCATAGTGCCGGGCCAGTTCGTAGACTCGAAGCTTCCTCACCAAGGTCACACCTCCGTCCGCTGTCACGTCGTCACGACGCCGCGGATCCATCCCGGGATTCGGCGACTACGCCGAGTTCGATCAGCCCGCGCACGAAGCCGGGGTCGTTGACGGCCACGACGACCAGTTCCCCGCGGCCCAGCCGACTGGCCAGGTCATCACGGGTCAACAGATCGGCGATCAGCCCGCGAATCGGGCTCAAGGACGCAAAGCGCCGGCGCTGGTTCGCCCCGGCGTCGCTGGCAATCACGACCACCGGTGGTCGGCCTTGCCTCGCCATCCTCTCGACGCCAGTCGCACCCATGGCCAGCCGACCGGCCCGGCGGGCCAGTCCCAGCAGCCCCAGCACCTTCTCGATGCGGGGATCCACCGGCTGCCGTGGTGCGTCGTCGCGCCCTTCCATCTAGTCAGCCACGCCGGGTTCCGCGGACGGATCCCGGGGTTTGGTCTCGTCATCCTGGCCGTCCGCAGCCTCGGCTGCGTCCTCGGTGGCGTCCGGCTCTTCGGCCTCCGCCACGATTTCGGTTTCTGATGCGTCATCGTCGCCGCCCGCAACCGCGGCGTCCTCGTCATCGGCCACCTTCTGCTCGAAGCCGCTGAACGGGTCGGCGACGGCTTCCACCGCGGCGGCACCCACCGGCATTTCGTCCGAATCCAGTTCGCCGCCCTCGAGCTTGCTCTCGTCGATGAGGCCCTCGCCGATCTCCTGGTTGAGTTCGGCTTGCACCGTCTCCTCGATCACGCGATCCAGTTCGTCGATGGTGGCGTAGGCGGTAGCCTGAAGTTCCCCGGCCTTCGCCTCGCCCACACCCTCGATACCGGCCAGTGCTTCGCGATCCACCCGTACCAGGGCGGCAATGGACTCGATGCCGACCTCGCTCAGGGTCGCGACCAGTTCGGGCGTCATGCCGGACATCTCCGCGAGAGTCATGGTGACTTCCTCGGCCACGCGCTGGCGGATGCTCCACTCGCGGGACGAGATCAGGTCGATCTTCCAGTTGGTGAGCTTGGCGGCCAGGCGAACGTTCTTGCCCTCCTTGCCGATGGCCTTGGAGAGCTGGTCCTCGGTCACGACCACCGTGGCTTCGCCTCTGTTCTCGTTGAGCATCACCTGGCTCACGTCGGCCGGACTGAGCGCGCGGCTGATGAGCTGCATGGGATCGGGGCTCCAGAGCACGATGTCGACCCGCTCACCCTTGAGCTCATGCGTCACGGCCTGCACCCGGCTGCCCTTCATGCCCACGCACGAGCCGATGGGGTCGACCCGTTCATCGCGACTCACCACGGCGATCTTGGATCGGGTACCGGGCTCGCGAGCCACGGCCTTGATCTCCACGATCCCTTCCTGGATCTCCGGCACCTCTTGTTCGAAGAGCGCCTTCAAGAACTCGGGATGACTGCGCGAGAGGATGATCTGCGGTCCCTTGGCATTGTCCAGCACCTCGATGATGAAGGCCCGCACGGCGCTGCCCTGACGGAGCGGCTCGGTGCGGATCTGCTCGCGGTGCGGCAGCAGGGCCTCCACGCGGCCCAGGTTCACCAGGGCATTGCCCCGTTCCATCTGCTGGACCTTGCCCTCGATGATCGTGTTGACCTTGTCCTTGTACTCGTCGAAGATCTGCGTGCGCTCGGCCTCGCGGACCTTCTGAACCAGGATCTGCTTGGCCACGAGGATGGCGTTGCGGCCAAACTCCTGGATCGGCAGCTCCCAGCGGACCTCGTCGCCCACTTCGACCTCGTCACCGAACTCGATCTGTGCTTCCTCGAGGCTGATCTCCAGATCCTCGTCGTCGAGGTCGTCGACCACGGTCTTGACCTGCTCGACGACCATCTCGCCGGTCTGCGGATCGACCACAGCGATGATGTTGGCCTCGGCGCCCAGCTTCTTCTTGGCCGCAGACGCCAGCCCTGCTTCGAGTGATTCGAGGATCACCGACTGGTCGAGGTGCTTCTCGCGGGTGATGGCCTGCAGGGCCTGGATCACGTTGTGGTCCATCTCAGCTCCCGTCCCTCTCTTCTTGGTCGTCTACGTCCGGGGCGTCATCTTCTCGAGCATCGCTGTCTTGGGCTGCGGGCGAGTCATGATCGGCATTCCGACCACCGGATTTCTTGCCGCGGGCCTTCTTGCGGGCCGCGCGCTTGTTGCGTCGATCTTCCTTGCGCTGGCGGCGGTCCTCCCGGATCACGGCCTGAGCGTCGAATTCATGGTCCAGGTTCGCTTCCAGCACCGCCGCTATCGGCACCGCCATCGGCTCGGATTCCGTTGCGGCCCCGCCATCCTGCGATACGGCCGGCGTCACCGTCAGCACTCCGTCGGTCACGCTGTCCAGGCGGCCGCGAAGACTCTGCGGCCGCGACGTGGGCGCATCCAGCGGTCGCCACTTCAACTCCACGTTGCGCCCGACGGCCGCCGCGAAGTGGGCCTCGACCCGGAGTGGCCGGCGAATACCCGGCGAGGACACTTCGAGCACCCAGGCCTCCGGGAAGAGATCGGACTCCTCCAGGAACATGCTCGCGGCGCGCGAAGCGCGGGCACAACCGTCCAGGTCGATACGTTCCTCACCCGGCAGGTCCACATACAGGCGGACCTGAAGCCGACCACCGCCGCGGAACACACGGACGTCCACGAGATCCCATCCCTCGGCTCCGAGTTCGGGTGCCAGCAGGTCGTGGATGCGAGCGGCGAGAGCGTACCTGTCGAGGTTCTCCCGGGGCACAGGAACGACTCCTCAGAAAAACGAGGACGACTCCCCTGCAAAAACTAGGGCGACTCCTCATAGCACGAAAAGAAGTGGACTTGCGCCCACTTCCGGTCCGACCCGGATACGGGATCTAGGATGCCCGGGGAATATAGACGACCTCCCGGAGGAGGGCAAGCTGGAATCGCGGCCGCTGGGCCGGACGACGGCTCAGAAGCCCGGTAGCGGATCCCAGATCAACGAGGCGACGAGCCGTCCGACATCCCCCAGCGCAGCCGGGTCGCAGACCGCCGGGACGTCGCCCGTCGTGTGCCATTGCGGGTACTGGAAATCGATGAGATCCAGGGCCGGGATCCCCACCTGCAGGAACGGAACGTGATCGTCGTAGACCGCGGTCGCCGGCACCGGCGAGAAGG
>PIVY01000633.1 GCA_003353795.1 bacterium
CCACTCGTCGGACGACATCCACGGCGACGGCACCGAGTATCAGTCCATGCTCGAACCCGGCGCCGTCGACACCGACTGCGAGAACTGCCACGAGCCGGAGCCGAGCCACGCGGCCTACGATCCGCACGACGGCGCCCTGCACTGTACCAGCTGCCACGCCCAGACCGTGATCAGCTGCTACAACTGCCACTTCGAGAGTCAGATCGATTCCCACGTGAAACGGGCCAAGCAACCGCTGCACGACTTCGTGCTGCTGGTCAACCGCGACAAGGACGGCAAGGTCTACCCGGCCACCTTCCAGTCGCTGAGCTATGACGGCACCGCCTTCGTGGCCTTCGGTCCCTTCACCTCGCACACCATCACCCGCGAGGGCGCGCGTACCTGCTCAGAGTGCCACCACAACATGGGCTCGCAGAACGCCGCCATCGAGGAGTACAATGCCACCGGCGTCCTCAGGTTCGCCACCTGGGACGACGACGCCAAGATGCTCAGCTGGATCCACGGTGTGGTCCCGTTCCCCAACGATTACGAGACCTCCTTCAAGATGGACTTTCTCACCTACACCGGCGACACCACCGATCCGCCGCCGGGCGATGCCAGCCTCTGGACCGGTATCGGCAAGGACACCTGGGACGGTCATCAGCTGTTCTTCGCCACGCCGCTGACGGAGGATCAGATGGCGAGCCTGGGCATGGAAGCTCCCGTGTCCGCGGTGCCGCCGGCGTCCAG
>PIVY01000634.1 GCA_003353795.1 bacterium
TTGTTGGCCGGCTCCAGCGGGTCGCCCGTGCGCCACTCGCGAACCTTGTCGAGCACGCGCTTCAGCAGATCGTCCTTGAGCGATTCGTGCACGATGAGTCGCGAGTTGGAGGTGCAGTTCTCGCCCATGTTCCAGAACACGGCCTTGACCACCTGCTCGGCCACGTGGTCGAGGTTGCCGGCCGACGACAGCACCACCGACGGGTTCTTGCCGCCGCACTCGAGCACCACGCGCTTGAGGTTGGAGTCGGCGGCGTAGCGCAAGAACATGCGCCCCACTTCGGTCGAACCCGTGAACGACACCACCCCGATCCCGTCGTGCAACCCGATGGCCTGGCCGGCCGCCGCGCCCAGCCCAGGCAGCACATTCAGCACACCGGCGGGGATGCCCGCCTCGGTCGCCAGCTCCGCCACCCGCAGCGCCGACATGCTCGTCTGCTCGGCCGGTTTCACGATCACGCTGTTGCCCGCGGCCAGCGCCGGGCCCAGCTTCCACGCCAGCATCTGCAGGGGGAAGTTCCACGGCAGCACGCAGGCCACCACGCCCACCGGCTCGCGCACGATGAGGCCCAGGGCGTCGTCGCCCGCGGGGGCCACCTGGTCGTAGAGCTTGTCGGCGGCCTCGGCGTACCAGATCAGGCAGTCGATGGTCTCGGGGACGTCGATGGTGGCGCAGTCCCGGATGGGCTTGCCGCTCTCCAGACTCTCGAGCACGGCCAGCTCGTGCCG
>PIVY01000635.1 GCA_003353795.1 bacterium
GTCGCGCAGACGATGGCATCGGCGGTGGTGTCGGAACCGGTGCTGGTGCTGGGTCTGGACACGCAGCTGAACGAGGTGGCCACCGACACGATCTTGTCGAACCTCATCGTCGAAGGCCTGGACGTGCGGGTGCCGCCGGACATCGTGCACTACGGCGACCGGCGGATGGTCGAGCAGTGGGATGGGCCGCAGTTGTGGATCACCAACGGCTTGGGCCCGGTCGATCCCGTGCGGACCAGGGTTGCGGCCACCTCCATGCCCGGATGCTCCCGGGCAGAGTTCGACCGCGCCGCGACGGAGCTGGTTCGGACGCTGGGTGATGAGCCAGTGGTCCTCCAGCCGTGGGCGCTGCAAGCGTTGCCCCGCTACCTGGCCGGCTGGGATGACGGCGCAGCATGCCGCCTGGCGACGGATCTGCGCGAGGGGACGGCCGCGGCCACCGATCTGCCGGGCGACCTGCTGCTGGTGCTCTACGGCGACGGCGCGGTCCTGTCGCCGTCACTCAGCCCGGCGGCTCAGCAGCAGGCGGCCGAGCTGGTGGGTCAGGCCCCGCTCGAGGCATGGCTCGTCGAGCCCGGCGACGGCGTCGCCCTCGACACCGATCGGCTGCTGCGCGATGGCTCGTCCTGTGCTCCGTGGATCTACGGCTCCTAGTCGCCACGGGTAGGGTTCGGCCGTGCTCCGCCTTCGCCATGCCGGTCGCCTGGCGGCAGACTTCGGCCTCCAT
>PIVY01000636.1 GCA_003353795.1 bacterium
GGCCCATCTGGCGGCGAACCTGCCCATCCCTGCTGGACGGATCGACGCCATGGTTAACCTCGACGCCGTCGGCCGCCTCGGTCGCGGGCCCCTCAACGTCGCCGGAATGGAGACCAGCGAGGATCTGAAGGCAGAGGTCGAGACTGCCGCCGGCGCCATCGCCGTGCGTGCCCAGTCGACGTCGTTGCTGCAGAGCGACCACCTGAATTTCCTGGCTCTGGACATCCCGTCCCTGTTCCTGTTCACCGGCGGTTACGCGGAGATGAACTCGCCGGCCGACGACCTCGAGCACCTCGATCTGCACGGGGTCGAGGAGGTCGCAAACATCACTCAGCGACTGCTGGTAAGCCTGCTCGAGACACCGCGGTCGTTCGAGTTCGCGGCGCCACCGCCGGCGGTGCAACCGGAGTCCGTCGCCGGCAATCGTCAGACCTGGTTTGGTAGTGTGCCGGAGTTCGGCGGTGAGGACGGAGCGGGTTACGCCATCGCCGCGGTGGCCGACGGTGGCCCGGCGGCACGGGCGGGGCTGCAGGCGGGTGATGTGCTCGTCGAACTCGGCGGCGTCCCCGTCAACGATCTACCGACCTTCACGGGGGCCCTGCGGCGTCACGATCCCGGCGATGTGGTGGAGGCGGTGGTGTGGCGCGGCGACCAGGTCCGGCGCTTCTACATCACGCTGGGTGACCGGGCTCAGCGGGGGCGTTGATGTCGTCGGTGCTGTCGGCT
>PIVY01000637.1 GCA_003353795.1 bacterium
ATCGTTGACGGGTTCATCATGATCCGCGTGGCGGCGTTGTTGTTGCCGCCGCGGAGATCGGTCATGCCACGCTTCCGTGCCAGGGGCGAGAACGGCACGTTGATATGCCGCTCTGACGAGTGGTACATGATCACGCTGTCTCGGGGCATCGTGCTGCTGACGACCGCTCGCACGTTTGAGATGCCGTTCTCGTTATAGACCTCGACCCAGTCGTTGTCCTCGACACCGATCTGGTTCGCGTCTTCCTCGTTCATCCACACGACCTGCCCGCCACGGAACATGTTGAGCATGTGCCAGGTATCCCAGAACATGCTGTGGATTGACCACTTGCCGTGCGGCGTCATGAAGCGGAAGACCTTGGAGTTGGGCTCGGCCTTGTCCGGTCGGCAGTCGCCGATCTGCACCATATCAACCGGCGGCTTGTAGGTGGGCAACGACTCGCCCAGCTCGCGGAAGCCGCGGTGGTCGTAGTAGATCTCCATACGCCCGGTCAGCGTGTGGAAGGGCTTGAGCGTCTCGATATTCATCGTCCACGGGCTGTAGGTGCGCCCCGGACCCTCGATCGCCGACCAGTGCGGCGAGGTCATGCTCCGCCGCGGCTGGGACTGCAGATCCGGGTAGGCGATGTGAATCTCGCCGTCGCCCTCGACGAGGGGCGCCAGCGGCACGCCGCAATGCCTGGCGAGGGTCTCGAAGACCATGTGCCGGACCTCGACGGCAGTCTC
>PIVY01000638.1 GCA_003353795.1 bacterium
GCCGACAACGTCTACCCCTTCCGGCAGGACAGTTCGTTCCTCTACTTCATCGGACTCGACCAGCCCGACCTCACCGCCGTCATTGACGTCGACAGTGGCGAGACCACCGTCTTCGGCGACGAACTGACCATCGACCACATCGTCTGGATGGGCGATCAGCCGTCGCTGGCCGGACGCGCCGAGCGGGCCGGCATCGCCACAACCCGCCCCCGTGGCGACCTGCGTTCGGCCATGCTCGCGGTCGTGGCCGGCAGGCGCACCGTGCACGTCCTGCCGCCGTACCGCTGCGAGAACCGGCTGGTGCTCCAGGATCTCCTCGGCACCATCGAGTTCGAACCGTCGCTACCATTGATCCAGGCCGTGGTCGCCCTGCGCTCGATCAAGAGCGACGAGGAAGTAGCCGAGCTCGAACGCGCGGTCGATCTATCGGTCGACATGCACACGGCCGCCATTCGCTGCGCCCGTCCCGGCATGCTCGAGGCCGAGGTGGCGGCCGAGGTCGAACGTGTGGCCCTGGCCGCCGACAGCCGGCCCGCGTTTCCGGTGATCGCCACGGTCGACGGCCAGATCCTCCACAACCACCACCACGGCAACACCCTGAAGCCCGGCGACCTGTTCCTCGTCGACGCCGGCGGCGAGAGTCCGCTCCATTACGCGGGCGACCTTTCGTCCACCTTCCCCATCGCAGCGACGTTCAGCGACCGCCAAGGGACCATCTACGAGCT
>PIVY01000639.1 GCA_003353795.1 bacterium
CTACGAGAGCATCACTGGTCGCCGGCTGTTCGCTGGTCCCCCAGAGGCCGTTGCCATGCAGCACGTGCATGCGTCTCCGCCGTCCGCGATGGTCCTGTGTCCCGATCTCGATCCGCGTCTGGACGCGTTGGTGACCGCGCTGCTGGCGAAGCGCCGCGGCGATCGTCCAGGATCGGCCCGCATTGTGGCGCGAACTCTGGAAGCCGTGGGAGTCGGTCCGATGGTGTGGGCCGACCTGCCGACCACCCGTCCCTATCTGTACCGACCCGAGCTGGTCGGGCGGGTCGAGCCTCTCGAGGTCCTGGGCAATCACCTCCAGGATGCTTCGGTGGTGCTGTTGGGCGGGGAGAGTGGAGAGGGCAAGACCCGTCTCGCGATGGAGCTGGCGGATCGGGCTCGGCGGCAGGGCACGCGGGTCGTCGCGGGCCACTGCCGGGACCATGTGCCGCTTCCTCTCGAGGGTTTTCTCCGCCCGTTGCTGGCCGTGGCGGATCGCTGCCGGGCCGCTGAGGAGGGTGGCGCCCTGCTCGGGAACCGCGCCGGAGTGCTGGGGCAGTATCAACCTGCACTGCAGGCCTGGGTCGACGAGCCCCCGGTGCGACTACCGGCGGTTCAAGCGCGACACCGGCTCCTGAGCTACCTCTGCGAGACCCTGGCCGCGTTCGCGACCGACAGACCGCTGCTGCTGGTGATCGACGACCTGCAGTGGGCGGACGAGCTCAC
>PIVY01000640.1 GCA_003353795.1 bacterium
ACAACCAACCCGGCCGAGTGCGAGAGCTCGGACGAGCGCGTCGCATGGGCGGTTTCGGTTGGCGCCGCAGGAGGCCTGGGCCGTTCGCTGTGCATCGACACGGCCAGCAACATCTGGGTCGGACTCTACAGCGCCAGCCAATACTACAAGCTGAGCTCGGTAGACGGCTCCGTGCTCGCCGGGCCGATCTCGGTTTCCGGGCACACGCCGTACGGCTGCGTGGTCGATGCCAACGGCATCCTCTGGGGCGCGAGCCTCACCAGTAACATCGTCCGCCTCGACACCAACACGCTGGCCGTCCAGGTCATCCAGAATACGATCGGGAGCACCTACGGCATCGCGCTGGCCAACGACAAGGTCTACGTGGGCAACTGCGGCTCGCCGTTCTGCATGTACAACCCGGCCACCGCGACCTGGACGAACCCCGCCACCGTGAGCGCCCGCACCTTGGGCCTCGCGGCCGACGGCGCCGGCAACATCCTCGGTGGCGACAGCGGCGGAAGCATCGTGTTCAAAGTAGACGGAAACGGCGCCGTGATCTGGACAGCGCCGGCGGCCTTGGGCAGCGACCTCCGCGGCTCCGTGGTCGATTCGAACGGCGATTTGTGGGCGATCCACCTCGGCGCCCACACACTGTCCAAGTACAACGGCACCACGGGCGCCCAGATCACCACCGTGCCGGTCGGCACCAGCCCGTACACTTACAGCGACGCGTCCGG
>PIVY01000641.1 GCA_003353795.1 bacterium
GTGGAGAAGCCATCCTTGCTGACCTCGCCAGTGAGACATTGGCCACCACCACCGTGGCCAGTGTGCCCGAGCCTTCAGAGCTGGCCCTGCTGATCAGTGGCCTCGCCGGGCTGGGTCTGGCCGGCCTGCGCCGAACAAGGCGCGGCGCAGCCCGCCGTCAGAAGAGCGCCACGAGCCAGTCGGTCTACTCGACCGGCAGGGGCAGACCATTCGCCGCGCTCCTCGTCGCTCTCGGCCTCTCGCTTCCCTCGTTCCTGACCGCCATCGCGCCGCCGAACGCCGACGCAGCGCCGCTCATCGTCAATGAGTTCAACGCAGTCAGTGGAAGCAACTTCTTGAATGGGGGCACGGCGGGCACCGACGGCGACGGCAACTCCGTCGACCCACCCGGAGACACTTTCTTCGGTCGCATCCAGGGCAACGGAGGCGACTGGATCGAGATCTTGGTCGTCGCCGACCACCTCGACATTCGCGGCTGGAAGCTCGTGATCTGTGAGAACGCCGGTGTCGACTGTAACGACGAACTCGTATTCTCCAGCAACAGCGTATGGTCCGACCTTCGCGCCGGCACCGTGCTCACGGTCTCGGAAGACCAGGGCACCGACCTCAGCTTCAACCCGGGCGGCGGCGACTGGTGGATGAACGTCCAGGCCGAGAACGGTGGACCCGGCACCTACATCACGCCCAGCAACTTCCCCGTCAACGAGCTCGACTGGTG
>PIVY01000642.1 GCA_003353795.1 bacterium
TGAACTCCATCAGGTCCTTGCCCTCCGGGTGGTGGGCCCGGTAGACGATCTTCGTTCCGTCGGGGCTGAAGAAGGGGCCGCCGTCGTAGCCCGGCGTGTCGGTCAGGCGGGTCACGTTGCCGCCGTCGAGATCCATGGTGTAGATGTCGAGATCGCCGTCGCGCACCGAGGTGAAGACGATGGACTTGCCGTCCGGCGACACGGTGGCCTCGGCGTCGTAGCCGATCTCGCTGGTCAGGGCCTTCAACTCGTCGGTCTTGGTGTCGAGGCGGAAGACGTCGTAGCTGCGGTAGATCGGCCAGACGTAGCCCTGGCTCATGTCCGGCGGTGCCGGACACTTTTCCTTTTCCAGATGGGTGGAGGCGTAGACGACGTAGCGGTCGTCCTCGCCGGCAAAGTAGGCGCAGGTGGTGCGACCCTTGCCGGTAGAGACGAGCCGGGCCTCGCCGCCGGCCGCCGGCAGCACGTAGATCTGGTCGCATTCGTATGGCGGGCGGTTGCTCTGGAGCACGAGTTGCTTGCCGTCGAGGCTCCAGTAGGCCTCGGCGTTCTCTGCGCCGTCGGTGAGCATGAGTAGCGGGCCGAAGTGAGCCTCGCGCTCGTCCGGCTGGTGGGTACGGGGCAAGTCGTCGGCGCCGGCGGCCAGCGCGAGCGACATCGTCATCAGGCAGAGGATCGAGATGGTCGAACGGGTCACGGTGACTCCTCGGTCAAGGGA
>PIVY01000643.1 GCA_003353795.1 bacterium
ACCATGGCTCGCCCGTTCGCCGTATTCCTGTTGTGCTCCCTGGTATGCCTCGCCGTCGGCGCAGTGGCTCAAGATTGCTACGACTACGAACAGACATTCCAGATTTCGGAGCCCTACCCGCTGAGCGGCGCGGTGGCGGCTCTGACGGTGGACCAGGACCGCGCTCTCGTGGCGCGAGGTTACGATCTCGTCTTCCTCGACATCACGAATCCGGACGCAGTGGCCACGCTGGGCACCTTCACCCTCGGCGAAGCGCCGCTGCTGGTCGCCAGCGACGGCTACCTGGCCTCGGTGACCTCCGACAACTCTCTCATGATGGTGGACTGGAGCGACCCGGCGGCGCCGCACGTCACGGCGGCCACGTCGTTGCCCAATGGCACTCGATCGCTGACCCGCCAGGGCGACCACGTCCTGATCAGCTGCGGCGAGAACGGGGTCCTCATCTTCGAGACCGACGTGTATGGCCAGCTCTTCTACCTCGGTGAGGTGGATACGCCCGGAGTCGCTCTCTCGTCCGCCATCCATGACGGGTGGCTGGTGGTGGCCGATACGTCGGCGCTGCTGTCGGTGGACATCGCGGATCCGGCGGCACCGGTGATCGTCGACACCTACACCGATTTCCAGGTGTCCGCCGGCGACCGCGAAGTGCACGAGATCCAGTCCCAGGGCGACGATCTGGTCGTGGCTGCCGTCCGCTGGCACGGCGGCATGTACGGG
>PIVY01000298.1 GCA_003353795.1 bacterium
ACTGTGCTCCGGTAGACTGACCTCGTTCGAGCCGAGATGAGTACCGTCACCGCGAAACAGTTTCAGGCGGGCGACCTTTTGCTCAGTATTTGTCTCGATACGTAGTTGGAATTCAGCCATAAGGTGATCACTCCCCCGGTTAATCTGGTGCGATTGCCGGCTTCGGATATCACCGCCATCGCGTGTGGGGATTCATCCAGTCACCATCATTGCGGGTAGGCAACCGCCCCCGTCGCCTGTCCCTAGATCACGCCAAGGTACCGGACGCTTTTAGCCTGGTCACCTTGAGGCGCCCCTAACCTCCGATTTCGCATCTCGAAATCGTTTGCGAGCCGCTGCCAAGCGTCAGGATCGATGTCGTATCGTACACGTTTATTCGTTCGTTTTCTACTGGCAAGCGTTCGCTGCCCCACCCAATAGCTGGGCAATGATCGATGCTGACATTCGGATCGCTAGGTCCAATTGTCATTCTTGTGGATAACGAACCGTGAGTAGAGACGCTTGGCCCCTCAGCTCACGCCAACGCGTAACTGGGCGCTGCTGATCGCGATGGGCGGTCCTGCCGGCACGGTGCTGCAAGAGATCGAGGCGGCCGTCCTGGAGCGGCCGGCGCAGGCGGTAGGCCAGGGTGTTCTCGTTGAGGCGGTCGAGGCGGCCGGAGGCCTACGCGGGTGGGCGCAGTATCTCACCAGGTGTCCGACAGCTTGCCGGTCCCACTCCGCCACGCGCACGCGAGAGTAAATGGACCAGTCGTCGTCGCCGCTGGCGCAACTCCGCGGCGCCAAAAGCGCCGGGAGTTCAGCTTCGAAGTCAACCCCGGAAGACAGGGTGAAAGGGCCTCAAAATTCTACGGGTGGACTACGGGCGCACCAGCGAGCAAGACAGCTTGCGTGCAAGCATAGATCCCGTATCTCTGGTTCCTCAGACCGATCGCGCGGCCACGACCGCGATCGCGCGCGACCGGCTGCGCATGCTAAGCACGAACCCGGTTCCCACTAGACCGGCGACCAGCAGCACAGCCACCAGCCAGGGGGCGTCGACGCCGCCGCCAGTGATGGCGAAGGCGATACCGCCCCAGATGCCCAGCAGCGAGACCACTCGGGCTCGTACGGGCATGGACCGCTCGCTGGCCATCCGCAGATAGGCGCCCAGGCGGCGGCTCTGGTGGAGCTTGTGCCAGAGGCGATCGGAGCTGCGCGCGAAACACCAACTGGCGGCGAGCAGGAAGACGGTGGTGGGCAGCCCGGGCACGAAGATGCCCACGGTACCGATGCCGACGCAGAGCGAGCCGAGAGTGATCAGGGTGACGCGGCGGGCCTGGCTGATGGTGTCGCTGGGCTTCATGGCGATCTCCTTCTATTCCAATCGTCGCTGCGGGCATCCGGGGAGATCGGCTCCCCGGATGCCGGCGACGGGTCCATCTAGGCTGCACGCGCGGCGTCGCCAGCCACCCGTTGCTCGCGGCGCTTGGCGGCGAACGGGTTGAGCATGGGCACACGGCGGCGGTACTCACGATAAGTCTCTCCGAACTCGTCCACCAGGTTGCGTTCCTCGAGCTGGATGGCCACCAGGATGTAGGCCGTGCACATCACCGCGAAGAGGAGGTGGGCCATGGTCATGGTCGGCGCGGCCCAGAAGGCCAGGAACCAGCCCACGTACAGCGGATGCCGCACCAGACGATAGAACCCCGGCGTGCGAAACTTCATGGGCGTGTAGGGCTGCTTGCGGAAGTACAGCCACACCTGGCGCAGGCCGAAGAGGTCGAAATGGTTGATGAGGAACGTGGACACCAGGACGATCAGGAAGCCCAGCAGCATGACGCCGTGCAGGACCGTGGCGGCGACCGGACTGGTGACGGTCCAGACGCTGCCCCCCATCGGCTGCCAGAAAGCGAACAGGGCGATGAGCGCGAGGCTCGAGAACAGCGTGTAGGTGGCGCGTTCCACGGGAACGGGCACCACCCGGGTCCACCAGCGCTTGAACGTGGGCCGCGCCATGACGCTGTGCTGGACGGCGAAGAGGCCGAGCAGACCCAGGTTCACAAGCAGGGCCGTGCTCAAGGGGACGGTGGGCTGGCCATCGAGGCTGGTCGGCACGCCGAAGCCGCCGATGAAGCCGATGGCGTAGAGGTAGGTGGCGAAGAAGATGGCGTAGCTGACCACGCCGTACATCAGGTATGTGAAACGTCGCATGACGTGTCCTCCGTGTCTGGGTGTGGGCGGTCATCGTCCGCCTTTCACGACCCAGTTCGACGGAACCGGTCGGCGACTGCCAGGGTGTCGAAGGATTTCTCGCCGGGATTGCTAGAGGCTCTCCAGGAACCGACAGTCGCCGTCCAGCACGCCCGCCTCGACTCCGGCCGCAGCGGATTCCGCGCTGGCAAGAAACGCCTCGGCCCGGGCCCGGTCCATGACCTCGAAGAGGAAAACCGCGGTCTGGGGATCATCGGCGTCGCGCCAGAGGTCCTGGAGCTGCAGACCGGCGGCGCGATGGCTGGCAGCGTGGGAATCGAAGACGCGCTTCCAGGTGTCAAAGTCCTGGACGCGATTGCGGCAGAGCATGGCGAGCATGGCGGGCGACCTCGGGGATGAAGGTGGCGCGGGCGAGCCGGATCCGGCCCGCCTGCGCAGCCTACTCCATCAGGACCCCACCGTCTGCCGGTAAGGGGTCGAACCATCCTCATGATCGGCGCCGTTGACCTCACCCACGGTGAGGCATTCGTCGAGGGACAGGCGGTCGAACATGGTCTATCTCCTTGGCGCGGCATAGACTGTAGATACAATCCTGTTTCGCGGGATCCGACCCACGGGCAACTTCGGGGCCGGAACTGCGTAGTCCGCAGACTGTCCATGGACGACGATCCCATCCTGCAAAGGCGAGGCCGCATGCGTTCGCGAAGCCTGCAATCCCTCACCCAGATGAGCATCGTGCTGGTGATCGCCGCCCTGGCGGTGGTCGCCGTGGCG
>PIVY01000644.1 GCA_003353795.1 bacterium
CTCAGCGAGCGGGCATCGACCCGCCCACATCCACACCTGCGGCGGTGCGCCCATCACAGCGATCGCCGACGCGCTGGCCAGCACCACCAAGCCTGCCAGCAGCCGACGCAGCCCTCGTCGGGACACGGTGAACCGTCGCACCACCCGACGATACCACCAGGGGAAGCGGTCGCTAGTGAGCCCCGCGCGAGGTCGGGTGCGCCTTGTCTGACTGCAGTCCGCTCCTCCCGCCGGGGTGGCCGACCACGGGGCGGTCGGCTAGGTGTCGCCGTCCCCCGAGAAGCGAACATGATGGGTCGCCCGGCGAGGCGTGCCTGTTCGCACCGTGAACGCCGCTTACCAAGGCGTGGATGCACCGGTGGCCTCGGCAGGAGCGTCGACGCCCACGCGCTCACGGAAGCGCTGATCGTATACGCGCTGGAAGCGCTCCGGTGATGTGCGCCATCGGGCGCAACCCGAACACCGACGGCCTGGGCCTCGACGAGCTCGGCGTGGTCCGCAACGAAAAGGGCGCCATCCAGGTCAACGACTGGTCGCGGACCAACGTGCCCAACATCTACTCCGTCGGCGACTCGACCGATCGCATCAACCTCACGCCGGTCGCCGTTCACGAGGGCCGCTGCCTGGTCGAGACCCTCTACAACCGAAACCCCATGAAGCCCGATCACGGCGACGTGCTGAGCGTGGTCTTCAGCCAGCCTCCCATCGGCACCGTC
>PIVY01000010.1 GCA_003353795.1 bacterium
ACCCGTTCTTCCAGCAGTTTGGCCAGGCCTACCTCACGGCCGTCTACCCCGGCGTGGTCAAGGGTTGGCACTGGCACAAGCTGCAGACTGACCACTTCGTCTGCGTCGCCGGCATGGCCAAGGTGGTCCTCTACGACCGTCGCGAGGAATCACCCACCCATGGCGAGGTCAACGAGTTCTTCATGGGTGAGCGCAATCCCATCCTGCTGGTGATCCCCAAGGGCGTGCTGCACGGCATGAAGGGCACCGGCACCGACACCGCCATGATCATCAACCTTCCCACGCACATGTACAATCACGCCGATCCCGATGAATTCCGTGTCGACCCCCACGACAACGACATTCCCTACGACTGGGGCCAGCGAGACTTCTGAGGCAAGCCGCTGTCCGTCGCGGACCGAAAGGAACCCATGTCAGACGCCACGAAGAAGCGTACAAGCCGTTACGATCTGGTCACCCCCATGCTGCCGGTGAAAGACCAGATCATGGCCGATTTCGAGCGTATCCTCATGTCGGGTCAGTACATCCTGGGCCACGAAGTCAAGATGCTCGAACGTGAGATGGCCGATCAGTGCGGCGTGGCCGACGCCGTGGGCGTGGCCAGCGGCTCGGAGGCCCTCTACCTCGCCCTGGCCATGGCCGGCGTCCGTCCGGGCACCGAGGTCATCACCACGCCGTATACCTTCGAGGCCACCATCGAGGCGATCATCATGCTGCACGCGCGGCCGGTGTTCGTGGACATCCTGCCCGAAGACCTGAACATGAATCCCGAGTTGATCGAGGCCGCCATCACGCCGCGGACCCGGGCGATTCTGCCGGTGCACATTTTCGGCGCGCCCGCCGACATGGATCCCATCCACGAGATCGGCAAGAAGCACGATCTGCAGGTGGTCGTCGACATGGCCCAGGCCTGGGGCACGCTTTACAAGGGCAAGCCCTGCGGCGCCTTCGGTCGCATGAGCACCCTCAGCTTCTACCCCACCAAGAATCTGCCCGGCATCGGCGACGGTGGGCTCATCATCTGCCAGCAGCAGCAGGACGCCGACCGCATCCGCCAGCTCCGTGGCCACAAGGCTCTCTGGATCAACAAGAACCTCTACTGTGGCTGGAACAGTCGCCTCGACGAGATCCAGGCCATGGTGATCCGCCATCGCCTCGCCCGTTTCGAGGACGAGCAGCGCGACCGCGACCGGGTGGCCAAGATCTACGACAAGCTCATCCCCAAGTCGCAGCGCCTGGCGGTGGAAGATCTGCACACCACCGACAAGGTGACCTACCACCAGTACTGGGTCCGTTGCAAGGCTCGCGACCGCCTCAACCACCTCCTGGACAGCGAGGGAATCGACACCGGAATCTACTATGACCCGCCCTTGCACCATCACCCGCTCATGGAGTACTGTCGCATCGCTGGCAGCCTGGAGATGGCGGAGCTCGCGGGACGAGAGGTCCTGGCCCTGCCCATCCACGCGGCCCTTCCCTTCGCCGAGGCGGAGCGGATCGGGACGCTGGTTGCCGAGTTCCTCGAGCGATAAGAGAAGGCTGCTGACTGACCATAGCGGCCTCGCACACCCTGCCTTCCGGAGGCGTGCCCGTGTCCGCCAAGGTCGTCAGTTTCGGTTGTCTGAACACCCAGCTCGCCAAGGACCAGACCAAGGTGGTCCTCGACCGCTTGCAGGAGGCCAATCCGCGCCTGACCTGTCGTATGCAGGTAGTGCCGTCGCCGATTGCCCCCGAGGCCCTCGAAGACGAACCGTTCCTCGCGGCCAGCGCCGCCGAGGTCGAGTTCCTCGAGGACCAGCTCCTGGCCGGTGAGTTCCGGCTGGCGGTGATCCGGGCGCAGGACCTGGTGCTCCCGTTGCGCGAAGAGTTGGCCTATGCGTCGATCCCGGGCCGGGATACCCCGTTCGATGCCTTCCTCACCCGACAGAACGCCATCATCGACGACATGCCGGATGGCTCCATCGTCGGCGTGCTGAATCTACGGTCCCGCACCCAGATGTCGGTGCTGTGGCCCAACCTGGAGTTCCGGCTCCTGCGCGGCGGCATGCAGGCGGCGCTGGAAGCGCTGCTGCGTCGCTGCGAACTGGACGGTCTGGTGGCTCCGGCCGCGGTGGCCGAGCACCTCGGGCTGCAGGGCATCGTGGCGGAGATCTTCAATCCCGAGCTGATCCTGCCCAGCGGTGGCCAGGGCATCATGGTGATTCTCGGCCGTGCCGACGACATCGAGGCCAGAGAACTGCTGGCGCCCCTGCACAGCATCGAGACCCAGCACGAGATGGAAGCCGAGCACGCCTTCCTGCAACGCTTCGCCAGCGACCTCGAACTGCCGGTGGGCGTCCTCGCCCGGTGCACCGGGCAGCGCCTGGTGGTCACCGGCGCGGTGGGATCGTCGGCGACGGCGGCGGCCGCATTGCAGCGGCGCGAAGGCACGTCCGACCATGCCGGCGCCCTGGGCACGGCTCTCGCCGAGTCCATCCTCCAGAGCGACGAGGCCCTCATCGGTCTGCTCGAGGCGGAGTTTCCCGAAGGACTGCCCGTCGAAGAGGAAGACGAGGTCGAGACCGACCCCGACGTGGCCGTCCTCAAAGAATTCCCCGACCTCAACGGCGAAGACCGGTAGATCCACGACCCTTTCGAGTCTGGCTGCATCGTCCAGGATCTCCGGCGTGCGGAGTCCCAGCTGCGGAGCCGTCGCTAGGGCGACGGCGGGGATCCGCTGCTAGGACTCCGCACGCCGGAGATCCTGGACGATGCGAGCGGCTGCGAATGGGTCGCGCATCTGGGCGGTGCCGACCTGGATGGCGACGCAGCCGAGGGCGAAGAATTTCAGGGCGTCTTCGGCGGTGTCGATGCCGCCGATGCCGACCACCGGGATGCCCACTTCGCGCACGATCTCGTCCACCTTGGCCAGGGCGATGGGGCGGATGCCGGCGCCGGAGAAGCCACCGAAACGGCGTGGGAGCACGGGTCGTCCGGTCTTCAGATCGACATCCAGGCCGACGACGGTGTTGATGGCGGCGATGGCGTCGCAACCGGCCTCCGCCGCCGCGGCGGCCAGGGGGGCCACGCGCGCGACGTTGGGCGTGAGCTTGGCGATGAGCGCTCGATCGGGCAGGTGTGATCGCGCAGCGGCCACGCAGGCGGCCACGGTCTCCGGGCTGCTGCCGAAATCGTGTCCGCCCTCGGCCACGTTGGGGCAGCTGAGGTTCAGTTCCACGCCGTGCCACGTCGGCATGTCCCGTCCGGCAGCATGGAGTTCGGCAACCATGGAGCCGAATTCTTCCGGCCGGGTGGCGGCCAGACTCACCACCGTGGGCACGGCCAGTTCGGCCAGGGCCGGCAAGGTCTCGGCGATGAAGGCCTCGAAGCCCACGTTCTCCAGACCGATGCTGTTGATGGCCCCCACGGGCATCTCCACCAGGCGCGGCATGGGATTGCCGGGGCGGGGCTGCGGGGTGACGGTCTTGGTGACCACGGCTCCGATGCCGGCATAGGGCGAGTCGATGTCCTGGGCGGCGATGTCGTGGCCGGTCAGTCCGTAGGCGAAGCAACCCGAGGCCGTCCAAACACGGCCGGGAAGTTCGCGCGGTCCGATGGTGAAGGGAGCCTCGACGTCGAGGGTCCACCAGTGGGGATGCTTCACGCGGCTCCTCCGGTTGCGTGGTGGGCGCCGAAGCGTTCCCAGTCCAGATCAGCGGCATCGAACACGGGGCCCTCGGTACAACTGTTGGCGTTGCGCCAGCCGGAGTCGCCGGGCCCGTCGAGCCGCACCGGCACCACGCAACCCTTGCAGACGCCGTATCCGCAGCCCATGTGTTCCTCCAGCGAGACCAGGCACGGCCAGTCGCGATCGCGCGCCAGCATGGCCGCGGCGCGCAACAATGGCGTCGGGCCGCAGGCCATCACCAGACGCGGTCCCGGGTCCCCGTCGCGTTCCAGTTCACTCAGGGCGAGCTCGGTGACCAGGCCGTGGTGGGCCTGGCGACCGGCCGGTATGTCCACGTCGCGGTCGACACTCACGCGCCATTCATCGGACAGCAGGCTCCAGGGCACGTCGCCGCCGTCACGACCGCCGAAGCAGGCCAGATCTCCGGGGCGGCCGTGGCGGGAAAGCCAGGCGTGAAGCGGCGGCAGACCCACGCCGCCGGCCAGGATCACCACCGGCGGGGTCGCCGCGTCCGGCGCCGCGAAGGGCTTGCCCAGCGGCGCAAGGCAATCCACAGCTTCGCCGGGTTCCAGGTCCGCGAGACGCTCCGTGCCCCGCCCCACGACCCGGTACAGGAACGACATCGTCCGCCCATCGCTGGCCAGGATGCTGAACGGTCGGCGAAAGACCAGCTGGCCGGCGCCGGTCAGGTTGAGCATGGCGAACTGGCCGGGCTCAAACGTGACCGATCGCGGCAGCTCGACGTCCAGTCGCAAGAGACCGCTGGAGACCGGCGCATTGGCGGTCACGCGGCCGGTGAGATCCCAGGTCGTGGGTGTTAGAAGTCCCAACTCTTTTTCTTCTCCTGCTTGGGCTCTTCCTCCGGCTCGGCATCTTCGCCGGCCTTGGAGGTGTCGACGGGCGCCGGTACCGGCACCGCGGTCGCGGCCATCGCCGTGTCCTGGACGACGGGTTCGAGGGTGCTCACTCCCAGCGACTCGCTCGCGGCGGCGTCGAAGCTGAGGGTTTCGCCGGCGGCACTCTGGAAGGCGGCGAGGGTGTCGTTCGCGGCGCGCTCCAGATCCTCGGCCTCCTGCCGTCGCTCCATGGCGCGGACAGCCGCCGCGGTCGGCGGATAGACCAGAACGGCGCGGCGCTGCAAGTAGACTTGCCGGCGACGCAGCCCCGAGCCGCGTTCTTCCAGCTCGCTGGGATCGTACCCGACGAGGTCTTCCAGGCCGATGAGCGTGTCGGGACGCACGGCGGCCAGCTCGGCCTGTTCCTGGGCCAGCAGGTACGCGAGCAGATCGGTATCCACGTCCCCTCGGGCCTGGTACGCCTGGGGCGAATCCGGGTACCGCGCTTGCAGGTCGTCGCCATACATCGCCGCGGAGTCCGGAACGCCGAGATAGGAATCGTAGACGACCATGGCGCCATAGATCGCACGCGGCGCCACCAGACTGTCGGCGGCCGAATCCGCAGCCACCGTCGCATAGAGGTCGAGCGCGCGGCGGGATCGGTCGAATCCGAAGAGCATGGCGTTGGCCTGCTGCAGTTGTAGTTCGGCGGCCCGGGGTGCTTCGGAATCGGCGATTCTGCCCTCGGCGCTCAGGTATGCCTTGATGCTGGCCAGAAGCGCCCGCGTCCGCTCCGAATCCTCGAGATACTGGTTGCCCGTCAAGGCCTCCTGGAAGTACCCCTGCGCCTTCTCGAGGCTCTCGTTGTCGAGTTCGTCGACCGCCATGGCCGCCTGGCCGAGGAGGTCCGCCCGCACGGGTTTCACCTCACGGGACTGCTGCTCCGGGGTCATGCCCTCGAGCAGGGCGATGGCGGCGCCGCGGTCGCCCTGCGCCAGCAGGTTCTCTGCCTCCACCAGGATGACCTCGCCTTCCTTGGTGAGGACCATGGCCTCGCCCTTGAGCGCGGCGATGAGTTCCTCGGCGCGATCGTGATCGCCGATGCGGACCATGCTGCGAGCCTGGAGAAGTCGCGCCCGGAAGACGCGATCGGCCATGAGCGATTCGTCGATGACGCGCTGCAACGCGTCGGCAGCCTCATCGTAGCGCTCCAGTTCGAAGAGCGATTCGGCCAGCCGCATGCTGCTGTCGTCCCAGTTCTCGGCATCGGGGAAGCGCTCGAGGAAGCGACGGTACGATTCGACGGCATCGTCCCACCGCTCGAGAGCGAAGGCGTTGTCGCCGCTGGAGCGCAGGGCCTGCGACTGGAATCGGCTGTCGGGGTACTGGGTGTCGAGACGGTCGAGAAGGTCCTGGCTACGGCCCGCGTCGCCGAGCAGGAGATAGTTCACCGCCTGCAGGAAGAGCGACTCCTCCAGGTACGGCGTCTGGGGGAAGTTCGTGAACAGCAGGTCCAGCTTGCGGATCGACATGCGGTAGCTGGCGATGCGCTGGTACGACTTTCCCTGCAGGAAGAGGGCGTCGTCGGTGAGGTTGTGCCCGGGGTACTCGTCGAGGATCTTCTGCGCCTTCTTGATGGCCAGGTCGTAGTCCTGTTTCTGGCCGCTGGTGGCCCGGGCCACGTCCTCGCCTTCCTTGAGGCGCTCCTCGCGCAGGTGCTCGGCGTCGTCGAAGTGCTTCTTGGCGTTGTAGTAGGTGTTGTACTTGGCGCAGCCGCCCACCAGGACGAGTGCGGCCAGCACGGCGCAGACCGTCCCGGTCACCATTTTCCGGACCGACCGGCGGCCAGGCGGTGGATTCGTGCGGTGGGTGAGGTCGATCAAGACGCGCTGCCTTTCCGCCCACAGGATTCAGGGGGTTCCTGCAGCGTCGTGTGCCATGCCGATACCGACGGATTCCCGCTTGATACCGTCTGATCGTCCCGCGGTTCCGGCCGACCGGCCACGGAAGGGTCGTCAAGACTGAAGCGGCAACCTACCCAAGGCTAGGGTCCTCCTCGCGCCAGGTCAACCGGCCGCGCAGGAACGTGGCCATGACCCGACCGCACAGGGTCTCGCCCAGGAAGCTGGAGTTCCGGCTCCGCGAGCGCAGATGCTCGGTGGCGACGGTCCACTGGCGCTTCGGATCGAGCAGGACGAAATCGGCCTCGGCGCCCTCATCCAGCCGGCCCAGGGGCAGCCCCAGCACGTCTGCGGGGCGTTCGGTCATGCACTGGACGAGCTGTCCCAGATCCATCTTGCCGGCCTCCACCAGGAAGGTGTTGCCGACGGCGAAGGCCGTCTCCAGGCCGATGACCCCGAAGGGCGACTGGTCGAACTGCAGCTCCTTTTCGGTGGCCGTGTGCGGGGCGTGATCGGTGGCGATGCAGTCGAGAGTACCGTCGGCCAGTCCGTCGGCCACGGCCGTCACGTCATCGGGTTCGCGCAACGGCGGGCTCATCTTGAACAGCGGCGAGTATTCGCGGCAGCAGCTGTGATCGAGACTGAAGTGGTGCGGCGTGGCCTCGGCCGTGACCAGGACTCCGTCGATCTTGGCACGGCGGATGGCGTCGACGGCGCCCTTGGTGGAGACGTGGCACACGTGCAGGTGGCCGCCGGTGGCGCGGGCCAGTTCGATGTCGCGGAAGGTGGCCGCGTCCTCGCCGGCGCGCGGCATACCCGTCAGACCCAACCGTGTCGACCAGTACCCGGCGTGCATGCAACCGCCGCCGGTGATGCTGAGATCCTCAGCGTGACTCATGATGGGCACGCCGAGCATCTTGGCGTACTTGAGGGCATTGGCCATGAGCTTGCCGCTGGCCACGGGCGAACCGTCGTCGGTGAAGGCCACGGCGCCGGCCTCGATCATGGCACCCATCTCGGCCATGGACTCGCCCTCGCGACCCACCGAGATGGCCCCGGTGGGCAGCACCCGGCAGAGACCAGCTTCCTTGGCCCGATCGATGACGTACCGCACCATGCCGGCGTTGTCGATGGCGGGATCGGTGTTGGGCATGGTGACCACGGCCGTGTAACCGCCCGCCGCCGCGGCGCGGCTGCCGGTGGCGACAGTCTCCTTCTCCTCCTGACCCGGCTCGCGGAAGTGCACGTGCGTGTCGACGAATCCCGGCGCCAGGACCAGCCCCTCGGCGTCCAGCGCGGGCAGGCCCTCGGCCGTGGGTTTGCCCACTCCGATGGCCTCGATGCGTCCCTTCTTCACGTGCAGGAAGCCCTTGCGGGCGGCCAGCTTGCCGCCGCGGGCCAGCTTGACGCCGGTCACCAGGTATTCCGCGGGAATGCGCTGCCAGCTCCACTCCATGTCGTTCGCTCCTTGCCGGTTCACGGGTGCGCTCAGGCCGCGTCGCTCGACGCCAGGGCGCCGGGATCGCCGCCCGAGAGCAGGTAGATGAGGGCCATGCGCACGGCCACGCCGTTGGCGACCTGGTCGAGGATCACCTGACGGGGGCCGTCGGCCACCTCGCTGGCGATCTCCACGTTCCGGTTCATGGGGCCGGGGTGCATGATGAATGCTTCGGGCTTGAGCCCGCGGACGATGTCCTCGGTCACCCCGTACATGCGGTGGTATTCGCGGTTGCTGGGAAAGCCGGTGCCGGCGCCGCGCTCCAGCTGGATGCGCAGGATGTTCAGCACGTCGGCCTCGGCCACGGCCCGCTTGAGGTCGTACTCCACCTTCACACCCAGACGGGCGATGTTGCCCGGCACCATGGTGGGCGGTCCGCAGCAGGTGACCTCGGCGCCCAGCTTGTTCAGGCCCCAGATGTTGGAGCGGGCCACGCGGCTGTGGGAGATGTCGCCGATGATGGTGACCTTCTTGCCGCGCAGGTCACCCAGCCGCTGGCGCATGGTCATGATGTCCAGCAGCCCCTGGGTGGGATGCTCGTGACAGCCGTCGCCGCCGTTGATCACCGGGCACTCCAGCACCTTGGACAGGTACTGGGCCGCGCCGGCGCTCTTGTGGCGCACCACCAGCATGTCGATCTTCATGGCCGCCAGGTTCTCCGCCGTGTCGCGCAGGGTCTCGCCCTTGGAAAAACTGCTCGTGGCCACGGAGAAGTTGACGATGTCGGCCGACAGGCGCTTCTCGGCCAGTTCGAAGCTGATCCGGGTGCGGGTGCTGGGCTCGTGGAAGAAGTTCACCACCGTACGACCACGCATGATCGGCACCGAGCGGACCGGTCGGTCGAACACGGCGCGGAACCGTTCGGCGATGTCCAGGGCCAGCAGGATCTCTTCGGCGGACATGTCCTCCAGGCCCAGGACGTCCTTGCGCTGGAAGGTCATCAGCCCTGCACCTCCCCCACCACCACTTCCTGCTTACCGTCGAAATCCTCCACCTTCACCTTGATGACTTCCTTGTGCGAGGTGGGCACGTTCTTGCCCACGAAGTCCGGGCGGATGGGCAGCTCGCGATGGCCGCGGTCGACCAGCACGGCGAGCTGGATGGCACGGGGCCGGCCCCAGTCCATGATCACGTCCAGCGCTGCGCGGACCGTGCGACCGGTGAAGAGCACGTCGTCCACCAGGATCACCACCTTGTCGGTGACGTCCAGGGGCATCTCCGTGGTGGCCACCTTGGGCGAGGGGCCCAGCTTGGAGAGATCGTCGCGATAGAAGGTGATGTCGATGGCGCCCATGGGCAGATCCTCGCCCTCGACTGCCTTGATGGCTTCCTGCAGCAGCGAGGCCAGGGGCACGCCCCGGCGCTGGACGCCGAGGATCACCAGATCCCGGGTGCCGCTGTTGGCTTCCAGGATCTCGTGCGCCATGCGCTTGATCGCGCGACTCACATCGTCGCGATTCATGATGACGGCTTTCTCGGTGAAGTTCATGACACTCCTCGCCGTTGGAGAGAGGCCCCCGCCGGGGAGAGGGCAGAAAAAAACGGCCCGTGCGCCGCTGCGCATGAGGCCGTGCTTTCGTCTGCCGCCTCCTCTTCGGGCCTCGCGGGACCGCGTTAAAAAGGACCGTGGACTCGGGAAAGATAGCAGGCGCGCGGGGCCGGTGCAAGCCTGCCGCGTCCGGTCAGCCCAGTTCCAGAACTCGACAGCCGCAGGCAGCCAGGAACGCGCGATCGTGGGAGGCCACCACCAGGGCGCAGGCCGGAGAAGCGCTGCGGACCAGAGCAGCCACCCGAGCCCGTCCCGACGCGTCCAGAGCGGCCGTGGGCTCGTCGAGCAGGACGAGAGGCCGTTCGGCGACCAGGGCCAGGCCCAGGGCTAGACGCCGTTTCTGGCCCCCGCTCAGGTCGTGGGGATTGCGCCGGGCCAGGTCGCGCGAAAGGTCGAGCCGAGACAGGAATTCCGCGGCATCGAGTCCGGCCAGGCGGGGGTCCACGGCAATCTCGGCGGCCACGTCCGTCCCGGTGAACAGGTACTCGGGGAACTGGGGCGCCAGGGCGGTCAGGCCGTGATCGAGGTCGGTTGCTCCGTGCCGGTAGAGCTGTCGATCGCCCAGGCGTATGGTTCCCGAATCCGGCCGTCGCAGCCCGGCCAGGGCCGCCAGCAGGGTGCTCTTCCCACAGCCGTTGGGACCGGTGAGGCCCAGCCGATCGCCGGCCCGCAGTTCCAGGGAGAGCGGGCCGAGCCGACCACTGTCCGAGAACCGGAAGCTCACGGCATCCAGCGTGCCGACCACGTCGGTGGTGGCCGCGGGTTCGGCGACCGGCACGTCGGCGGGATAGCCCGGATCCAGGCGGCCGCTGCACAGAGGGTCGGCGAGCACTTCGGCCGCCCGTCCGGCCAGCAACTGCCGGCCCTGGTCCAGCACCAGCGCCCGGTGGCAGAGCGCCACTTCCTCGGGTTTCTGGGTGGCCCAGATCAGAGTACCGGGCCAATGGGCGAGCCGGGCCCGCAGCCAGCTGGCCTGCGCCGGATCCTGCAGGCTGGTGGGTTCGTCTAGGAGCAACAGGTCGGGCCGCGCTCCGAGCACCAGCGCCAGTTGCAGCCGCTGCTTCTGACCCGCCGACAGCAGCCGCGGATCGTCGGAGCCCCGGCCCGTCAGCCCGAACTCATCCAGGGTGCCGGAGACCCCACCGCCGGGGCCACCGAGGCGGATCTCCGCATCGACCGTGGCCGCCACGAGCTGTTCGTCGGGATCCTGGAACACGAGGCCGGACCGGACGGACGGCAACGTGCCGGGTCGCGCCAGATGGCGTAGCAACGACGACTTCCCCGATCCGTTGCCGCCCACGACGGCCAGCCGTTCGCCGGACCCGAGGTGCAGGTTCAGGCCGTCCAGGACCCGCAGCGGCCCGTCGGGACCATCGCGCTCCAGGGACAACCCACGCAGATCGATCGGATCAATCACCCTCGAGCTCGCCGAGATGGCGCCGCGCCTCGGCGGCCCAGCTGCTGTCGGGATCCAGTTCGAGGTAGGATCGCCACGCCGCCAGCGCCTCCTGCCGGCTGCCGGCCTCCTGCAACGCCCGGGCATACCCGAAGGCAGCACGACGATGGGCGGGATGGCCGGCCAGGACCGTTCCGAACACCTGCGCGGCTTCGATGTAGCGGGTCTGCTGGAAGAGCGCATTGCCCAGCGCGAAGCCGAAGTCCGCATCGCCCGGGCGCTCGGCCACCAGATCGGCCAGCAGGGAGGTGGCCGCCTCGGCCTGACCGCGTTTCAGGAGAACCAGAGCCAGGTTGTAGCGGGCGTCGGGCAGGTCGGGGACCGTCCGCAACGCGAGGCGGAACTGGCGCTCCGCTTCATCCAGGTTACCCCTGGCCATGGCCGCCACGCCGAGATTGTAGGGTTCGAGGGCCGCGGCCCGACGTCTGGCGAATTCGTACTCGTCATCGGCGAATCGCAACTCGAGGACCGAGCCCGCCGCCAGTCGCGACGGATCGGAGAGACCGTTGTCCCGGGCGATGCCGTCAGCCCGGGTCGGGTCCCCGTAGTAGAGATCGGCGATGCGCGACAGGGACTCCCCCTCGTGGACGGTGTGGGCGAGCACGTGGCCGGAAGGCGCGGTTTCCGGAGGCGCAGTCTGGGTCGACGGCGGCTTGGAGCAGGCGCCCAATCCCACGGCCACGGTGGCCGCCGTGATCACCACGACGAGGGCACGGATCGGCGTCACGACGCGAGGTCCTCCGGGTTCCGGACGAGGTCGGCGCCCAGGCGGGGATCGCCGGCACGCGCAGCCGCGTCGAGAACGGCGATCATACCAGCCGACGTTTCCTCGGCATAGAGCAGCTTGCGCAGGTGCGCCGCTCCGGGGTAGCCCTTGAAGCACTTGGCGATGTGCTTGCGCACCACCATGCAACCGGTCTTCTCCCCGCGCTGCTGGACCTCCAGTTCCACGTGGCGCCGGTTCACCTCGCACATGGCCCGGAAACTGGGTGGGACCCACGCCTCGCTCCGGTCCACCGCATCCATCTGTTGGAAGAGCCAGGGGTTGCCGATGGCCCCACGTGCCACCATGACGCCGTGGCAACGGGTGTGCTCGGTCATGGCGCGGTAGCTGTCGCCATCGACGACGTCGCCGTTGCCGATCACCGGGATGTCCAGCGCATCCACCAGGCGGGCGATGGTGTCCCAGTCGGCGTGCCCGCGATACTTCTGATTGCGGGTGCGACCGTGCAGGGTCACCCAGACGCAGCCGGCCTCCTGCAGCAGCGCGCCGATCTCCTCGTAGTTGAGGCTCGCGTCGTCCCAGCCGGTGCGGAACTTGGCCGACACCGGGAAGCCGTCCGCCGCCTCCACCACCGCGCGGACGATCTCCTCGAGCAACGGCACGTTGGCCAGCAATGCCGAGCCGCCGCACTTCTTGACCACCTTCTTGGCCGGGCAGCCGAAGTTGATGTCCAGAACGTCCATGCGGCGGGCCAGCAGCAATCGCGTGGCGGCCGCCATGTGCGCGGGGTCCTGGCCGAAGATCTGGATGCCCACGCGCCCAGGCTCGCCCTCGGTGTCGATGAGCTTCCAGGTCTGCTCGTTCTCGAAGTACAGACCGCTGGCCGACGTGAACTCGCAGAATCCCATGTGGGCTCCGTGATCGCGGCAGATGGCCCGGAACGGCCGGTCGGTCACCCCTGACATGGGTGACAGCAGGTGCCGCACCTCCGAGAACCAGGAAATGCGCTCATCGATTCTGACAGTCTTGCGATCGAACACTGTTGCTCCTCGGGCCGTGGAATCGGCCTCAAGATAGTCACTGCCGAGCCGTCCCGGCCACCGGTGGAATCACCCAGGCGCTTGTTGCCGGCCGGCGGATTCTGGTACAATCCATTCAGAATGTCGCCGCTCGCCAGCGAGTTCGCGCCGCCGCCCACGATCCGTTCCGGGAGATTCCCATGAAGAACCTATTGCTCCTGATATCCATCCTTGCCGTGGCTGTCCTGCCCGCCGTCGCCCTGGAGGGAGTCTGCGGCAAGAACGGCCAGACTCGTCCCGTCGAGGTCCATCCCCATCACCCGGCCGGCGGCAGCCCCCTGCTTGCCGACGTCGAGTACAGCACGGGCGGCGCCATGGAGACTCCCGCCACCACCGGCGGCGCCATGGACGGCTGGGGAACCCATTTCCTCACCGCCTGGGTGAACACCACCGGCCAGGACGTGTACCTGTCCGAATTCGGCTGGCCGGCCAGCGGCCCCGGCCCCGTGGCGTGGATGGTCTGGATCACCGAAGACCTCCCGGGCGCTCCCGGCACGCAGACCTTCTCCGGCCAGTGGACGCCCTCGGTCGGCGATCCGGACGAGTTCCCGCCCAGCACCTACGCCTTCGTCGACGTCACCGCCGAGAACATGGTGATCCCCGCCGGCGCGAGTTTCTACTTCGGCTACGAGAATCCAGGCACGGGCGGTCAGATCGACTCCAACGGCATCGAGACCTTCGCCTGGTACGAGGGCGCCTGGGATCCCGATTCCGCCTGGGCCCGCACGGCTCTGCTCCAGTTCAAGGCCAACTTCGCCTCGGTCGCCACCGAACGAGCGACCCTCGCCCAGGTCAAGAACCTGTTCCGCTGAGCCCATATCGTCATCTCATGACGAGGCCCCGCCCGAGTGGGCGGGGCCTATCGTTTCACCGCCGGCCGTCGAACTGCGTCCAGGCGACTCGCGGACGGTTGCTCGAACGCGCCTCTACTTGTACTGGCCGAGGAGCTCGGACAGGCCGTCGTAGCGGCCCAGCTTCTCTTCCAGCGAGTCCAGCCGGTCGTTGATGGTCGGACGCTCGTCCTGGTAGACGAGTCCGGTCCAGAACGTATCCTCGTCCAGCGCCTTCTCCATGGCCGCCAAACGATTGGAGGTATCCCAATCGTCGGGCAGCGGCTTGACGATCTCGTTCATGGTCTTGAACGTGATCTGCTTGTTCATGGAGACGCACGGCGAGAAGATGTGCAGGATCGAGAATCCCTTGTGGTTCATGGCATCGACGAAGAGCTGCTTGAGGTTCTTCGGCTTGCCGCTGTACCCACGGGCCACGAAGCTGGCGTGGTAGGACAGGAACATGAGCAGCGGATTCAGCGGCTCCTCGATGCCGGTGTGCGGCGCGGTCTTGGACGTCATGCTGATGGGAGAGGTCGGCGAACTCTGCCCCTTGGTCAGGCCGTAGATCGAGTTGTCGATGAGGATGTAGGTCATGTCGACGTTCTTGCGGGCCACGTGCGCGATGTGGCCGCCGCCGATGCCCAGACCGTCGCCATCGCCACCCACGGCGATCACCTTGAGATCGGGCCGCGAGATCTTGACGCCCGCCGCGGTGGGCAGGGCCCGACCGTGCACGCCATGGAACCCGTACGTGTTGCAGAAGTACGGGAACCGACCCGAGCAACCGATGCCCGAGACGATGACCGTCTCCTTGGGCACCGCCTGGATCTCGGCCAGGGCCTGGTAGAACGGCGTGATCACACCGAAGTCGCCGCAACCGGAGCACCAGATCGGCTTGAGGTCCGACTTGAAGTCGGCAACCTTGAGAGCAGTGTCACTCATCACAGATGCTCCTTGATGGACTTCTCGAGTTCCTCGGAGGAGAACGGAATACCGTGCGCCTTGTGGATCTCGATGGGCTTGATGCCGAACTTGCCCTTGAGGAAGTGCGCGTACTGTCCCGTGTAGTTCTCCTCGGGCACGATCAGCTTCTTCAAGGGGCCGAGGAACTGGCGGATGCGCCACTCGGGCAACGGCGAGAGGATCCGCGGGTGCAGATGCGCGATGCGCACGCCCGTGTCCCGCTCGATATTCTCAAGGGCCTCGGCGATGGCACCGTAGGTGCTACCCCAGCCGATGACGCCGATCTCGGTATCCTCGGGCTCGTACTCCTCGACCTTGTGCTGGTGCACGATCCGCTTGCCGAGCGCCTTCAGCTTGGCGAAGCGCTGCTGTGTCATGAGCTCGTGCATCTTCGGCGTGTAATTCGGCGCGCCCTTGGGATTGTGCTCGAGACCCGTGGCCATGTACATCAGGTCATGCACGCCGGGAATGGGCATGGGGCTGACACCGGTCTCGGTGACTGCGTAGCGTTCGAAGGTCTCCCGGTCCTGGTCCAGCGGCGGGGTAAGCCGCTCACCCAGATCGACCTCGGAGAGATCGGGCGTGGGGATGTTCTGGCTGGTGTAGGCCAGTGCCTGATCGGTGAGGATGATCACCGGCATCTGGTATTTCTCGGCGATGCGCACGCCGCGCACCGTCTGCCAGAAGCAGTCGTAGATGTCCAGGGGCGCCATGATGCACCGAGGCGACTCGCCGCTGGTGCCGTAGATGGCGAATTTGAGATCCGACTGCTCGGTCTTCGTCGGCATACCCGTGGAGGGCCCGCCACGCATCACGTTGATGATGGTGATGGGGCACTCGGTCATGGCCGCCAGGTTCAGGGTCTCGCTCATGAGAGACAGACCGGGACCGCTGGTGGGCGTGAGCACCCGCTTGCCGGCGAAGCTCGCGCCGATACCGGCTGCCAGGGTCGCGATCTCGTCCTCGAACTGAACCGCCTTGCCACCGAACTTCGGCAGCTCGCGGCAGAGGAACTCGAAGATCGGCGTGGCCGGCGTGATGGGATACCCGGGCACGAACTCCACGCCCGCGGCGATGGCACCCAGGGCACAGGCCTCGTTGCCGGTGACGAGGATCTCGTCGCGGCCGGGCTGGAGCTTGAATGGCCGGCGAAGCTCGACCATGTGCTCCATGGCGAACTTGTAGCCCGCCTCGACGGCGCCCTGGTTCATCCGGACGACGTCCTCGCCCTTCTTGCCGAAGTGGTCGGCTACGAGCTTGACGCCATACTCAACCGGCGGTCCGAAGATCGCGAGCATGGCACCCATGGCCACCATGTTCTTGGCCCGGCTCGCCCCGGTGACCTCCTTGGAGATCTCGTCGAGGGGCAATTCGATGCGGCGGCGGCCGCCGAGGCGGTCGTCCAGCGTCACGAATGCCGGGTCATAGACCAGGACGCCCGTGTCCTTGATATTGTGGACATAGGCGTCGTAGCCGCAGTGGTTCATGGCACAGAGTACATCGACCGACTGACTGAGGGAACGCGCCGGACCGTCACTGCCTCGCAGCTGGAACATGGCCAGACCGCCGCGAATTTCCGCCGGGAACGTGCGAAACGCGTGGATGTTGAGACCTCCACGCGCCACGGCCTTGGACAGAATTTCGCCACAGGAAATGACGCCCTCGCCACCCTCGCCGCCGATCCTGACGACCAGATCCTGGGTAGCCACAGGAACCTCCACCGGGGTTGGGATCGTTATGACCGGGTAGCGTGCTCGACCGCTGCTTTCCCCGGCCTCCGAGTTGGGCTAAAGTAAGCCCTGGATTCTGCTTTACCAAAGAACAAAGGATCGCGTTAGCCAAAAATGTGCCTGGACCGGGCGGCCCCCTCCTCCCACGTCTGTTTCGTGAATTCCCTCAGGACCCTGGGCGGCGCCGAGCTGTGGTTCCTCGATGCGGCCGCCGGACTGGCTGCCCGCGGCGTACGCACGAGCCTGATCGCCCAACCGGGGACCCCGCTGCTTGCCGCCGCTCGAGCGCGGAACCTCGAGGCCGTGTCCATGCCGATCCGCTGCGACGGGGCGCCCTGGACGCTGGTTCGCCTGTGGCGCCATTTCCGCCGGCAGGGCGTGACCGCCCTGGTATGCAACCTCACCAAGGACCTCAAAGCCGCCGGCCTGGCCGGCCGCTGGGCAGGAGTCGACGTACGCCTGGCCAGCCGTGAGAGCGACTTCCCGCTCAAGGACAAATTCTACTATCGCTGGTACTTCCAGGGCGCGGCCACCGGTCTGCTCGTCAACAGCGAGGCCACCGGCCGCACCGTTCTGACCAGCGCCCCCTGGCTGGATCCCGACCGGATCCACCTGCTGTACAAGGGCATCGATCTCGGACGCTTCAGGCCCGCGGAACCTCCCCCGGGGCAGCGCCCGCCGGTGGTGGGATTCGTCGGCCAGCTCATCGAGCGCAAGGGACTGCACTGTCTCATGGACGCCTGGGAACGCATCCTCGCGTCCACCTGGCCTGATCCCCCGCACCTGCGCCTGGCCGGCGAGGGCCCGCTGCACGACGCACTGCTCCACTGGCGAGCCGGGCTGGATCGACCGGAATCCGTGCATCTGGAGGGATTCGTGGCGGAGCCGGGCGGTTTCTGGTCGGAGTGCCGCGTGGCGGTCCTGCCGTCGCGGGCCGAGGGTTTCGGCCTGGCCGCCGCCGAGGCCGCCGCCTGCGGATTGCCGGTTGTGGCCACCCGCACGAGCAGCCTGCCGGAGGTCGTCGCGCATGACGAGACGGGACTCCTGGTGCCGGTGGACGATCCGGCGGCGCTGGCCTCGGCCATCGACCGACTCTTGCGCCAGGATGGTGAGGTCGACAGACTGGGCCTCGCGGGCCGTGCGCGCGTCGCCGCACGGTTCGACCACGAACACTGCCTCGATCGCCTGCTGGAATTGACCTGTCCGGAGGATCGACCATGACCAAGCTTCGCGCCGCGGTCGTGCAGACCGAGCCCGTGTTCGGCGATGTCGCCGCAAACGTCGCGGAGGCGCTGGAACTCGTTCCCGCCGGCTGCGATCTCGCCGTCCTGCCCGAACTCTTCGCCACCGGATACCAGTTCCGTGACAGCGATGAACTGGCGTCCCTGGCCGAATCGGTGCCCGACGGCTCGACCTGCAGCGCCCTTCGCGCGGCCGCGGCGAATTCGGGCACGACCCTGGTGGCCGGGCTCGCCGAGCGCGACGGTGATCGCCTCTTCAATACGGCGGTTCTCGTGCGTCCCGACGGCACCGTGGATCGTTACCGGAAGGTCCACCTCTTCTGGGACGAGAAGCTCATCTTCACCCCCGGCGACCTTGGCTTCCCCGTGTTCGCCGCCTGCGGCACCACCGTGGGCCTGATGATCTGCTTCGACTGGCTCTTTCCCGAGGCGGCCGGCACCCTGGCCCGCCGCGGCGCCAAGGTGATCTGTCATCCCTCCAACCTCGTGTTGCCGCATTGCCCCGACGTCATGCCGCTGCGCGCCCTGGAGAATCGGGTCTACACGCTCACGGCGAATCGCGTGGGCTGCGAGCACCGCGGCGAGGCTCCTCTGAATTTCATCGGCCGCAGCGTCGCGGCCTCGCCGCGCGGCGAGCGCCTGGTCGAGTGCGGCACCGACCGGACCGAAGCCGCCGCGGCCGATCTCGAGCTCGATCTCTGCGACCCCTATCTCACCCCCCGCAATCACGTGGTGGCAGATCGTCGTCCCGAATTCTATGACTGAGGTAAACGCTCCCGGGACCACCCGCGTCTTGTCCGGTACACCCCGGAGGAGGTGACGGCGATGGCCACCACGACTCATCGGCAGGATCAGGATCTCGCGAGGAGAGCAGCCCAGGGCGACGAACGAGCCTGGCGCGCGATCTACGACGAGACCTGCCAGCCGCTCTTCAACTTTCTCTGTTTCCAGGCAGGCGACCGGGAAACCGCGCGCGACCTGCTCCAGGACACCTACATCAAGGCGCTCCGCCATCTCCACGGCTACCGCGGCGAAGGTTCGCTGCTGTCGTGGCTGCGCGGCATCGCCCTGAGACTGGTGCTGGACTGGCGCCGCGGCCTCGGCCGACGCCTCCGCCAACTGGTGAGCGTTCACCGCGAGGATTTCGATCTGGACCTGCCGGCACCCGATCGCAGCGAGGCCCAGGAAGCGGGTCTCAGCGTGACGGGCCACGCATTCCAGGCCGCCTTGCGTGAACTGTCACCGAAACAGAGAGCCTGTCTCGTGTTGCACGAACTGGAGGAACTGCCGTTCGCCGACGTCGCCCGCGAGGTGGGCTGCGCCGAGGCCACGGCCAGGGTCCACCACCATCGGGCCACGCAGAAAATGAGAGCGCTGCTGGATCACCGCGCCGACGAAATGGGAGGGCAGCAGGCATGACGAAGCGTGAATACCGAGAGGCCCACCGGTTGACCGACCGTGAAAAGGCCCAGATCTGGAACGAGATCAGTGAACCCTACGAGAAGCGGCGCCGCCGTCGTTACTGGATTCCCGCGCTGAGCGGTATGGCGGCCGCCGCCTGCGCGCTCGCCGTGATCCTCATCCTCTCCGCCGATGATGGCCGGGGGCCCGCGCCGGAGCATTTGGACGTCGCTGTCGTCCCCTCCGAGCAGCCGGTCGCGGCTCCCCCGGCCGCCGGCGAATCGGACCACGTACAGAGTCGCGAGATCCCGCGGGCGGTCCAGCCCGGTCCGTCGAAGTCACGTTCCTTCGTCGCCGAGAAGGACGGCGAGACCACCCGGACGGCCGAGGTCGTCGTGACGTCCGAGGCCCGTGCCGGATCCGGTGAAGGCGTGCTGCGTGGAATCGTGCGCGACGCCGAGACCGGCAAGCCGCTGGTGTCGGCCAACGTGATCCTCAAGGGCACCACCCGCGGCGCGGTCAGCGATGATCGCGGCCGGTTCGAGTTCCACGGATTGAAGCCTGGCCGCTACACGGTCCAGATCCTCTACCTGGGCTATCGCCCCACCGAGGAGTTCTTCGCCATCGCTGGTTCCGACACGGCGGAGGTGCAGGTGGCGCTCGCAATGACGATCATCGAGACGCTGGGTGCGCCGGATCCCGCGTCGGATCAGACCGTGACGGAAACGCCCGATATCGTCGCCATGGACCTCATGGACGCCCCGTCGGGGGTCCTGGCGCGGCCGGACAAGATGACCGTCCGGGGCGGACGCGAAGGAGAGGTCCAGATGCTGACCGACGGTGTCGTATCGCGCCGCGCGGGCGGCGGCTCCGTCAACTCGCCCGCGCCCACCGTGGGCGCCGAATCCGGCGGCACCCGCAATCCCAACGACCGCCCCTATGACCTGGTCTACCACGAGCACTACGGTGTGAACCCCTTCGTGGCCACCGAGGACGACGCCCTGTCGACCTTCGCCATCGAGGTGGACGACGCCAGCTGGACAGTGGCGCGGCGCTACCTCACAGACGGTCACCTGCCCCCGGCCGAGGCCATCCGCGTCGAGGAGATCGTCAACCGCCTCGACGCCGGATTCGACCGCATCGAGGGCGACGATTTCTCTCTGCACGCCGACGGCGCCCCGAGCCGCTTCGGTGTCGGCTACCACCTGCTGAGGGTGGGCGTTCAGGCCCGCGACATTCCGGCGGTGGACCGTCGTCCGGCGCACCTCGTGTTCGTGATCGACATCTCCGGCAGCATGGACCGCGAGAACCGGCTCGGCCTGGTGAAGCGGTCATTGCGGGTCCTGGTGAATGAGCTGAACGACGATGACCGCGTGGGCATCGTGGTCTACGGCAGCGAAGCGAGCGTGCTTCTCGAGCCCACTGGCGTCGCGGACCGCGGCACCATCCTGAACGCCATCGACGGGCTGCGTTCCGGCGGCTCGACCAACGCCGAGGCCGGCCTGCGAATGGCCTACGCCATGGCTCGAGAGCATGCGGCACCGGGCGCCATCAACCGGCTCATCCTCTGCAGCGACGGCGTGGCGAACATGGGCAACACGGGCGCCGATTCCATCCTCGACTCCGTACGCGAGGAGGCCGACCAGGGCGCGAGCCTCACCACCATCGGTTTCGGCATGGGCAACTACAACGACGTGCTCATGGAACAGCTCGCCAACGACGGCGACGGCACCTATCACTACGTGCAGCGCCTCGAGGATGCCGAGCGGGTCTTCCGCCTCAACCTCACCGGCACCCTGCAGACCGTGGGCGCCGAGGTGAAGACCCAGGTGGAGTTCGATCCCGCGAGCGTGACGCGCTGGCGGCTGCTGGGCTACGAGAACCGCGACGTCGCCGACCGCGATTTCCGCAACGACAGCATCGATGCCGGCGAGATCGGCGCCGGTCACACCGCCGTGGCGCTCTACGAGATCAAGCTCACCGAGGACGCGGCCCGCGATCTCGAAAGTGGCAGGGCGCGCGACCTCGGCACCCTGCGCCTGCGCTGGGCCAAGCCCCGCTATCACGACGAGGCGGACACAGTCACCGAGATCGACCGCGCCCTCTCCACGCGGGACCTCGCCCGAACCTGGGACGATGCAGCACCGCGATTGCGCGCCGCCGCCGTCGCCGCCGAGTTCGCCGAGATCCTCCGCAAGAGCTACTGGGCCAAGGAGAGTTCCCTGGCCGATCTCCAGGACCCGGTGACCCGCCTGGTCAGCGAACTGGCCGCCGACCCGGACGTCATCGAACTTTCCCAGCTCATCCGGCGCGCCGCGGCCCTCGCCCCGGCAGCATCGGACGATTGACACCCACCGGCGCGACCAGGAATTCGCGCCCCCCTTCACTGAACATCCGCCTACACTTCGCTCGCGAATCTCCGCAACAGAAAGCCCGCCGTCCAGGCGGGCTTTCGTGAGGACTTTCGCGAGCGAAGTGTAGGCGGATGATCAGTGAAGAGTCGACGGGGCGTCATTGCCGGGTTCGGCTCCATCGAGGGGCTCGGCTTCTCCGCGGAACTCGGGGAACGGTTCCGATTCGGGATCGAGTTCGAGGCAGTGCTCCCAGATCTTGAGGAGCTGCTCGAATCCCATTCGCTGGCCCATGGCTGCGACCTCGTCCTCGACGAAGGCGGTGAGGTATTCGGTCCGCCGGTCGCGATCGCGCAACTGTTCCACGAGCGGCATGTCGCGCCGGCGCTGCTCCGGCGTGACGCGCGCCCCCTGCAGGTAGTCGAGATACATGTCCCAGTCGCCGCGGAAATAGCGCAGGCAGATGAGCGAGATCTCCACCTCGCCGTCGCTCAGGTTGAGCGACTCCTCCTCCGGCGTCTCATCTCGGTGTCGATTCCGCGGATCCTTGCCGTCTGTCATCGCATCTCCGGATTGGCGGAAGGTTCTTCGCCAAGTAAAGGGCCGGCACCAGCGCCGGCCCCGTGGGCACAATGTCGGTCCGGGAACCCGTCGGGTCAACCGGCTTCCAGGCCGCTCATGTCCATCTCCTTGGGAATCACCACGATGCCGTCCTCGGTGACGGTAAATAGCTGGCGGTCCTTCTCCAGATCCCGCCCGATGACCAGTCCCTCTGGGATGATCACGTTCTTGTCGCAGATCACACGGTTGAGATCGGCGTAGCGGCCCACCTGCACGCCGTCCATGAGGATCGACCCGGTCACCTTGGCATACGAGTTCACCTTGACGCCGCGATGGAGAATCGATCCCTCGACGTTGGCGCCCGAGACGATGGAGCCGCCGCCGATGATGGAGTTGGCCAGGATACCCGGCTGCGGATCATCTTCGGTGAAGCTGTGCACCGACTTGGCCGGCGGCACCGGCGGCTGCCAGGCCCGGAACGGCCATTCGCGATCGTAGAGATCCAGCGGCGGCGTCCGCGACAGCAGTTCCATGGCGCCCTCGTAGAAACTGTCCAGGGTCCCGATGTCACGCCAGTAGTTGGGGCTGCCGGTCGTCTCGTCCCGGAAGGGATAGGCGAAAACCTCGCCCTGCTGGACCAGACGGGGAATGATGTCCTTGCCGAAGTCGTGATGGCTGTCGTTGCGGCGCGCGTCGTGGGACAGCTCCTTGACCAGGCACTGGGTGTCCACCAGGTAGATCCCCATGTTCACCAGACAGTGGTCGGGATCGCCGGGAATGGTCTTGGGCTCCGGCGGCTTCTCCTCGAAACCCACCACCCGCCAGTCCTCGTCCACCTCGAGAATTCCGAACTGATCCGCGCCCTCGCGTGGCACCACGGCGGCGCTGAGCGTGAAGCTGCCCTCGTTGTCGACGTGGAATTCCATGAGGTCGGAGTAATCCATCTTGTAGACGTGGTCGCCCGACAGCAGCAGCACGTGCTCCGGCTTGTTGAGCTCCAGCAGGTAGATGTTGTGGTAGACCGCGTCGGCAGTACCCTCGTACCACTTGGTGCCCACGCGATGCTGCGGCGGGATGCGGTAGAGGAACTCGTCGGCCTCGTAGTTGAAGATGTTCCAGCCGCGCTGAAGATGCTTGTCGAGGGAGTAGCTCTTGTACTGCGTCAGGACATACAGCCGGCGTAGACCGCTGTTGAAGCAATTGGAGAGCGTGAAGTCGATGATGCGGTAGTTGCCACCGAACGGAACCGACGGCTTGGAGCGATCCTTGGTCAGCGGGTACAGCCGCTCACCCTGGCCACCGGCGAGAACGATGGTGAGGGTCCGACGCATCCGTTCGAGAATGTCCACCGATTCGACTCCCCGCGCCCCGGCGCAGTCTGCCGGCGGCGGGGAGAACCGGGGCTCAGTTCTCGACCATCTTCGCGTCCAGCAGTTCCTTGACCTTGCCGAGCAATTCCGTGGTGTCCGACGACTTCGTGATGTAGGCGTCGGCCGACCAGGTGAGATAGTTTTCCCGGTAGCTCGAGTAGGCCGTGTTCAGGATCACTGGAATGGTATTATCCATATCCAGGATTCTTTGCAAGGCTTCAATTCCATCCATGCCTGCCATACGGATGTCCAGGATGATCAGGTCGGGACCCATGGTCTCGACGTACTCCAGTCCCTGGTCCGCGTTGTTGGCAGTCATGGTCTCGTAGCCGGCTCGCCGGAGTTCCGTCTCGTAGAGCAGGCGGAGGTGAGGTTCGTCGTCGACGATCAGAACCTTGGCCATGGATGACCTCCCATGTCAGAGCAATTCTGGCCAGCGCCAACTCTACCAGAGGGCGCCCGTCCGGGCCAGACCAACTCTAGTCCCCGTTCTCGGTTTCTGACTTCGGTAGCGGCAAGATGAAACTGAAACAAGCGCCACCCTCGGAAAGGTTCTCTCCCCTGAGTACCCCGCCGTGGGACTTGATGATCTGGGCACAGATGGTGAGCCCCAATCCCGATCCCGCAGTCTTAGTGGTATAAAAGGGCGAAAACATCTTGTCAGCCACGTCTGTCGCAATTCCTGGGCCGTCGTCCGCAGTCTGGATGAGCACGCCGCCCTCCAGGTACCGGCTCGAAATCCGGATCCGGCCGCCGTCCGGCTGGGCCTGGACCGCGTTGAACACCAGATTCTGCAGCACTTGCTGGATCTCGCCAGGATGGCAATTGACATCCGTATCGCCGGCCTGAAGGTCGAGTTCCAGTTCCACCGAAGCGTTCTGCAGCATCGGGTGCATCTTCCGCGCCACCTCATGGACGACCTGATCCGGTGACAGGTTTCTGCGCATCATCTTCTGGGGGCGGATGAAATCCAGCAGATCGTGAATGATGCGCTCGAGGCGACTGGTCTCCTCCGTGATGATCTGGGCGTACTGTCGATTGGAGTCGTCTTCGGGAAGGTTCCTGAGAAGGGCCCGCGCAAATCCGCCGATGGCGACGAGCGGATTGCGCAACTCGTGGGCGACGATGGCCGACGTCTCGCCCATGACCGACAGCCGCTCCATGCGCAGCAAAGTCTGCTGGTCCTCCTTCTGTTTCTGCTGAGCTTTGCGCAGGTCGAGAACCTTGCGGGCCAGCTCCTCGGTCAGCCGCGACGATTCGATGGCGTTGGCCGACTGGTTGGCGAAGAGTTGCAGGAACTCCAGGTCGAGTTCGGTGATCTCAAGACCGCTGATGGCGTTGTCGGCGATGAGAACACCGATGGCGCCGCGACGGGTCGCCAGGGGCGCCACGGCGAACCGATCGACGCTCAGCCAGCGCCGAACGTCCGGCAAGCCGTGCCCGGTATCGGCCTCGGTCACATGGACCACCCGTCGCGAATGCATGGCGCGCACGAGGATGTGATCGTCGTCGCCCAGGTCCACGGCCAGTTCACGCACGATGTTGTTGACCGCCACGTCGGTCTGCTTGAGGGACGTGTCGTACGAGGTCATCATCTCGTAGAGATCGGTGGGCTGATCGGCCAGGTCACGCCAGATGCGGTCGGCTTCGTCACGGCTGCTCGGGCCGATGGCGATCTCACCCTGGAGACGGCGCGTGCGCTCGTCCACCAGGAGCAGGAAGGCGCGATTGAAGCGCAGCCCCTGCCCCGCGGTCATGGCGATGAGTACCGACTCGAGCACCTGTGGCAGGCTGAGCTGGGCACCATAGAGGGCCTCGCTCACCTGGTTGAGGAGATTGAGTTTCGCGAGCCGGGCCGCGCGCATGGCGTCGCGCGCTTCCAGTTCGCTGGCGTCGTGCAGCACCAGGTTGAGGTACATGTGGCCGTCGGCGTCGGCGAAACGCTCGCAGTGGGCCTCGGCCGCGACGGTCGCGTTGCCCAGATTCACGTCGAGCTGGCGGAAGCACCCGTCTTCCGGGCACTCGCGGTCCGTACAGCCGGCGAAAACCTCCACGTTGGCGACGAATTCTTCGAGCAGAGCGCCCTCGATCTCGTCCTGCTCCCTCGCCAGGAGCCGACCGGCGCCCGCACTGGCCACGACCACGCGCCAGTTCTCGTCCACGATGATCTGCGCCACGCGGCTGGCGGACATGCCCAGCCGGGCCAGGTCCGCAGTCGGTTTCTTGGAAGATGATCGCGTCATGATTCCTCGACGGCGAGCGCGCGACCGACCGTCGGCGCCAACCGCTGGTAAAGGTTTTCGTACTGGGCCGCCGCCGTCGACCACCCGAAGTCACAGGCCATACCACGAAGCTGCAGAAGTTTCCACGCGGCGCGGTCGGCGAAGATCTCGCGAGCTTCTTCCAGGGCGCCCCAGAGCGATTCCGGCGTGGCGTCGGGGAACACGAAACCGGTTCCCGCGGCGGCGGCGAAAGGCCCCACCGTGTCGGCCAGCCCGCCGGTCGATCGAACCACGGGCGGGGTGCCGTATCGCATAGCGTAGAGCTGGCTCAAACCGCACGGCTCGAATCGACTGGGCATGAGAAACAGGTCACTGCCGGCATAGATCCGATGCGCCCACGCCTCGCTGAACTCGGGCCGGAAGGCGATGCGACCGGGGTGAGCGGCGGCGCCGGCGGCAATCGCCTTCTCGATGGCGACATCACCGGTACCGAGCACGACCAGGGAGAACCCGCCGGCCACGATCCGGTCCAGGAGTTCGACCACGATGTCGAGCCCCTTCTGATGCGCGAGGCGCCCCACCATACCCAGCAGCGGACGCGACCCGTCGTTCAGGCCCGCGTCCTTCAGCAGTTCGCGGCGGCAGACCTGCTTGCCCTGCAGATCGTCCGCGGAGTAGGGAGCCGTCAGGAAGGGATCGGTATCGGGATTCCAGGCGGCGTAGTCGACACCGTTGAGGATCCCGGAGAACGCGTCGCGTCGTTCGGCCAGCACCCCCTCGAGCCCACAACCCATCACCGGATCGGCGACCACGTCCTCGGCGTAGGTCGGACTCACCGTGTTGACCAGGTCGCTCTCGACGATGCCGCCCTTGAGCAGGTTGAGGTGACCGAAGAACTCGAAGGTCCCGGGGAACAGCGCCACGTCCTGCGACAATCCCACCCGCGGCAGATGCTCGACGCCGTGGATCTCCTGGTGTGCGAGGTTGTGGATCGTCAGCAGCGTCGCCGCGCGGCCCGGCAACCCGCGACCATCGTACCAGCGGCGCCGATAGACCGGCGCCAGGGCAGCCTGAACGTCGTGCGCATGCAGCACGTCCACCGGCCAGTCGAGAAGTTCGGGCAGCATCACCGCAGCCAGGGACAGGGCGCTCGCACGTTCCAGCGTCTCGGCGAAGACCTCTCCGGCAGCGTCGGTATAGACCCCGGCGGGCGCGAACAGATCGCCGCACGAGACCAGGTTCACCATGACGCCCTCGGGCGCGGCCGGCCAGGCCCAGTAACGGAGGGTCAGCATGCGCTGGCCCACCCGCACCGGTACCGGCCCCATGCCGGACACGGGTTCCAGGCCCAGAGCCTCGGGATCCAGATGGCCGTAAAGCGGCAACACCACCCGGACGGCATGGCCCCGCCGGGCCAGTGCCGCCGGCAGCGCGCCGGTCACGTCGGCCAGACCACCGACCTTCACCAGAGGACTCATTTCCGCGGCGACCATGAGAATGTTCATGCTGATCCTTCGCTGGGGTCGGCGATGGCCCGCCGCAAGTCTCGCGCTGCCGCCTCGGGCAACACGGGATTGATGTGGAAGCCGGTGCCGGTCTCGAAGCCGGCCAGGGGCGCCAGTCGCGGCAGCAGTTCCAGGTGCCAGTGAAAATCCTCGCCCGCCGGCGGTGCCGAGTGCAAGACCAGATTGTAGGCGGGATCCGCGGCCGCCGCTCGCAGCGCGCGACAGGCATCGACCAGGACGACCGCCACCGCGGCCAGTTCATGGTCGTGGGCATCGGTGATCCTGGCCTGGTGGCGGCGCGGTAGGATCATGGTTTCCCAGGAGAACCGGCTGGCATGGGGCGTCACCGCCACGGCGTGGTCGCCGGACACGACCAGTCGCTGGTCATCGTCGGCGACGGCGACGGCGTCGCAGAGCAGGCAGCGGCCATGCTCTGTGCGCCAGCGCTCGAAGGCCCCGAGTTCGGTGCGCAGGAGCGCCGGCGTGATCGGCGTCGCCAGGATCTGCCCGTGCGGATGGGTCAGGCTGGCGCCGGCGCCGGCACCGGAATTGAGGAAGAACAGGGTGGCCGCCAGATCCGGATCCTGTTCGAGTTGCCGGTAGCGGTCGCGGACCGCGGCCAGAAGTTCGGTCGCTTCAGGGGGCGTGAGATCGGCCAGTTCACGCCGGTGATCGGGCGAAACGATCACCACTTCGTGGCGGCCGGACGCGCCCGTGACCGCGGGATAACGGTTCGGCACCACGCGCACCCGCCAGGGCGGCTGGTCGGGCGCGGCGCCCTCGGGACGGCCGGTGACCAGGATCTCGGGCGGAGTCTCGGTCTCGTTGCCCGGACAGAACGGGCAGGTCATCTCGTCGACCGGAACGGACTGGAGCCGGATGTCCCGTGGCCGGTCTCCCCGCCCGGGAGCAGCGATGGTCCACGTGTCGTGAAGATGGTCGCGGCGCAGATTCGACATGAGATCCTCGTTCTCCGGAAAGTCGGTCACATTTTTGGGGAACCAACCAGGCTCCGCTACGTATCATACCCAGAATCCAGGAGCGTGCGAGAGCTTACCCCCCTTCAACCACCTCCAATGGATCAGGCGACAGACGCGACGGGGTCCCGAGCTAACCGGGACCCCGTCGTGTTTTGGTACATGTGGCAAATCGAATCAGCGTATCAAGGTCATCTTTCCGAGCCGGGTCTCCCCCGCGGCGCGCAGGACGTGGAAGTAGATTCCCGATGCACAGGCCCTGCCTGCGTCGTCGGAACCGTCCCAGATCACGCGACCAGGTCCCGCAGGGAGGTCGTCCGCGATCAGGGTGCGCACCCGTCGGCCGCGGATATCGACCACGTTCAACGATACCTGGCCGGCCGTGGGAATCTCGAACGCCACGGTCGTTCGCGGATTGAACGGGTTGGGGTAGCTGGCGACGGAGAGTCCGGCCGGCAAGACCCCGGGCACCGCGACGGGCGCCGGCAGCGTCTGGCCGAAGGCGGTGAGCACATCCGCCAGCAGGCGCACCCGGGCGGCGATGGCATCGGGCTGGCCGCTGCCGCCGGTCAGGTCGTGGACGGCCGTGAGCGAGTATGGCAGGCTGATCACGTCGCGGAACGGACTGGCCTGCAGGTTTCGGGTGGCCGCCGCGAAGGGATAGACCCCTCCCGCACCGTCATGATTGGTGTACTCGGCCAGCATCTCGGCATTGCCGGCGGTCAACACGAGGTCGAATGAACGCCGCTGCGGACAGCCTCCGTTGGAACGCCAGCGCGTCAGGGAATCGAAGACCGAGTTGCCGTCGAGGACCTGGATCTCGGGAGACGTCTGACCGCCGAGCATCTCCGACGCGTCGCCGGCCCACCATTCCACCCCCAGCAGGCTGGCCAGGAATACGCCGCCGTCCAGGCCGTCGTTGGTCACGTCGCCGGCCAGGTTGTCGCCCGTGAAGAAACCGTGGCGCCCCGGAATTCCGAACCACGCGAGGAGCAACTGGCGATCCGGCGAGGGATCGGCCTGCCAGTTACCGCGGGCCAGAGTATGCCGGATCATGGTTCCGCTGTCGTAAAGCACGGTGTCGTACCAGTTGATCTGCGCTGCGGCCGCCCTGGCGCCCAGACCGTTGCCGACCCCGGCTTCCGGCGCGCGCGTGCGGAAATGGTCGTAATCCACGCCCACTTCCAGTCCGAGCGTTGCCAGGGCATGGTCCCAGAGATCGCGACCGGGAACGTGCAGCGGATAGTCCTGCCAGAAGAGGATCGGCGGCTGGTCGCCCACCGAGTCGGACATGACCGTGGGCAAGGCCCGCATGACCGCGGCCGCAGGCCAGATCGTCGGCGTACCGAAGTCGGCGAAACCGGTGGTGTCGGCCGGCCAGGTGGCGAGTGCTTCGCTGCCGCCGGCGGTCTCGCGGATCTCCACGAAGTAGTGGAGCACGTCGCCCGGGAAGATGAGTCCGGTATCCGGCAGATCGAAGGCCCAGCGCCCTGGCAGCGCCTCGCCCGCGGCGCCTCGGCAGGTATCGCCCTCGGCCTCCAGCATCACGAAGCCGTCGGCGTCGGGGGCCTGGATCCGGAACGGGTCGAAGAGCGGGTTGGCACGCAGGCGGACCATCAGTCGCGGTCGCTCGACCAGTTCGGCTCCGGCGCGCAGCAGATGGACCTCCACGACCACGGAATCGCCGGGATCGATGCGCTGATTCTCGGCCGGGCTGATATTGCGGGCCATGTCGAAGCGGCAGGAGTTGAGCTCGAGGGCGTGGAAGTCGAGTTCACCGCTGTCCGGGAACGTGTCTTGCGGCAAGAGGGAATCGTCGACCACGATGCGCGGGCCGGTGGCGACGGTGGCCTTGACCGCCACGTTGTCGAAGTAGGGAGCGGGCGTGGCGTCGTTGCCGGATAGTCCCCAGGTATTGCCGTAGTCCAGAACCTCCAGTTCGATCTGGACCCAGCGGCGGGCCGGCACCAGGAGATCCCCGCAGGGTTCGTGGTGGCGGCGCCACTCGGGAGCGCCGTGGAAGACCACGTCGCGGGATCGCCACGGCGCCGTCTCCAGGGTCGCCGGATCGGCGTCGGCGGTGGATCGCACCCGCCAGCGGTACACGATACCCGGCGAGGAGCCCACCAGCGGTTCATGCACGTAGACGTCGAACTCGAGCAGGAGATCGTCGTGGGCGTCGGGCCAGGCCAGCGGCGGCGACTGCACTCCGGTATCGATGGCCCCTTCGTCCCCCAGCCGGCCGCCGGTGCTGTTGACCACGTAGCCGCCGGGGCCATAGCACCAGGTCACGCAGGGCGAGCCGCCGGTTCCGGGCACGACCAGGCCGTCGTCCACGAATGCCACGACGATCGTGCCGTTGTCACGACAGGTGTCGAGGTGCGCGAGGTCCTGGAAGAGCTGGGCGAACGCTCCGGCGCCGATGAAGTCGCGGGGAAACCAGTGGACGTCGCTACCGGGTTCGAAATCGTCGAAGGTGGCCTCGACGCTGTCCACGACGACCCGGATGTCGTCGATCTGGCAAGCGCCGTCGGTTAGGTAGAGACCGTCCTCGTCGGACCAGGTTTCGTCCGAGAAGAACGAGAAACGGATCTGGATCTGATCCTGGCCCGGGCCCGCGAAGTCGCCGGGTTGCATGGTCACCGTCTCGTCGATGGCGCGATCGATCCGCCACCCTTCCCACGATGCCTCGGTCTGCCAGCCGGTGCTGCGCCAGGCCTGCAGATAGACACGATCGAAACCGGGTTCGGTATCGTGGTTCATGCGGGCCTGCACCTGCACGGTGACCGGCGCGAGCACGTTGGCCACGGTCCACGTCCAGCCCAGATGCTGTTGCCAATCGTTGCCGTATCCCTCGTCACCGCCGGCGAAGACGGAGCCGCACCAGGCCGCGTGGTTGCCCGGGCCGTGGCCGCCGAGTTGATCGGCGTTGAATGTGGAAACGGTCCAGAAGGTGTCGATGGGCGCGGTGTGATCGGTGGCGACCCAGCCGTGCCACATGGGCAATCCGCCCTGGTCCTCGAATTGGCCGTCGTAGAATCCGGGGCCGCCCAGCAGGACCGTGGTGTCGGTGGATGCAGCGGTCGCAGCCGGCATGGTGGCGAGGGTGGCCGTCGGCGTCGGCTGTCGCCATGCCGGCAACGGACGCGCCCCGACGGGCAACACCGCGAGAAGAAGAATCAACCAGACCGAGGCCTGGCATCGTTGCAGCAGCTTCATGGAGACCTCGGCAGGTGGTGAGCTGGGGCGTGAATGCTTCGAGCCCTACAATTTTACCGCAGTTTCGCGTCGCCGGTCAAACGCCCTCGCTGGTGGTCGAACGATGTTGCCTGTCACGACCCGGACTCGTCGTTGCATCATCAATATCTTTTACGACGTATCTTGTTCCCCGACAATGAGTTAAAAAACACCTCCCGAAACTGTCAACAACATTGCCAAGTTGCAAACGAACCCCACCACGAGCCGCTTCACGAAAATTCACAACCCATTCATTTTCAACACCTTGCAGAGAGTTGCTCGAGACGCGCGAAACGGCACCGGGATTGCAACGATACGGGTGGCGAACAATAGAACAGAACGAATCGCTTCTGCGACCGGGTTTCGCGTCTCGGGGGCTGGGGTGGCCATCGCGGCCACGATCGCCACACCACCTCCGGACGCAATCCTGGACCTTCTTGTCTCGCCCCCAACATCGTCCCCCCGCTGCATCGCACCTCCAAAACGACCGCAGCAAAAAACCGGCCCCGCGTCCGTCGACGCGGGGCCGGTCATTGTGTGAATGGTTGCGGGCGCCCGCAGCGCCCGCAACTCGACGAGTGTTATTTCACCATGGCCATGCGGTTGACCCGGGTCTGCCCGAGCGCCCGCGTCTCGGCGAAGTAGACGCCGGAGGAACTGCGCGCGCCGGTATGGTCGCTACCGTCCCAGACCAGTTCGTGCCGACCGGCCTCGAGCGTGCCGTCGACCAAGGTGTTGATCAACTCGCCACGCACGTTGAAGATCTTCACGCTCACCTGGCCCGTGCGAGGCATGCTGAGCGCGATGGTCGCCTTGGGATTGAATGGATTGGGATACGACTGCACCGCCAGTTGACGCACGTCGGGCATGTCGTCCACCGCGATGGGCCCATCCAGTTGCAGACCGAAGTAGTTCAGCACGTCCCGGAGCATCACGCCGCGCGCACTCACGCCGTCGAGCCCCACCGGCGGGGTGTAGCCGGGTGCGTTGTAGACGTACATGAAGTCGTACGGCAGCAGGATGACCTCGGTGTCGGTCATGTCGTTGTAGTTGTAGACCGCAGCCGCGTAGTCGTAGACACCGGTGTTGCCGGACGGGTGGGCGAACTCCGCCAACCTCTGACCGCCACCGCGGGGCTCGATCACATCGAACGTGTTGATGCCCAGGCAGCCGCCATACGCTATCCATCGATCCACGCTGGGGAAGATCGGGCTCGGATCCTCGGCGTAGACCGTTGGCGCGGTCTGGTTGTCGATGAAGCTGACCAGGTTACGATCGACGAGTTCGACGCCGAAGTAGTTGCCGACAAGGGCCTGACCCTCGGCGCCGTTTCCGGCCACGTCGTAGACCAGGTCGTCACCGGTCATGAACGCCTTCTTGTTCCCACGCGAGAACCACGCGTTGATGAGCTGGATATCCGCCGACGGGTCCGAGGCGAAGTCGCCGTTGCCCAGGGTGTAGACCAGCAGGTTGCCGCTGGTGTAGAGCAGGATGTCGTAACCGTCGAGGACAGCGCTGGTGGTACGGCCGCCGAGGCCGTTGCCCTCGCCGGCATCAGGCGCATTGGTGTAGTAGAGATCGTAGCCGACACCCTCCACGAGGCCGGCGTGATTCAGCGCGTGGTACCACTCGTTCTCACCGCCCCGGTTGGCGAAGTCGTTCCAGAACAGGATCTCGGGATGATCCCCGACCGTGCTGGTCTTGAGCGACGGCAATCCGCGACAGATGAAGTCGCTGGGATAGGCGAGATCGTGAGCAAAGCTCGCGAACCCGGACGTATCGCCGGGCAGGACCGTGTGACCCGTATCGCCCCCGAGTTCATCCCAAGCCTCGAAGTAATAGTGGATCACGTCGCCGGGATAGAAGAACCCGGTGTCGGGAAGATCGAAGTTGTAACGATCCTCCACCAGGTTTCCGGTCAGCGAACTATAGGTCGAATCGCCCTCCACGGTACCGGTGATAATATTGCCAGACTGAGAGAATCCCGCCGGCAACGCGCGCACGCCGTCGAAGACCGGGTTGGCCTTCATGCGAACGACCATCTGCGGCAGTTGCGGCAGGATCGACCCGGCGCGCACCGGTACCACGTCGACGAACAGCGAGTCGCCGGGATCATTGCGCTGGTCGGCCGCCGGACTGATGTTCCGGGCCATGTCGAACCGGATGTGATTGGAGCCGAGGTTGCCGTAGTCCAGATCGCCCTGCTCGGGGAAGTTGTCCTGCGCGATGAACAGGGGATCGTAGAGCATGGCCGGTCCGCCGAACGGGTAGGCCAGCACGCGCACGTTGTCGAAGTACGGGTGCGGCGTGCCGTCGGAGCCCTCGACGTCGAAGAGCCAGCCGGCTTCCCAGCAGCGGAGCATGATCTGGAGGTGCTGCCGACCGGGCTCGAGATACGAGGTCAGGTCGATTCCGTGATTGATGTAGATCGGCGGGCCGTACCAGACCGTGAGGTCGTTGGTCCATTCCTGGTTCTCCAGGTCGGCCGGATCGGACGAAGCGGTACTGCGCACGTACCATTCGTACATGACGCCGCCCGACGACGTGGTCATGGGCTCGTGCATGTAGACGCCGAAGACCAGCTGCGCAGCGTCGCTGCCGGCCGGCCAGATGAGCGGCTCGGAGATGATGCCGTTCTGGATGTGCGCCGTCGGTCCCAGCAGACCACCGCTGTTGGTCACGATGTAGCCGCCGGGTCCGTAGCACCAGGTGATGCAGGTCGTACCGCCGGTTCCCGGGACCACGACGCCGTCATCCACGAAGGCCACCTGGACCGAGTTGTTCGACCGGCACGTATCGAGATCCAGGAGCCCCTGGTAGAGAGCTGCGTAGTCGCCCACGCCAGGAGACAGGACCTCTTCCCAGTTGTCGGAGACGCCGTCCTCGAAATCCTCATGATCGACGAGGTCGCCGTCCATGTAGACCGAGAGGTCGTCCAGCCAGCAGGGGCCATTGGAATGGTCGATGAGGCCGTCCGAGTCGGCCCAGCCCACATCGGAGAAGAAGTAGAAGCGGATCTGGGCCTGGCTGCTGCCCGGCCCCACGAAATCCTCCGGAGAGAGGGTCACCGTGTGGTCCAGTGGATACATGGCCGCCCGGCCGTGCCAGACGGTCTGGGCACTGAAGTTCTCCCAGCCCGCGGCCGTATTGGCCTGCAGGTACACGAAGTCGTAGTCGAGCTCCGTGGACACCCGCATGGTGCCGGTCAGACGCAGGGTGACCGATTGTCCCGGATCCGGAACGTTGTAGGTGAATGCCAGGTACTTGTTCCAGTTGTTGTCATAGCCGAAGATCGGGCCGTCGACGCCATCGACGACAGCGCCACAGACCATGGACCGGGATCCCTCGAGCACGCGCTCGTCGTCGATGTTCCAGGCCCAGATACCGTCAAAGGTGAAGTCGGTTGTCGTCCATCCCTGCCAGTCGGGCAGACCGGACGCGGTCTCGAACTTGCCATCCTGCCGTTCGGGACCACCCATCAGGTAGATGGTATCGACGTCAGCCTTGGTCATGCCGAGCGGAACGGCGGCGGCGTCCACCGCGCCGTGCGTACCAGGAAAGATTTCGTCCACGGACGAAGTTGCGAATTCGTGAGCCTGCATGGACCCGGCCAGGGCCAGCGAGGCGAGCGCGAGTACGGTCAAGAGCTTGCGCGCCATGGTACCCTCCAAGATAAAAAGAGAGTTCACGGCCAACGCGGGGGGTTCCTGAATGTACGGATTCCCCACGAAAAGTTTCAAGTCATGACGGTGTTTTTTAATACGGCGGTCGTCATTCTTCATACGAGCCCGCGGGTTCGGCCGTTGATGTGGCGGGCGCCGACGGCGCCCGCCATCTCGACCGGGTTCTATTTCACGAGTGCCATGCGAGTCACTCGGGTCTGCCCCACGGCCTTCGCCTCGGCGAAGTAGACACCGGACGCACTCTGGGCGCCGTGCTGGTCACGGCCGTCCCAGACCACCTCGTGCAGACCCGCCGGCAGCACGCCGTCGACGAGCGTGCGCACCAGTTCGCCGCGCAGATTGTAGATCCTGAGACTCGCCTCCGCGGCCCGTGGAAGGTCCAGCGCAATGGTGGCCCGCGGGTTGAACGGATTCGGATACGAACTGACGGCAAGCTCGCGAACTGCCGGCGTATCCCCCACTCCGATGGGAGACGACAGCTGCAATCCGAAGTAGTTCAGGACGTCCCGCAGCATGATCGAACGCGCCGCCACGGGTCCGACTCCGCCGGGCGGCGTATAACCCGGCGCGTTGTAAACGAACATGAGATCATACGGAAGCAGGACGAGCTCCGTGTCCGTCATTTCGTTGTAGTGATAGACGCCGGCAGAGTACGGATACACGCCGGTGTTTCCGTGCGGATCGGTGAACTCGGCCAGCGAGACGGTGGTGCCCCGGGGCTCGAGCACGTCGAAGGTGTTGAATCCAAGGCATCCGCCATAGGCGATCCAGCGATCGCAGCTGACGAAGATCGGATTCTGATCGATCGCGCGCACCAGAGGCGCCGACTGGTTGGTGATGAAGGGCCGCAGATCGCGATCGATGATCTCAACGCCCACGAAGTTGTTGACGAATGCCTGTCCCGCGGATCCGGACTGCGAGGCATCGAAGACCAGATCGTCTCCGGTCATGAACACCTTCTTGCCGCCCCGGGCGAACCAGGCGTCGAGCAACTGGAGATCGCGCGACGGGTCGGTGGCGAAATCGCCGTTGGCCAGCGTGAACGACGACAGGTTGCCGCTGGTGTAAAGCAGGATGTCGTAGCCATCGAGCACGGCGCTGGTGGCCCGACCACCCAACCCGTTGCCCTCGCCGGCATCGGGTCGGTTGGTGTAGTAGATGTCGTAGTCCAGCCCCTCGACCATGCCGGCGCCGTTCAGACCGTGGCACCACTCGTTCTCACCGCCGCGGTTGGCGAAATCGTTCCACAACAGGACGTTCGGCTGGGCGCCGGGGACGCCGTCGTGGAGCGACGGCAAGGCGCGGCAGATGAAATCGCTGGGATAGCTGAGATCGTGCCGGAAGCTGGCGAAGCCGGTGGTATCGCCGGGCAGCATGGTGTGGCCGACGTCGCCGCCCACCTGATCGCGGGCGTCGAAGTAGTAGTGGATCACGTCGCCGGGATAGAAGAATCCGGTGTCGGGCAGGTCGAAGTTGTAGCGATCCTCGATCAGGATCGGCGTGTTGCCGAAGAACCAGGTGGAATCGCCGACCACCACACCCTCGACGATGTCGCCGGACTGCGAGAACCCCGGTGGCAGCACGCGGACGCCGTCGAACAGCGGGTTGGCCTTCATGCGGACCACCATTCGGGGCAGTTCGAGCAGCGTGGATCCGAGCCGCACCGGCACCACGTCGACGTAGATGGAGTCGCCCGGATCATTGCGCAGGTCGGCGCCCGGACTGATGTTCCGGGCCATGTCGAAGCGGACCGAGTTGGACGCCAGGTTCGCAAAATCCAGGTCGCCCTGCTCGGGGAAGTTGTCCTGCGCCACGTACAACGAATGGTAGGTGACGGACGGCCCGGGATAGGGATAGCAGAGCACGCGCACATTGTCGTAGTAAGGTGCAGGCGTGCCGTCGACGCCGATGTAGTCCCACAGGTATCCGGACTCGTGGGTCAGGAGTTGCACCTGGAACCACTGGCGCCCCGGCTCGAGGTGGCCGGTAAGGTCGATGTTGTGGTTGTGGTAGGCTGGCCCGCCGTACCAGTGACCACCCTCATTGACCCATTCCTGAGCCTCCAGGTCGGCCGGATCGGAGCTCGTGGTGCTACGGACGAACCAGCGGTAGTGGACGCCCGGCGACGTGGCGGAGTGTTCCTCGTGCATGTAGACGCCGAAGGTGAGCTGGGCCGCATCGCAGCCGTCGACCCATTGCAGCGGTGGTGAGTTGATGCCGTTCTTGAGGAAGTCGGAGGGGCCGCCGAGCGGGCCGCCGCTGTTGTTGACGATGTAGCCGTTCGGGCCATAACACCAGGTAATGCAAGGAGATCCGCCGGTCCCGGGAACCACGACGCCGTCGTCGATGAAGATCACCTGGACCGAGCTGTTGGAGCGGCAAGGATCGAGATCCTGGAGGTTGCCGAAGAGCTGGGCGTAGTCCCCCACGCCCGGCGACATCTCCTCGATCCAGAGGTCGGAGACGCCGTCCTCGAAGTCCTCGACGTCGACCACCGAGCCGTCCATGGAGACGGTCAGGTCGTCGAGCCAGCAGGCGCCGTCCGAATCGTAGAGCTGATCCTCGTCGGCCCAGTAGACATCCGAGTCGAAGTTGAACCGGAGCTTGATCTGGGAGGCGCCGGGGCCGGTGAAGTGCTCTGGTGCCAGAGTGAGCGAGTAGTCGATGTCGATGGGCCGCGGCGGGTTGGTCGGTGCTCCGTGCCAGAAGCTGTTGGGAGCCAGGAGTTGCCAACCCTCGGCGGTCTTGACCTCCAGGTAGACGTAGTCGTAGTCGAGTTCGGTGTCCACGAGCATGGTGCCGGTGAGTCGCAGGTCCACGGACTCGTCGGGGTCAGGCACCGCGTGGGTGAACACCAGGAGCTTGTTCCACATGTTGCCGTAGCCGAAGTCCGTGCCGCCGCCGGGCAGCGGCCATTCCACGCCGCAGACCATGGTCCGAGCGCCCACGAGGATTCGTTCGGTGGAGATGTGCCAGGCCGGCCGGCCGTCGTTGGTGAAGTCCTGACTGGTCCAGCCATGCCACTCGGGAATGCCGGTCGCGGTCTCGAAGCTGCCGTCGATGCGACCGGGCCCGCCGAGCACGTAGACCGTGTCGCCGTCGGCCTTGTGCACGCCGACCAGTGCCGCACGTTCTTCGGCGGCGCCTGCCATGAGACGGACGGGATGGATTGGAGTCGACGAGACGATCTCGTCTGCAGCCGCGGCGCCGACCAGCGCCAGAGTAGCCGCCAGCATGACGATCGAAAGATTGCGCGCCATGATCACCCTCCCAGGGAGAGAAGAGCCCATGGCCAACGCGGGGGGTAAATGACTCTACGGATTCAGCGGGGGCGTTGGCAAGAGACCACGACCGAATCGTCAGCCGCACGCCAGCGGCAATGACCGTGTCGGCAGGTCGCCGGGGGCGAGGAGATCGTCCACGTACCCGCCCAGGGTGCGGAAACGGCCGCGTCGCAGCATGTCCTCCAGCTTGCCCGCCATGCCGTCCTGTCCCATCTGACTGCGCCAGCGGAGCAGCGGGCTCTGCCTGGTCTCGGGGCGGAAGCTGTCCAGTTCCCACGGATGCAGGTAGACCACACAGGGCTGCCCCTGGCGACGCGCGGCGCTCCGCACGAGGCGGTAGGCCCAGGAGGGCAGCAGGCGCATGTAGCCGCCGCCCGAGAACGGCAGATTGACCCCGCCGATCCGCCAGGTGGGCATGGGCACCACGACGAACGGACGTCCTGCAGCCGATGGGTCCGCACCGCTGGCAAGCACGAACGGCTCTCGTGGCGAATCGGGTTGCCCATAGCGGGGGTGCCGCACCGGGAACAGCGAGCAGTCGTACTCGAATCCGCGTTCGCGCAGCAGTTCCAGATAGGGATGGACCGGCGGCGTGATGGTGAAACTCGGCGCACGATAGCCCCGCGGCCGGACGCCGCACGCGTCCAGCGCCTCGAGGCAGCGATCCAGGTCGGCGGTGAATTCCTCGGGGGATAGCTCGAACACCACGGGATGGGAGAACGAATGGCAGCCGATCTCGTGACCGGCGGCGGCGATGCGGCGGACAAGGTCGGGGTGGCGGGCGGCGGTCCAGCCCAGCACGAAGAACGTGGCCGGGATCTCGTGGCGCGCCAGGAGTTCGAGGATACAGTCGGTGTTGGCCTCGACCCGCCGCTCCTGGTCGTCCCAGACCGCCGGCGGCACTTGCTCGAGGTAGTTGTGCCCGTGGAACCACTCCTCCACGTCCACGGTCAGGATGTCAGGCACCGGCCTCAACGCGCCTCCTCCCCCGCGGGATCGGCAACGCAGGCGAATTGCAGATAGCGCATGTCGGACAGGCGTCCCAGGGTCAAGGCGTTTACCAGCCGGAACCGCCACGAGCCGGTGGGATTGATCCCGACCTGGCGGCGGACCCGGTAGCCGGCACGGGCGAAGAGGCCGTGGATGCTCGAACGGGTGAAGAAACGCAGGTGTGTGCGGTCGCGGATGCCCTCGTCGTGATACTCCCAGTCGCCGCGCACCGCGAGGTCCCAGACGTTGAAGAAGTAGCGGACGTTGGGGATGCTGGCCACCACCACGCCGCCGGGCGCGAGCGCAGGTCGCAGGGCGCGCAGGAGTTGCTCGGGCCAGGCCAGGTGCTCGAGGACGTCGTTGAACACGATGCAGTCGAAGTGGCCGCCGGGAAGCTCCGTGGCGCGGTCCTCGGCCGACCCGGCCAGGACGTGATCCAGGCGTTCGGTGGCCTGGGCCGCGGCCTGCGGGTCCATCTCAAGCCCCCAGATCTCCAGTTCGCAACCATCGCGCTGTCGTTCCTGGCGCAGGCCGGCGGCGAACGCCCCGTCGCCACACCCCACATCCAGGATCACGCGGGCGTCGGCGGGCACGAAGGCCCTCATCTGCGGTCGGGGATGGCTGTGGTATCCCGGTGCGTTCACGTTGCCTCGCCGCGCTGCCGTCGACCGGCCCGCCCGATCGAATCGCAGGCAGGGTAACACGGATGTCCCGGGTGCGCACCCCGCCGTCAGCGGCAAATGGGCCGGGTCAACTGGGCGAGAGCGGACCGCCGTGACTGACCAGACGGGTGTCCTCCAGGAGGCGGTCGAGATCGTCACCCCGGCCCACGATGATCAGCCGATCCCCGGTCAGCAGCGGGCAATCCGGTTCGGGCAGTTCGTTGCGGCTGCCGCCCAGCAAACGGCGGTGCTTCACGGCGAGCACCGCGATCCGGTAGCGCGACCGCAGCTTGAGATCCTGGAGCGTCTGCCCGACCCACTCCACCGGCGGGACCAGCACCTGCACCTTGTAAGCCTCGGGCAGGTCCACGCAGTCGCGCATGCGCGCCTCGCCGTGCACTAGCTTGATGCCCATGTCCTCCTGGTGCAGGACCTCGCGATTGTAGACCTCGAAGATCGCCTTGCGGGTGACCAACCCAACCAGCACCGGGTGCTCCGGCGTGGCGACTACCGGCAGATCGCCGGTATCGCCGTCTCCCTGGCGCAGCAAGCAGTCCTCGAGGGTATCGCGGCGGCTGACCATGGCCGTCACCGGCTCGGACAGATCGGCGGCGATGATCACCTGATCGAGGTTGCGGGTGTGGAGGATGTCCTTGACGTCGTGGATGGTAATGTGGCCGACCAGCCGACCGTCGCCGTCGACCACGTAGAAATGCTCGTCGTCGCTTTCGAGGAACAGCTTCAGGATGCTGTCCAGATGCGTGTCGTGAGCGATGGACACCGGGTTGGCGTCCATGATGTCCTCGGCATGGTACTGGCGCAGGATGGCGCTCTCGCGACCGAATTCGAGCCTCTCGCCGCGCTGGGCGAACTTGAGGGTGAAGATGCTGTCGGGCATCACCGAACGGTAGACCAAGGCCGCCGCCACGCTGGTGAGCATCAGCGGCAGCATCACCCGGTACTCGCCGGTCATCTCGAAAAGGATCAGGATCGCCGTGAGCGGTCCTCCCGTGGCGGCGCCCACCATGGCCGCCATGCCCACCATGGCGAAGGCGCCCACCGGCACGTCGAGGCCCGGCCAGATCACGTTGCAGAGCGCGCCGCACACGCCGCCGGTCATGCCGCCCAGGAAGAGCGCCGGCGCGAAGATACCGCCGGAAAACCCGGAGCCCAGGGTGAGGCACACGGCCACCAGCTTCACCACGATCAGGATCGCCATGAGCGACAGCGCCATGTTGCCCTCGAGGGCCTGCACCATGGATCCGTAGCCGACACCGTAGACCTGCGGGAACCAGAGGAAGAGGATGCCCAGCGGCACGGCGCCCAGCGCGGGCTTGAGCGCCCCCGGGAAACGCAGGCGCTCGAACCAGCCTTCGGCGAAATAGAGCGACCGGACGTAGGCCACCGCGACCAGTCCCACCACGAGACCCATGACCACGTAGAGCGGAAACTCGAGCTGACTGTTCATCTCGAAGCCGGGTACCGGGAATGCAGGCGTGTCGCCCAGGAAATGCCGACTCACGGTGGTTGCCACCACGCTGGCCACGATGATGGGAGCGAAGGTTACCACGGCGAAGTCGCGCAGCAGGATCTCCAGGGCGAAGAAGGCCCCGGCGATGGGCGCGTTGAACGTGGCGGCGATGCCCGCGGCGGCGCCGCACCCGATCATGGTGCGTAGACGCTGGGGCGAGAAGTGCAGCCACTGGCCCAGGGTCGAGGCCATGGCCGCGCCGATCTGCACGATGGGGCCCTCACGCCCCACCGAGCCGCCGAAGGCGATGGTGATGGCGCTGGCGGTGATCTTCACCGCGGCGACGATGGGTCGGATCACGCCGCCGCGGAAAACCACGGCTCCCATGACCTCCGGCACGCCGTGCCCCTTGGCCTCCCGCGCCAGGTAGTGCACCAGGGGGCCCACCAGCAGGGCGCCGATCACCGGCAGGATCAGCTTGCGCCACCAGGGCAGGGGTGCCAGGAGATCGGCGGTGTGTTCGCCGGGGCCGATGGCGAATCCCTGGCAGAAGTCCACCAGCAGGCGGAAGAGGATGGCGCCGAATCCGCCGAGCAGGCCGATGGCCACCGCGACGAGCACCATGAGCGTGGTCTCGTCGGGGGCCAGGCGATCACGCACGGCGTGAACCGTCTGGAGCAGACGCTGCAGGGGGCGACGGTCGGGCATCACGATCGGCTTTCTCGATATCGGGGCGAGGCGCCGCCAATCTGGTAGCCGGATCGGCTCAGGTCAATGCCGGCGATCTCTTTGGGATCCACAAAAACGGGAGCCGCCCTGGTGGGCCGGCTCCCGGTCGTCACGGATATCGTCGAGTCTCAGGACGTGACCGTGTACCGCGTGGGCGCGTCGGACATGTCGACGAGCGCCGTACGCTTGGTGAACATGGTGCGGTGCGCGACGCCCTCGGGAACGTGGTAGTGGTCGCCCGACTGGTACAGATTGGTCCGGCCTTCTACTTCCAGAACCATCTCCCCGGCGATGACCGTCCCGTACTGGGCGCAGTGGGAATGGTCCGGAAAGGACACGCCTTCCTCGAACACGAAGAAGACGATCTGCTTCTCGTCATCGCGCAGACAGAAACCAGTGACGCCGTCGATGGGCACTTCGACCTTGGGAAGAGCGAGGACCTCTTCGGGCAGGAGTTCGGTGAACTGATCGGTCCGCGTTGTCGCCATGGCGCCCTCCTTCATTCGAGCCGGGTCCGGCCCGCGGCGCGGGCCTCTTCACTACAATCCCATTGTAACGGACGGAGAGGGAGGCGCAACCCCCTCCCTCTCCGTTGAAAATGCACTTCTGAAAAGGGGGTCAGCCGGCCAGCCTGAACTCCGCGAGAACCGGGTAATGGTCCGACGGCGGCAGGCCCGAACGGTCCAGCAGGGCGTCGAAATCCACCCGCTCGATCTCGCGAACTTCCAGCTGCGGGCGGAAGAACACGTAGTCGATGCGGCGGTGTCCCAGCAGCCAGTTGCCGATGCGATCACGGAGGCCGAGCCCGCGGAACGTGGCGCCCTGGCGATCCTCGTGACGACCGGCATGCTGCCAGGCGTCGATGAGGCCCGCGCGGTCCCGGGTTTCCCGGCCCAGATCTCGGATCTCAGGGGTATCGGCAGCGGCGTTGAAATCGCCGGTGAGGAAGACGGGCATCTCCTGTCCCAGTTCCGCCAGCTTGCGACTGACGAATTCCTGGATCAGGCGGGCTCCGTGACGCCGATGGCCGGGCATGAACGCCTCGAGATGCGTGGTGCCAAAGAGGAACGGCTTGCTGGTGGCCCGATGTTCGAAGAGCGACCACACGGCCACCCGCGGCCGCGAGGCCAGGGCGAACCGGCTTGCCGGCTGCTCCGGCTGCGGCGAGAGCCAGAACGACGCGCCGGGCATGGGCAGTCGCTTCACCGTCTCGCGTCGATAGAAGATGGCGTTGTACCAGCTGTCGTCGCTGTGCGACCGCAGGGGGCCGAGGTTGCCCTCGCCTGTGAATTCGTAATCCGGCAGCCGGTCGCGCAGGTCGTTGAGCTGCTCGAGATTCGCTTCCTGCGTTCCCACCACGTCAGGTTGCAATGTCTTGAAGACCTCGACGATTCCCTCGCGGCGATCTTCCCAGGGGAAGCTCTTACGCTTCTTGGAGGCCGACAGGAGATTGAAGGTCATGACACGCAAGTTGTCTTGAGACAAGGTGTTCTCTCCGAAAACTGTATGCGCAGCGGCCGAGGGGAAGCCGGTAGCGGCAGGTGATTCGCCCGGTCGGGAACCGGTGTTTGGCGATCTGAATTCCTGTTGCAAAACCCGGGTCCAATTAAAGGTTCCATCAGGAGGTGCAAAAGTAGTACCGACTCAGCCGCGAAACAATATCGCCATGAAATCTGGATCGAGCAAGTATTGTTTTATTCGGGCTATCCGGGCGTTCTCCCGGGGATCAGAATAGATCCAGCTGTGGAGCTTCAGAAGGCAGGCGGAGACTCGACAGCACCGCGGCGACCCAACCGCTCCGATCGTCAGCGGGAAGCTGTAAGCAGGATAACCCGTAATCGGAGACCAGTTCGTCGATGAGGCGGTCGATGGCCTGCTGGAAGGTGACCGAGACGTCGCGGGTGCCGTCGAAGCGTGGCGCCGACATCACCGGGACCTTGACCAGCAGGTGATAGCTCTTCATCCAGCTGCGCACCAGATCCTCGAGTTGCGGTTGCCGTCCCGCGGCGTTAACGAGGTACGCGTAGTTGTCAAGGACGGCCCGATCGCAGACGATAACGTCGTAAGCCGGTTCGAGGGCGATCTCTTCGGCGATCTGGTTGTGGAGGATCCAGAGCTGAGCGTCCCGGGTGGTGTCGCGATTGATGGGCAGCGGGCAGCGCCTGGCGACTTCCTTGACAATGTCGACACTCTGGTCGAGCCTTTTCAGGGCAGCAGCCAGTTCGAAACAGAGCGTGGTCTTGCCCACGCCGTGAGTGCCCAGGAACGCGATCTTCATGGCGTCAGACTAACCCCTGGCGGCAACCAAGTCCAGGAGCGGAGAACGAGTCCGTGAGCAAAGAACACGTCGTACCAGCACTCGAAGACAGTCATGCCTGGAGCGCCATCCACGCCGGCATGCGGCCCAGCAACATGCTCGCCCTGGGCGCCGTGCTCACCTCGGTGGGGCCGATCCTCTATCTGTGGACGTCTCCGTTGCTTGCCTGGGCCGTGTGGGGTGCCGCCCTGGCGACCTGCAGCGCGGGGATGATCATGTGCGGGCTTCGCCCCTGGTTCAGTCACCTGGGCGTGGCGGCGGGCCTGGTCTATCTGGCTCAGTTCTCGGCGCTGGCCGCCGTGGTGGCCGGCGTCCACGATGCCGCCCTGGCCTACCGCATGCTCGCCGTGCCCAAGCTTTTGATCCTCGTGGTCATCGCCGTGCAGACCCGCAAACACGTCGCACGCCATCGCCGCTGGCTCCTGGGTGCGGCCGGCATCCTCGGCACGCTGAAGATCGCCGCCAGGTTGCTGGACCTGATCCCAACCCAAGCGAATGACGCGGTCGACGCCGCGGCCAACACCCTGGTCGCGGTCGCACTCTTCGTGCTGGCCATCGGATTGCGCCGACGCGAGAACGAGTGGGCCCACCAGGTCCACGAGCTCTCTTCGTCCAACTTCGACGATTTCAATCTGCGCTAGGGCCGGCGAAGCGAGGTCGAAGGTGTGAATCTCGCGCTCGTCGGCCCAGGCGCGCATCTCCCGGGTCCGTCGCAGCGACAGGCTACGCCCGATGACGAAGACGATCCGGAGCCCGCCCGCGATCACGGGGAGCAACCAGTCCATCCAGGTTCACCTCCAGCGCCGAGGTCTCACTCGAACGTGATTCGATGGGGCGACTAGGGCGCCGGAACGAGCTCCACGAGCAGGCTCGCGTAGCTGCCAAGGGATGCTGCCGGGGACCAATCCGCGATGGCGCCGTCCACACCCACGGTCAGGCCGGTCAGGGCCGCGCCGGTGACCAGATCAGTGGCCGTGTACGTGCCCGGTGCGAGCTGGCTCTTGGTCGCCGAGAGCGACCAGTTGCCGGCGCTGCCCGGACGGAAATTGTGGAGCGCCACCACGGCCTGCTGTGAGTCGTGGCGCAGGAAGGCGTAGATCTGACCCAGATCGCAGGTCAGTCGGTGGTAGGTCCCGCGCTGCAGGGCTACCGATCCGGTCCGGGCATGGACGATCAGCCGGTAATTGTTCCAGAGCGAGCCATCCATCGCGGCCATGGTCTCCACGTTGTTGGTGGTGTAGTTGTCGCCGACGTCGTTCCACGGAGTGCCGGTGGTGAAGCCGGCATTCGCGCCACCGGTCCACTGCATGGGCCGACGCACGTCCTCGTGGCTCCCGCTGCTCACCATGCCGACCTCTTCGCCGTAGAACAGGAACGGCACACCGGGCAGCGTGAGCAGGGTGGCGGCGATCACGCGATTGCGTCCGGTGTTGCCGCTCAGCCGCGACAGCACCCGCGCCTGGTCGTGATTGGTGAGGAAGGTGGCGTACTGGTGGTAGGGATAGGTCGTGGTGACCTCGGCCAGTTTCGTGGCCAGCCCGATGGGCTCGCCGGCGTTGGCGGCATAGAGCATGGTTTCCGCCAGTTCGAACTCGAAGACCGTGCTCAGCCCGGCGTCGACGTACTGCACCGCGATGGCGGTCTCGTCCCAGGCTTCTCCGACGGTGAAGGCATCGGGCGCGACCGCGTCCAGGTGTTGCCGGAACTCGGTCCACAGCGCCAGGGTGCTCCCCGTGTCCTCGAGTTCGCTGTCCTCTTCGATCATGTACTTGACGGCGTCGAGCCGGAAACCATCGGCGCCCAGGGTGTTCAGCCAGAAGTCGGCCGTGTCGAACATCTCCTGCTTCACCGCCGCGGAGGAGTAGTTGAGGTCCGGCATGCCTCCCCAGAAGACGCCGTAATAGTAGAGGCCGCGCGTGCTGTTGTGATGGAAGACCGTTCCGCCACCCCACGGCCGTTGCCAGCCGGGATCGGTGGGGCGCCAGACGAACCAGTCGCGATAGGTCGGATCGTTGGCCGCCGACGCCGAGAACCACGGGTGCTGCGTGCTGCAGTGGTTCATGACGTAGTCGACGATGACGGAGATGCCCCGCGCGTGGGCCTCGCTCATGAGCTGCTGGAAATCGGCGTTGGTTCCGTAGTCGGGCTCGATGGTCCGATAGTCGCTGGCGTCGTAGCCATGGTAGCTGGGCGACTCGGCCACGGGCATGAGCCACAGTGCGGTCACGCCGAGATCGGTGTCGGTGTTCGGATTGCCGTCGTTGAGGTAGTCGAGTTTCTGAATCAGGCCCTGGAGGTCGCCGATGCCGTCACCGTCAGAATCGTAGAAGCTGCGCACGAAGACCTCGTAGAACACCTGATCGTTCCACCAGTGGGTCGTGCCGGGCTGCTGGAGATCGTCCCCGCCGCCCGGTGGTGGATCGGTGGGCGGACGGGGTTCGGTGGACCGCTCGCTGTGGGAACAAGCGACCAGTCCGACCGCGAGTGCGGCGATCAGGACAGCGACGGCGAATACACGCATGATTCTCTCCAACGCGGCGAAACGAGGACGGTGTGCGGCGGGATTCCCGATCGGGGTCCCGCCACACACTGTCGATCAAACCTGCAGCGACTCGATCCTGGCCGCCAGAGCGGCGCGCCCGTCGACGGTGCTCACGTCGGCGTCGAAGGAGGAATCCAGTTCCTGGACCTTCGTCAACGCCTCCTCGAACTGACCAAGCGCGTAGTGGGCCATGGCCTCCAGGAGCGTGACGTCGTCACGGTCGAGACCGTTGTCGTGTTCGAAGACCCAGCCGCCCGTGATCTGCGACGCAGCCGTCAGGCAGTCGGTGAAGTCCTGGCTCGCGTGGAGCCCGAAGGCCAGGCCGGCGTAAGTCTGGTCGGCGATGTCGAGATCGGCGGCGCCCGCATCCAGGGCCGCATTGAAGTGGGTCAACGTCGAATCGGCTTCGTTCTGGCGGGCGAACGTCCAGCCCAGGCCATCGTGGGCTTCGGCCAGGAGCTGGCCGCGACCGAGAAGCTCGCGGAACTGCGACTCCGCCTCCGCGTAGTCTGCGCTCGCGAACGCCGACCAACCGGACGCGAGCACTTCCGCATCGGTGGGAGGTGTCGGCGGCGGCGGCGGATCATCGCTCGAGCTGCAACCCAGGGACAAGGCCAGCGCAGCGATCAGGATCACCAGGGTGAGCAGTTTCTTCATGACAGCCTCCTACTTGAGCATAAGCATGCGGCCGGCGAGGGCCTGCTGCCTGGTTTCGAGCCGATAGACGTAGACACCCGAGGGCGCGGTGCGGCCGCTGTCGTCGCGGCCGTCCCAGGCCACGGCCACCGGGCCTGCTGCCAGACGCCCCACGGTCAGGGTCCGAACCAGCTGTCCCCGGACGTCGTACACGCGGAGGCTCACCGGAGCAGCCGCGTCGGCGAGGGACAGTTCGAAGCGGATGGTCGTCTCGGGATTGAACGGATTCGGCGCATTGCCCACCAGGCGGGTGGCTTGCGGTACGGTCGCGCCGGCCGCCAGGCGGAAGACGCCCAGCCGGTCGGTGACCGTTTCCAGCCTCGCGCCCTCGACCACGGTGGTGGGCAGCGTTCGCCACTCGCCGCGATCCCGGATCTGGATCACCTGGCCCGGATCCGCCGATTCCACGCGCAGGGTCGCCGCGCGATCGAGACGGGCGCCTTCTGCCCCGAGCAGCCAGGCGCCGGCGGGCAGATCCGGACGACCGGACTGGTCGGATACGAGCAGCCAGCCGCCGGGGCGCGCACCGGCGGGCACCTCGAGTTCGACACGACCGTCGAATGCCGTCACCACGGCGCCACCATCCAGCGACCACGCCGAAACCCGTCGCGAGATCGTGGTCGTGGCGCTGGCCACGGTGATCACCAGGTCGCCGGATGCGTCCATGACGTGACGGCCGATCCAGGCCGCCTCGGTCTGCTGCGTCATCTCGACCTCTTCGCCGTTCACGGTGACGATGATCGCGGTGGAACCGTCGCGGGCATTGACGGCCAGGTCGAGGTATCGGTCGAGGCCGACGTTCTGGAAAAGATTCAGCTGGAGGCCCGGCTCGGCCACCTCGTAGAGCACCATGGTGGTGCGCCGGATGATGGGCAGCGAGAGCGGATCGAGGGCCGGACTCACGTAGTTGGCGATCACCTCGGTGCCGGCCTGATCCCCGTCCACCACCAGTGCCCACTGGCCGCTGGGCAGCGGCACGGAGATCGACGTGCTGCCCGGGTTGTGAACCACCAGGATCCGGCCCCAGTCGTCCTCCGGTGTGACGTCGGCGAGAGTGTAGGCGATGCCCCCGCCGTCGACGCCGTCGAGGAACGTCTGGTTGGCCTGGATGGCGGCCTTGGTCGCGAGCCGGAACTCCGGCCGCGCGTGGCGCAAGGCGATGAGGCCCTTGTAGTACTCGACCACCGCGTCGTATTCCAAACGCCGCGCCCAGTCCAGCTTGTTGACCGCGTCGTTGGCGTTGTAGCTGTTGCGGATGGTCTCCTCATCCTGGTCGGGCTCGCCCGTGCGCTTGGTGCGCAGGAACTCGCTGCCCGCGTGAAGGAACGGAACGCCTTGCGCGGTGAGGACCATGCTGATGCCGAGCTTGTTCATGGCGATCAAGCTGGCCTCCGAGTGGCCCGGCGGAGGATTGGTCGGATTCCAGCGATAGTCCAGCTTGTCCCACCAGGTGTAGTTGTCGTGGGCCGAGATGTAGTTGATGGTCTCCGACGGCTCGTCGGTGAAGTCGTTGATGGCGCCGTCGAGGCCGCGCATGACCGCGGTTCGGTCGCTCTGATCATTCATCGCGTAACCGGGGTCGTCGCCGTCGGTGGACCCCCGGATGGCGTTGCGGATGTTGTCGTTGAAGCAGCCGAATCCCAGGCCGCGCTGGTCGCCCTTGCCGGTGAGGATGGTGCCGCCGTAGCCGCCCCAGGGCTCGCCGTAGATGATGGCGTG
>PIVY01000155.1 GCA_003353795.1 bacterium
TTAGTACCGAGGCACAACAAATAAGTTAGATAAAAAGTTAGATAACGGTTCACCGACAACCTGGAACGGCCCGTTGTCCCTCGGCAATCAAATATAAATAAAGTGTTTAAGTTGGAGCGGGCAACGAGGCTCGAACTCGCGACTTTCAGCTTGGGAAGCTGATGCTCTACCAACTGAGCTATGCCCGCTCCGAACTGAGAGCGCCAAGGTACACCCCGGTCCGCGCACCGTCAAGACAGCGCTAAACGCGTGCATTCGGGTCCGACGGCGGCTACGCTGCGCAGGCAATTTTAATGGTCTCGGCTCCAGGAGGCGTCCGTTTGTACGAAGCCCGAAACCTTCCCCCGCCTGGTGCTGTTGCCGGCGAACTGGCCATCGCGCCCGATTCTCCTGCTCCCACGATCCGTGTCTGCCGCTACGATCCCGATCATCTGACCGAGACAACCGAGGAGGGCGCCCTGACCGCGGAGAGCCTGGCTCCGACCGGTGGCGAGGTGGTCTGGATCGACGTGCACGGACTGGGCGACGAGGCACGCCTGCGCGAACTCGCGCGGGCCCTGACGATTCCGGAACTGGCCCTGGCCGACGTGGTGAACGCGCCACAGCGGTCCAAGGTCGACGTGCTGCCCGAGCATCTCTTCGTTCTCGCCCACCAGGCTTGGCGCGAATCCGACGGCAAGCTGGGAACCGGACAGGTCAGCCTGCTGCTGGGCGACGGCTACGTGGTCTCTCTTCACGACGGTCGATCGGACTGCTTCGAAGCGGTACGCCAGCGCTTGCGCAATCCGCGCAGCCGCACCACCAAGCGTGGCGCCGACTATCTCCTCTACGCCCTCGTCGACACGCTCATCGACCTCTACTTCCCGGTCCTCGAGATCTTCGCCGACGAGATCGACACCCTCCAGGACGAGATCTTCGCCGACGCCAAGACTGAGCACCAGGAACGCATCTTCTCCCTGCGCCGCGATCTGCTCTCCCTGCGCCGCGGCATCTGGCCGCTGCGCGAGCTGGCCGGCGCCCTCGTGCGCGACGATTCTGATCAACTCGACGAGATCACCGAGCAGCACCTGCGCGATTGTTTCGATCACGCCGCACTGCTCACCGAGATGGTCGACTCGCAGCGCGACCTCGTGGCCGGCCTCAACGACGCCTACCTTGCGGCGGTGTCCAACCGCATGAACGAGGTGATGAAGGTGCTGACCATCATCGCCACGGTGTTCATTCCGCTGTCGTTCGTGGCCAGCGTGTTCGGCATGAACTTCGAGCGCGACGGTCGGCCCTGGAACATGCCGGAGCTGGCGTTGCCTTACGGCTACATCCTGTTCTGGGCGCTCTGCCTGGGTGTGGTGGGCGTCATGCTCTGGTTGTTCCGCAAGAACCGCTGGTTCTAGCGGTCGCCGAGAGCGTCGGCGATGCTGGTGGCGACAGCCTCCTGGAACGCCGGGTCGTCAGGATTGCCGGATGCTACCGGCTCGAGGGGCCGGAACCAGGTGCGCTGCCGCTTGGCATACTGGCGCGTGACCAGAACGATGGCCGTGGCCAGGTGTTCGGCAGCCAGTTCTCCCCGCAGATGCTTGACGATCTCCGCGTAGCCGATGCTCCTGAGCCCCGGGCAGTCGGGCGCGTGGAACGCGATCAATGCGCGCACCTCCTCCAGCCAGCCGGTGGTCAGCATGAGCTCGGTGCGTCGCGTGATGCGGTCGTCGAGTTCGGCCACGGGACGATCGAGGACGTAGAGCGGAAACGACAGACCCAGGGCCGGGTCGGGCGTCTGGTCGGCAGCAAGCTCGCTGAGCGATCGACCAGATAGACGGTACACCTCGACGGCGCGGGTGCGCCGGTAGCGGTCGTTTGGATGCAGGCGGGCGTGGCTCACGGGATCGACGCGAGCCAGTTCGGCGTCGAGGGCGACGTCATCGAGTTCCGCCACCTCGGTGCGCACCGTGGGCAAACGCTCGTCGCTGCCGGCGGGAAGCGCCAGGAGCCCGCCGGTCACCGCGCGGAGGTACATGCCGGCGCCTCCGGCCAGCACCGGCAGGTGTCCGCGAGCGACGATGTCCTCCCACGTCCAGCAGAAGTCCTCGCGGAAGCGCTGCGCCGTGTAGGTCTGCGCCGGGTCGAGGAAATCGATGAGGTGGTGTCGGCATGCCGCCTGTTCGGCGGCTGTGGGTTGCGCGTTTCCGATGCGTAGGCCGTGGTAGATCTGTCGGCTGTCGAGGGAGATGACCTCGATGGGATACCGTTCGGCCAGCGCCGCTACCAGTCCCGTCTTGCCCGCAGCGGTGGGACCGGCGATCACCGGACAGACGCGGGGGCGACCGTCACTTGCGGCGGCCAAACCGCTTCTCCAAGTCTTCGAGCGTGAAGTTGATGAGCGTGGGACGTCCGTGCGGGCAACTCAGGGGCTGGTCGGTGGCAAAGAGCTGGTCCACCAGGTTCTGCATCTCCGGCACGGTGAGTGGTTCGCCGGCGCGCACCGCTCCGTGGCAGGCGAAGGAGGCAAGCAGGTCGGTCTGCTGCTCGTTGCCGGGATCGTCGCCGCGGCCCAGGTCGTCGAGCATGTCCATCAAGAGGCGACCCTCCCCCCAGTTCTTGAGGCTGGCAGGAATGCCCTGCACGAGAACCGACTGCCCCCCGAACGGCTGCACCAGGAAGCCGAGGGTCTCGAGGCGATCGCGGTACTGCTGAAACGCCTGAAGCTGCGGCGGCGAAAGGTCGAGGTGGGCGGGGAACAGGAGCTGCTGCGCGGCCAGGGTACCGTCGTGACCGCCGGCCAGCGCCTGGCGGGCCTGGTTGTAGAGGATGCGCTCGTGGCTGTTGTGCTGATCGATGATCACCAGGCCGCCACGGATCTGGGTCACGATGTAGGTGCGATGCAGCTGCCAGAACGGGGCCGTGTGCAACGGCGGTTCGGAACTGGTCGCGGGCATCGGATCGACACCCGTCGTCTCGCGAGTGGCCGCCGCGCCGAACAGCTCGCCCTGGCCTTCGGGCACGCCCTCGTGCTCGTAGCCGGCCGACCCGCCGCGCTGGAAATGACGGCGCAGGAAGTCGGCCTCGGCACCGGCCAGGCCGGCCGCCCCACCCGCGAATCCCGGCACCGTCGTTGCGACGCCGTCGATCTCGGTGACGACGGTCGGTCGCATGTGGTCGGCGTCGCGGAGGTCGAGCCCCTCCTGCAGCGCGCTCTTCAGCAGGCCGAAGACCTCGCGCTCGAGGAGCATTCGCACCTCGGTCTTGGCCGGGTGCACGTTCACGTCGACCTCGCCGGAGGGCAACTGCAGGAATGCCACGACCACCGGATGCTTGCCTTGCGGCACGGCCTCGCGGAACGCCTGGACGATGGCCTGCGAAAGGGCGGGATTGTCGACCGGTCGACGGTTGACGAAGAGGAACTGCTGCTCGCGGTTGCCCCGGGTCCAGGTGGGGCGCGACGCGAGGCCAGCCACGGAGAACCCGCCCTTCTCCTTCTCGAAGCGGGCCAGGTGCTCGCTCACCGCGGGGCCGAGCAGGTCGCGGACACGATCGGGCAGCGATCCCACCGGCTGCAGATCCAGCAGCGTGATTTCGCCCTCGCGCAGTCGCCACCGCACTTCCCAGTGGGCCATGGCCAGGGTGGTGACCATGCGCACGATGGCGCGCTTCTCCGCCTGGGCGGTCTTCATGAACTTGCGGCGGGCGGGCGTGTTGTAGAACAGATCCTCCACGATGACCGTGGTGCCGCGATTGCGCGGTGTGGGCTCCCGGCGCTGCATGGCGCCGCCGTCCAGTTCGATCATGCCGCCCACGGGTTCGCCCTCGCAACGGCTGGTCATGCGCGTGCGGCTCACCGAGGCGATGCTCGCCAGCGCCTCGCCCCGGAATCCGAACGATCCGACGCGCAGGATGTCGGCCGCCGAGGCGATCTTGCTGGTGGCGTGCCGCTCGAAGGCCAGGGGCAGTTCGCGGAACGGAACGCCGTGGCCGTCGTCCTCCACGGCGAGGCGCGCGAGGCCGCCTTCCTCGAAGGACACCGTCAGGCTGCGGGCCCCGGCGTCCAGGGAGTTCTCGCACAGCTCCTTGACGATGGACGCGGGTCGTTCGACCACCTCGCCGGCGGCGATGCGGTCGATGGTCGCGTCGTCGAGGACACGGATGGGAGCAGGCAGTTCGGGCATGGTGTCGGGTGCGGGAGGCCGCGGGACGGGGTTAGCTCGGAGATCGGTCCTGTAGGATAGGGCCCGGTCCTGGTCGCGTCAACGGCCGGGCGTGGCGGGGTCGCCGGCAGGCACCAGACGTTCGCGAATCCGGGCCAGGAAGGCGTCGGCGGGGCCCTTGGTGGACGGGTAGGCGGCACGGGCTGCGGCCACTGAAAGGTCGGGATCGCCGGCGAGCTCTCGGAGATCGGCCACGAGGCGATCCTGCAGCCGGTCGAGATGCTGGATATTCTCCGGGATGAGGATGGCCAGGCTGCCGTCCTCGAGGGTGAAGATGCGGTCGGAGATGCGCAGATTGGACGTGACCCGGCGGGCGGCGGCTTCAAGCAGATCGAAGGCGGCGGTCTGAGGCAGATCTGGTTTGAGCATGATCAGGCCGCAGACGTTGTGGTAGCGGTCGCAACGGTCGAGCTCGCGGCGGAGTTCCTCGACCAGCTTCTCCTCGCCGGTGGTCTCGTCCGCCTGCGTGGACAGAGCATCGATACCCAGTTCCACGGCCACGGGCTGGAATGCCTCGCCGTCCTGAACCGGCGGCGCCGGTTTGAGACGATGCAGGAGACCGGCGAGGGGTACCACCAGCTCCGCATCCAGCGCGGAGAAGACGCGGCCGTCCAGGGTGTGGGTGCGCTCCTTGCCGGCGAGCACCAGGGCCGGTGCGGACTCGTCGGGACCGGATACCGCCACCAGCACGCTCAACGGGGAGGCGCCGCTCTCGAGGGTGGTGATGCGCCAGCCGTCTCTGGTGGCCGCTTCGAGCAGTCGTGGAATCTCCGCCAGCCATGAAGCGCCTTCGGGCACGTTTCCGCCGCCGAGTCGCACGGCGCCGTCGACCAGCTCGGCCACCACGGCAACGTGACGGGCACCGGTCAGGCGCCTGGCGGCGGCGCCCAGGTTCTCGCCGAACCGACCGGGCGTTCCGTCGTGGGCCGCGAGTTCGCCCAGGGCTTCGGACAGTTCTCCGAGCAGACCGGCGCGATGCTCCTGGCGGCGCCGGTCGACCTGGTCGGGAAGCAGCTTCTCCAGCAGGAACACGGTCTCGCCCGCGAGGGCATGGAAGGCGTGGGCCGGTCCCGGCGACGAGAAATGCACCGACAGCCCGGCCCGCACGGGGTCGCGGCCCACCGGCAGATAGAAGACTGTCACCGGCGGTCCGCCGGCGTTGTTGGCGTCGTCCTGGCGCACGACCATGGGTACGCCCGTGGCCAGGACCTCGATCCAGGCCGGGTTGTGCAGGGGCTCGTACCAGTGGCGGCCGGTCTCGTCGCGGGCGCTCTCGCAGGACAGGAGACCACCGTCGGCGCAGGGCACCACCAGGGAGATCCGGTCGGCCTCCGCGGTGACGGCCAGGGCCTCGGTCCAGGCGGTGAACATGTCGGGCAGCTCGGGATTGTCGCCGGCCAGGCGACGGAGTTGCTGCTCGGTCAGGTTGAAGATGCGACTCGTGCGCTGCTGCTGGAGCTGCTGCACGCCGTCGAGGATGCGGCCGAGGCGCACGCCCAGGCCCACGAGCAGATCGCGGGCGGCAGCGTCCAGCGGGGTTTCGCCCGTACGGCTGGACACGTTGAGCACGCCCAGCAGCTTCTCGCCGGAGACCAGCGGAATGGTCACCGCGGTGGCGATGTCCGGGCGATCGCGACGCCGGCCCGCAGCGCCCTGCACGCCCTCGACCAGTTCGGCCTGGCGGGTGCGGGCCACGCGACCGGCGATCCCCTCGCCCAGCTTGACGCGGGTCGAGTGGAGGGTGCCCTCGCTGAGTCCGGTGGCGTAGGCGATGTAGAGCTCGTGGCTGGCCTCGTCGAAGAGCATGATCGACCCGCCGCCGGCGCCCACGGCGCGGGTGCAGAGGTCGAGGAGTCGGCGCAGGATCGTGTCGCCGGCCAGGGCGTCCTCCAGGCCGGAAAGGGCTTCCTGGATGGAGGCGCTCTCGCGCTCGATCTCCTCCAGGCCGGGTCGCGACGGTGCGGGCTCCCGCGCTGCGGGCGCCGGGCGGCGTCCGAACAGTCGGGCTCGCAGTTCGGACGGCCGGATGGTTTCGAGACCGTGCTTGGCGGCCGCGTCACTGATGGCGGCGACCAGCGTGGCGGGCTCCGTGGGAAGCACCATGAGCGGCTTCAGCCCGGCCAGGCTGGGCAATTCGTCCAGGGACGGCACCACGGCCAGGCCCATGATCTCGGCGATGGACGCGCCGAGGGCCAGGCCGGTGGGGTCGACCACCGCCAGGATGGTGACGTCGTCGCGCGCGCCGAGGTCGGCGAGCAGCGGCATTTCCGCTTCGCCGGGGGCGCCCAGGACGATGGACAGGTGTTCGCTCATGACCTCCGCCTCGAGAGACAGGATACTCCTGATGTCTGAATCGTCCGCCGGCGGGTCATCTTGAGCAGGAATCGTCAGTTCTCGCCGTCGCCGGACAGTTGCCGCTTGATCCGAACGAGCCACATGAACGCATCCACGGGCGAGATCGTCTCCACGTCCAGGTCCTTGAGCGCGTCGAGGGTGTCGCGTTCCTGGTCGCTGAAGAGACTCATCTGCACGTCCGCGGCCGAAGCGTTCGGGAAGCGGTCCGCGGCCAGGGAGCCGCCACCGGGATCTGGCCGACCCACGCCGCCGGCGGTGCTGCGGACGTCCTCCCGGGTGAGGTATTCGAGGATGCTCTCGGCCCGGCGCAGCACCGGCTCGGGTACGCCGGCCAGCCGCGCCACATGGATACCGTAGCTCTTGTCCGACCGACCCGCGGCCACCTTGTGCAGAAAGATGATCCGGCCCTCCCACTCCCGCACCTGCAGCTGCAGATTGACCAGCCCCGGCAGCGACTCCTCCAGTTCGGTCAGTTCGTGATAGTGGGTGGCGAAGATGGACCGCGGCCGGGGCCCGTGCTCGTCGTGCAGGAACTCGGTGATGGCCCAGGCCAGCGACAGCCCGTCGTAGGTGGACGTGCCGCGGCCGATCTCGTCGAGGATCACCAGGCTGCGACGACTCATCTGGTGCAGGATGTGGGCGGTCTCGCTCATCTCCATGTAGAAGGTGGATTCGCCGCGGGCCAGGTTGTCGCTGGCGCCGACGCGGGTGAAGATGCGGTCGGCGACACCGATCCGCGCCGACTCGGCCGGGACATGGCTGCCCGCCTGGGCCATCAGCACCACGAGCGCCGCCTGTCGCAGATACGTGCTCTTACCGCCCATGTTGGGACCGGTGAGGAGGATGAGCTGGCGGTCGCTGGCGCCCAGGACCACGTCATTGGGAATGAACTCCTGCCCGGGCAGGAGTTGCTCCACCACGGGATGACGGCTCTCGCGGATTTCCAGCTCCAGGCCCGCGTCGCAGACCGGTCGACAGTAGCGTTGTTGCTCGGCCAGGCTGGCGAAGGCCACCATGAGATCGATGGCCGCGATGTGCGCCGCGGTTTCGTAGATGGCGCCCAGCGCCGCGCCCGCCGCAGCGAGCAGCGTGTCGTAGACCTCACGCTCCAGCCGCTCGGCGCGTTCCTCGGCGTCGAGGATCTTGCTCTCGGCTTCCTTGAGCTCGACCGTCACGAAGCGGCACGAGTTGACCAGGGTCTGCTTCTGTTCGTAGTGCTCGGGGACCTTCTCGAGGTGCTTCTTGGTGACGTCGAAGTAGTAGCCGAAGACCTTGTTGAAGCCCACCTTCAGGGTGCTGATGCCGGTGCTCTCGCGCTCGGCCTGCTGCAACCCGGCGAGGAACCCCTTGGTGTCGGTGGCCACGGCGCGCACCTCGTCGAGTTCCCGACTCAGGCCCTCGCGGATGTACCCTCCCTGCCGCGTGTTGGCGGGCGGTTCGTCGGGCAGGGCGTCGAGCAACTGACCCGCCAGCAGGCCGAGGACCGGCATGGAGCCCGCCCAGTCGCAGACCGGGTGCCCGCGGCGCTGGTCGGCCAGGGCGACCTCGCGGAGTTCGCCGCATGCGGCGAGCCCCTCTCCCAGCTGGCGAAAAGCCCGTGGTCCGATGCGACCGGCCGCCGCGCGGGCCGCCAGCCGCTCGAGGTCGCCCACGCGGCGCAGGACGCTGGCGATATCGTCGCGCCAGTCGCGGACCTCGATGAGGGTCTGGACGCCTCCATGCCAAAGGTCCAGGGCGTCGAGGTCGGTGAGCGGTTCGGCCAGGCGTTCCTCCAGGAGGCGCCGGCCGGGCGCGGTCAGGGTCCGGTCCACGTGGTGAACCAGGGTGCCCTCACCGCGGTCGCCGCGGAAGGTCCGAAAGACTTCCAGGTTGCGCAGGGTTTCCTCGTCCAGCACGAGCCGGTCGCTGCGTGCGGTGTAGCGCAGACGCGTGACCTGAGCGGGGCGCTTGAGGTTCATGCTGGTGAGGTAGCGCAACGCCGCGCCCGCAGCGGCGAGAGCCGGCTCACGGTCGGCCTGGTCGAGACCGAAGACGCCGAGGCTGGCCACCTCGAAGTGGTCGCGCAGGGTGCGCTGGGCGAACGACGGGTGGAACCAGGTGTCGCTCACCTCATTGAGCACGACCTGCGGCATGGCCGCCCGCCAGGCGCGCAGCTGCGACGGGTCGCCGCTCTCGCGCAGGATCACCTCACGGACCGGGTGGCGTTCGCAGAGAGCCGGCAGTGACACCGGTTCCTGACCGCAACGGAACTCGCCGGTGGTGGCGTCGAGCAGGGCCCAACCGGCGTCGTCGGCGGCGCCCGGCGTCTTGTTCGAGGCCGGCAAGTAGGCCAGGCAGTAGTGGCCGCTGTCGCCGGCGATGAGCTCGGGCGCGGTGGCCGTACCCGGGCTGAGGATCTCCACCACCTCGCGCTTGACCAGACCCTTGGCGGCGGCGGGATCCTCCACCTGCTCGCAGATGGCCACGGTGAGACCGGCTTCCAGCAGGCGGCCGAGGTAGGTGTCGAGAGCGTGGTACGGCACCCCGGCCAGAGGCACCGGATGGTCGCTGTCCTTGTCGCGGCTGGTGAGGGTGACGCCGGCGATGCGCGCGAGCACCTCGGCGTCCTCGAAGAAGGTCTCGTAGAAATCGCCCATGCGATAGAGGAGGACCGAACCGGGATGCTGCCCCTTGATCTCGAGATACTGTTCGAGCATGGGCGTGAGGCGGGGCTTGCCGCCGGCGGGCTCGCCTTGCCGACGTTTCGCCATCAGTCGCCGCTCTCGGCCACGAAGCCGGTGATCCCGTGCTCGCGCTCGACGCGCCGGACCTCGGTGCCGGCCTGGCTGCGCGATACGAAGCTGCCGGTGTGGACCTTGTAGAGCGGCTGGTCCAGTTCGTCGAACTGACTGACCACGCGTAGGTCCGGAATCTCCGGCTGCCAGCGCGCCACGAACTGCAAGGCCAGGGAACGGTCTCGGAAGGCGGCGAGCTGCACGGCGTAGCGGTTGGTCGTCGACGGCGCCAGTTGCTCGGGTGCAGCGGTATCGAGGGTGTCGGCCAGGACGGCGAGTTCGTCGCGCTCCACGCGGTACTGGTCGGTGACCTCCATGGCGGCCAGGGAGGCGGGATGGTCGCGCAGGAGTTCGGCGGCCGCGTCGCGGGCCTCAACGTCACGGCCGAGCAGACGCAGGGCATGCCAGCGGCCGGCCAAAAGATCCGGCCTCACCGGGCCGTCGACGTGACGCTGGGCCGATTCGAAGTAGCGCAACGCCAGTTCACTGTCGCCGTTCTCCAGGCCGATGCGACCGAGCAGTTCGCGCGCCGAGGCGAAGGCCGGGTCCTCCGGCTTCACCGAGGCGAGCATCTCGCGCGCTCGCTGGCGGTCGCCGGCCAGGCGGAGGGTCTGTCCCGCGAGCAGGTAGATTTCACCGGGAAGACTCGCGCTCTCCAGTTCGAGCAACGGCTGCATCAGTTGCCACGCGGCCTCGGGTCGGCGCCGGGCCAGTTCGATGGCCGCCCCGTCGAGGCCGGCCTGGACGCGCAGCGGGAAGGCCAGCTCCCGGTCGCGGACCTGATCGAGGGCCAGCTCGTAGGCGCGGTCGGGTTCGGTCTGGAGACGCTGCCGCCAGATGCGGTCGGCCGCAGGCGCGGAGGCGCCGCTGGGCTCGGCGGTCATGGCCTGACGAGCGTCGATGTAGCGGCCCTGTCGAAAGAGATCCGTGACCTCGCCCAGGGATCCCCGGACCCAGGTGACCGTCAAGAGGACCACGGCGGGAACGAGAAGGACCAGCAGGTGGCGGCGCTTGAACAAGGCGGTCTCCCGGCCTGAGGCGGTTAGAATCGCGGCGGCGATTCGAGGATCAGATCGACGCCGGCGACAGCCGTGGCGGGCGTGTCGGCCGGCAGGAACGAGTCGGGCGCCAGGCAGCCCTGGCAGAACCATCGCAGGTGGTCCTCGCGATGGTCGCAGAGGGTACAGCGGTAGCCGAGGTCGCGCGTGGGATCGCTGAGCAGGTTCCAGACCCGGCTGAACGCAGCGTCGGGAGCCTCGGCGGTGAGCAGCCGCAGGAACGGCGCCACCGCGTCGGGGGTCAGCCTCGGGTCGCCGCGCTTGCTGCCGATGAGGCGCATGGCGTCGTCGCGCCGGCCGAGCTTCTCGTAGATGCGAGCCAGCGCGGCCCAGAGCTCGGCGGGGGCGGCCTCGTTGCGGCAGGCCGCTTCGAGGATCGGGATCAGGCGCTCGAATCGACCCGTGTCCAGGAGCGCGCTCTTGAGCAATGGCATGGCGGGCGCCATCTGCTCGGGGTGGGCAGTCACGCCGGCGGCGACGGCCTTCACCGTGGCGTCGGGGTCGCCGGATGCGGCGGCGAGCATGGCGCGCACCAGGAGCACGCGGCCGGCGGCAGGCTCCAGATTCTTGGCCTTGTCCAGCAGTCGCCGCGAGCCGTCGAGATCACCGGCGCGCACCAGTTCCATGGCACGGTCGGTGAGCCAGGCGGCCCGGAGGTTGGCGAGCTTGGCGGCGGGTTTGGCGGCGGTGCGCTTGCTGCCGTTGCGCAGGACCTCGTTGGCGCCGTCATCGTCGCCTCGCCGGACCGCCACGGCGAATCGATGACGGTACCAGCGCTCGTCGCGCGCGGCGAGGTCGGCAACCTCGTCGAGAGTCGTCTCGGCGTCCTCGTACCGCCCGAGGTCGAGGAATCCCTCGGCCAGACCCAGGGCCGAGGCGATACGACGCCAGGGCGACAGGTCCTTGCGCACGGCCAGGCTCTGATGCAGCGCCGCGGCCCGGCCCGGTTCGCCGGTCAGGCGCATGAGCGTGGCCAGCTGGAAATAGGACTCGGTGTCGTCGGGATGATGGCTCACGTAATCGCGCAACGCGTCACGGGCGCCCACGGGGTCGCCGTCCAGCCACTGGTCCAGGGCCTTCATGCGCAGGTCGTTCAGGTGCTCTCGGCCCGGGCGGCGCAGGGTGAGCCAGAGCGCCGCGGCCGCCATGACGACCAGCGCTCCACCGACCAGCCACGGCCAGAGCTGTTGCCACACGTCAGTCGCCCTTCGTCGCGGTCTGGCCCGACAGTTCCTGCAGCGGCAGGGTTCTCAGGTCCGCCAGTTCCTTCTCGAGATTTCGGACCTGCCGCTTGAGCCGTCCGATCTCGCGCCGGTGCTTCCACTCGCGCATGGTCATGCCCACGAGGGCCATGAGGAAGCCGAGGAAGAAGAACCCGGCCGCCACGTACATGAGTGGCGTATCGAGGTATTCGTAATTGAAGAAATGGAGATCGACCGTCTGGTCCTTGTTGTCCGCCACGACGATGACAAGCCCAGCGACCACGACCACCAGCACGATCAGCCTGAAGACCCACACGACAATCACCTCGTTCGGGGTGGGAAGACGACGCTCATGGCCAATGTAGCGGATCGGCGGAACCCCACCAACCATCAATCAGGCGGGTTCGCCCAGGAACGACGTGTTCTGCCAGCCGGTGACGCGCACGCGTTGCCGCTGTCCGGGCATGGTCGCGGTCAGCGGCACCACGACCTTGCGATTGCTGGCCGTCCGCAGGCGCCAGTGCCCATCCGGGCGCCGCGCCGGCTCCTCGACCACCGTGTCCCAGACCTGCCCCACCTGCTGCTGCGCGATGTCGGCCCAGACCTCGTCCTGGACCGCCATGAGGGCCGCCAGTCGCCGCTTCTTCCCGTCCACCGAGACATCGTCGTCCAGACGCGCGGCCGGGGCTCCGGGACGCTCGCTGTATTTGAAGGAAAACACCGTGTCGAACATGACTT
>PIVY01000645.1 GCA_003353795.1 bacterium
CGCCACCGACGGCCGCCGTTTCGCGGCCCCTCACGTGATCGTCGCCACCGGTATGAGCCGGCCCTATCTACCACCGATTCCAGGCATCGAGCTGACCGAGAACTACACGGATGTGCCGGTCGATCCAGAGGACTTCATCGGCCAGCAGGTGCTGGTTCTGGGCAAGGGCAACTCCGCCTTCGAGACCGCCGACAACCTGATCGCCGCTGCCTCGGTGATCCACGTCGCCAGCCCGACGCCGATCAAATTCGCCTGGAAGACCCACTTCGTAGGCCACCTGCGGGCGGTCAACAACAACTTCCTCGACACCTATCAGCTCAAGTCCCAGAACGCGGTCCTCGACTGCGAGATTCGTAGCATCGAACGCCGAGACGACGGCAAGTACGTGGTGTCGGTGGCCTACACCCATGCCGACGAAGAGACCGAGAATCTCACCTACGACCGCGTGATCTGCTGCACCGGATTCCGCTTCGACGACTCGATTTTCGGCGACGGCTGCCGTCCCCAGTTGGCGATCAACGGCCGGTTCCCGGCCCAGACCAGCGCCTGGGAATCGGTCGACGTGCCGGGCCTCTACGTCGCCGGCACGCTGATGCAGATGCGGGACTTCAAGAAGTACACCTCGGGCTTCATCCACGGCTTCCGCTACAACGTGCGCGCGCTGCAACGCATTCTCGAGACCCGCAACCACGGCTAAACCTGGCCTTCCCGAGC
>PIVY01000646.1 GCA_003353795.1 bacterium
TTCTTGTGACCGGCCATCAGGATCCCTAACACCAGGGCTCCCAGATCCGCCTTCAGTCCCAGCACCCTGGTAGCCGCCACGTCGATCGCCTCACGCGCCCATGCCTCGCGCGTGGCCAGGTCCACCAGCGCGTCACGGAGTTCGCCGGCCTTCTCGGGATAGGTCACGAGCAGGAGATCGTTGCCGGCCCGGAGCGCCGCCTCCCCCAGCTCGGCCCAGGCGTCGGCCGGGTAGTCCTTCCAGTCGACCTCGAGGTCGGGCCGCATCCAGCGTCTCAGCGCCAGGCTCCAGAGGTCGTCGGTCATCACGACGTGGCGCGGTGAGAAGTGGGCGCGGTCGACCAGTCGTTCCTCCAGGACCGCGGGCCGCTCGGTGAGCGACGTGCAGATCACGCTCGACATCATCACCCCGGCGACCGCGTCGCGGGCCGCGAAGAAGCGATCCTCGCCGCTGGCGACCTGCTCGAGGTCGGCACCGCTGATCTGCAACTCGAGGTCGGTGTTGCCGGCCACGTCGTAGCCCGGGAAATGCTTGCCGATGCAGACGACGCCGGCCTGGCGGCAGCCGCGGGCGAAGGCCAGGGCAGGCGGGAGGATGTCGCCGGTCGTTGCACCGAACGAGCGCTCGCGGTGGCCCAACCAACTCTCACGATCATCCCACGTGACCGAGCTGTCGAGCACGGGCGCCAGATTCATGTTCACGGCCAGAGCGG
>PIVY01000647.1 GCA_003353795.1 bacterium
GCGTGACCTTCACGCCGGCAGCATCCACTGCGGTCGAGGTGGATGGCGCGGCGCTCTCACAGCCCGTCGACGTGGTCACCGACATGGCCGGCCAGGCCACGGTCATGCAGGTTGGCACGGTGAGCTTCTTCGTCATCTTGCGCGGCGACCGCCACTACCTGCGGGTCAAGGACAACGCCAGCCCGGTGCGGCGCGACTTCCAGGGCATCGACCGCTTCCCCGTCGAGGCCGCCTGGCGGGTGACCGCGCGCCTCGAATCGGAGGGCATGCCTTCGACGGTGCCCATCGAGAACGTCCTCGGCCAGATCGAACAGCAGGCCAGCCCCGGCGTCCTCGTCTTCGAACTGGAGGGTCGGCGCCACCGGCTCATCCCCGTCGGCGAACCGGGCCAGCCGATGTTCATCGTCTTCGGCGATCAGTCCAACGGTCGCCAGACCTACGGCGGCGGCCGTTTCCTCTCGGCCGACGCGCCGGACGCCGACGGCAACGTGGTCCTCGATTTCAACCGCGCGACCAACCCGCCGTGCTCCTTCACGCCTTACGCCACCTGCCCGCTGCCCCCGCGGGAGAACGTACTACCGGTGCCGGTGACTGCGGGCGAGAAGTCCTGGGGAGACCACCACTAGGCAGGGTGTCACGAGGTCAGCGAGCCGCCGCCAGATACGCCGCGAACTGGCGGACTGCTTCCTCCTGAGCCGGCGTCTCGATCGA
>PIVY01000648.1 GCA_003353795.1 bacterium
TCGGCCGTCGTGCGCGACGGCGACATCGATCACGTCTTCGTGCGCGAGGGCGAGGGGCGCTTCCGCTTCGCCCCGGTCACCCTGGAACGCGAGGTCGACGGGCTGCGGGCCGTGGTCGAGGGCCTGAACGAGGGCGACGTGGTCGTGATCGACGGCGCCTTCCGACTCAACGCCGAACGAAGGCGTCGCCTGGGCCAGTAGCCGTGGTCGAATCCATCATCCGCCTGGCGCTGGCGCGCCGCATCGTGGTCGTGGTTGCGGCTGCGGTGCTTGCGTTGGCCGGGGTGGCCGCCATGCGCGACCTGGCGGTGGACGCCTTTCCGGACGTCACCAACGTGCAGGTGGTGGTGGCCACGGAGGCGCCCGGGAACGCCCCGGAGGACGTGGAACGCCAGGTCACGGTTCCCCTCGAGCTCGTGATGGTCGGCATGCCGGGGCTGCTCGAGGTGCGTTCGGTCAGCCGCAACGCCCTGTCGCAGATCACGCTGGTCTTCAGCGACGAGGTGGACGTCTACGATGCCCGCACCATGGTGCTGGAGCGCCTGGAGTCGGTGGAGGACAAGCTTCCCCCGGGCGTCGTGCCGGGCCTCGGGCCCGTGACCACGGGCCTCTCCGAGGTCTACCTCTACACGCTGGAGCGCTTGGACGACGGGGATACGCCTCTGAACCAGCGCGAGCTCACCGAGCGCCGCACGATCCAGGACTGGGTG
>PIVY01000156.1 GCA_003353795.1 bacterium
GACTTGGATCGGAAGCAGTACGCGAAGCGTCTGTGGGAGGCGTCTCGCCGATTCCGCCGGGTGCCGATCCGCAATTACGCAGTGACGTCGAACCACGTCCATCTCGTCTTGTGGGTGCCACGCATGGGTGATCTGCGGGATAATAGAGTCCCGACCGTCTTCCGCCGCAAAAACCGTGGGGTCCATGCGACACATCGCGCTCATCCTGCCGTCCATCGCCCTGCTCGCGCTCCTGGGAGCCCTCGGCGGCTGCACGGAAACTCCCACGAAGCTCGCCGCCCCCGTCGAGCCATCGCCGCTGGACAAACGATCGTGCCCGGCGGTGGCGATCACCTACGCCGATCCGGTCACCATCGACAAGCCCTGGTCCGGCGGCATCAAGGACTTCTGCGTCGTCGCCACCGGGACCGACTACCACCTCTTCCACATCACCGATCCGGCCACCAGCTGGACCACCCGCGCCGGGGAGTTGACCTTCGGCCACGCCTCGGCCGGCGACCTCTCGGACTGGAGCACGCACGAGCGCATCGACCTTCGCACGGGGCCGGTCGGCTGGAGCCCTTCGTTCACCTGGGCGCCGCACATCATCCGCAACGACGTCGACGGTCTCTGGTACATGTTCTACACCGGCGTGAAGTGGGACCACGGCACGCCGCTCTCCAGCGCGGAGCAACGGGTGGGACTGGCAGTGTCGGCCGATCTGTTCACCTGGAAACGTTACAACGAGCACGGCGAGGACGGACTCATCCTCGAAGGCCCGCCGCACGACGAGTACTTCTGGAGCGCCTACGATACCGACGAGGTCGATCTGCCGTGGGAGTACGATTGCCGCGACCCCTTCGTCTTCGACCGCGGCAGCGACCACATCGCCCAGCGCTACGTCATGCTGAACTCGGTGCGCCTGGCGCCTTACGCCCAGTACATGGCCATCGCGTACGCCACCTCCGACGACCTCGTGCACTGGCAGTGGCAGAACATCCTGCCGGTCACCGTGGGCGTGAAGGCCGAGTCGGCCTCGCTCGTGGCGTACGCCGGGCAACACTATCTGTTCTGGACCGACCGCGACGATGCGCCGTCCGTGCGTGTCGCCTGTTCGATCAGCGGAGTCTTCGGCGAGTACGTGCCGTTCAACGCGGGAGAGGCCTTGTTCGGGCTCGCCAACGAGACGGTGGTGGAGGCAGGGCGAACGCTGTACCTGGCGTTCGACGACTACTACGTGCTGCACATCAAGCAGGACCTGATGCTGCCCGAGGTGCCGTCGCCGACCGCTCCGGTGCGGGTGGTGGATTTCACCGAGTGCGACCTCGACGAACTGCGTCCTGATCGCGATCCCTGATCGCCGGACCCGGTCACCCCACCAGCACGACGTACCTCATGACGCAGATGGCGTGCAGCGCGGTGCCGCCGAGCACGAAGAGGTGCCACACGGCGTGATGATAGGGGAATCCGCGCCAGGCGTAGAACACGGCTCCGGCGCTGTACGACACGCCGCCCAGTGCGAGCAACCACAACGCCGGCGTGGGCAGTGCGGCCATGAGCGGCTTCACCGCAACGGCCATCAACCATCCCAGGGCCAGGTAGAAGACAAGCGACAGCCGCTTCCAGGGACGTCCGAGGACCACCTCGTACAGGATCCCAAGGATGGCCAGCCCCCAGGCGATGCCGAAGAGCGTCCATCCCCAGCCGCCGCCGAGGACATTCAGGCAGAACGGCGTGTACGAGCCGGCGATGAGCAGGTAGATGGCTCCGTGATCGAGTCGCTCGAAGACGCGCTTGGCACGTGGCGGAGTGAGCGCATGGTAGAGTGTCGACGCGGCGTAGAGCGTCACCATGGTGGATCCGAAAACGGCCACGCCGACCACCAATCGTGGCGAGCCTCCCCGGGCTGCGAGCACCACCGCCACGATCATGTAGGCGACCGCCAGGAGCGTCCCCAGGCCATGGGTCACGGCATGGGCGATCTCCTCGCCGGTGGAGAAGCGATCGTGTCGAAAGGCGCCACGCATGGTCAGGCTCTCGTCGATGAAGAAGGTCGGGACGATGGGAGAGTAGCAGAACCGGTTATCGAGGGCTCCGACTCCGGCAAAAAAAGACCCCGTCCTCACGAGGAGGACGGGGTCCGGCAAACCTGCAGGTCAACCGGCCGTGAGGCCGGAGCGACCGTGTTTACCAGCGGGAGCCGCTGTTGCGCGGCTCGCGGGGGCGGGCCTCGTTCACGTTCAGCTGGCGGCCATCGACATCCTTGCCGTTGACGGCCTGGATCGCCTGCATGGCGGCGTTGTCATCGGACATCTCCACGAAGCCGAAGCCCCGGGACCGGCCGGTGTCGCGATCCATGACCACGGTCGCGCTGGTGACCTCGCCGTACTCGGCGAAGAGGGCGTTCAGGTCGTGGTCGTTGCTGTTGAAACTGAGGTTACCCACGTAAATCTTCTTCAAGTCAGAACATCCTTGGTACACACCGGGATCAGCTTCGTGTCCATCATCGGTACGACGAGCCGGTCACCGGCTAATCGGACGAGCGCGGTCGCCCGTCCAGGGCTGCAATTTAGGTGTTGAGCGGTCGTTTCGCACGATTGAAATTTTCGTGGGGCAACAATCTATCGGTGGCGACAGGGCCGGAATCGTCTCTGTTGCCCGATTCTGGCTCCTATCCGCCACTTCCCGGGCCGCCTGCCGACCGACCGATTCGCGGGTAAAATCGTCGAAAACGGGCTCCACCGGCTCAACTTTCGGAATCGACGGCGATCTGCTCCATCTGCCCGGAGGTGGATTTCATGCCCTTCGTGGTGACGCTCGTCCCGACATCGCGCGTCAATCCGTACTGATCATCTTCGCCGAGCCGCGGGGCGTCATTTGGTCAACATCACCTTGCGCGTGACGGACTCGTCTCCGGCCTTCATGTGCACCAGGTACATGCCGGAAGGCAGTGCCCGGCCGGCGTCGTCGCGCCCGCGCCAGTCGATGGTGAAGCCCCCGGCGGGACGGTACTGCTCGGCGACGAGCGTCCGGACCAGGCGACCGGAGAGATCGTGGATGCCGATGCGGAGGCTGGCGGGGCGCGAGAGATCGTAGGACAACGTGGTCACCGGGTTGAACGGGTTGGGGTGGATCGCCAGCGATGCGACCGGCGCCCCGTTCCCATCCCCGACGGCCGTGGCTGCGGTGGGCTCGATGCTCCCGCTCAGGAACAGGCCGTCGTGGAAGCCGTTGCCGCCGATCTCGTAGTGACTCATGGTCAGATCGATCGCCGTGCCGGAGGTAGGCGTGAGCGGTTGCATCAGGACGAGGGTGATGTCGACCCCATCGTCGTGGACGCTCCCCTCGAGGGTGATCTCCACCGAACTGCCCACGTCGACCATCGCGGTCAGGTCCGTGTGGTCGTGCGCCGTGAAGGGGATCTCCAGGAAGGTGAACACGCCGACGCCGTTCTCGAAATCGCCGACGTCGTAGGTCCACGTGAAGGTCCCCGACATCTGGGCGCTGGAATCGTCCAGGACGACGTTCTCGAGGGAATACTCCACGACCTCGGCCCGCACACCGGCGGCGGTCAGGGCGACGGCGCAGGCGATCAGGCTGAGTTGGAGGAACTTCGTCACGTTCATGAGGACTTCTTTCCGCCGTTCGAATCGGGCGTCTCGAGGCAAATGATTGCGGGGAATCACAAGCTAGAGTCACGAGTCCAGGGTAGCCAGTCAGCCGGGACCCGGCGCACAACGGAAACGGCCCGCTCACCAGGAGCGGGCCGATCTCGTGGATCTGAACGACGGCAGCTACTTGCTCCCCCCGAACACACCCTTCATGTATTCCCGACGCATTACCGCGATGTGCTCGATGGAGATCTCCTTCGGACACACGGCCTCGCATTCGCCGTGGTTGGAGCAGTCGCCGAATCCCTCGGCGTCCATCTGCGCCACCATCTTGAGCGCCCGGCGCTTCCGCTCCGGTTCACCCTGGGGCAGGCGTGACAGCTGAGAGATCTTCGCCGACACGAACAGCGATGCCGACGCATTGGGGCATGCCGCCACGCAGGCGCCGCAGCCGATGCACGACGCGGCGTCCATGGCCTTGTCGGCGTTCTCCTTGGGGATCGGCACGGCGTTACCGTCCGGCGCCGAGCCCACGTTCGCGGTGACGAATCCGCCTTCCATCTGGATCCGGTCGAAGGACTCGCGGTCCACGACCAGATCCTTGAGCACGGGGAAGGGGCCGGCGCGGAACGGTTCCACGGTCACCGTTTCGCCGTCCTGGAAGCCGCGCATGCGGATCTCGCAGGTCGTCGTGGCGGCGTGGGTGCCGTGGGCGATGCCCTTGATCACCAGGCCGCAGGTGCCGCAGATGCCCTCGCGACAGTCGCTGTCGAACTCAACCGGTTCCTTGCCCTCGCGGGCCAGGTTCTCGTTGAGGATGTCGAGGACCTCGAGGAAGGACATCTCGTCGAGCACTTCCTTCACCGTGTAGGTCTCGAAGCGGCCCTTCTTCTCGCCGCGTTTCTGTCGCCAGATCTTCAGGTTGATCGTCTTACTCATCAGGACCACCTCCTTACTTGTAGCTTCGGGTCTTGAGTTTCACGTTCTCGAACACCAGGTCTTCCTTGTGCATGGTCGGCTCCTGGTTCTCGCCGTTGTGCTCCCAGGCGGAGACGAAGGTGAAGTTCTTGTCGTCGCGCCTGGCCTCGCCCTCCTCGGTCTTGTGCTCCTCACGGAAGTGACCGCCGCACGACTCCTCGCGCATGAGGGCGTCGCGGGCCATCAACTCCCCGAGTTCGAGGAAGTCGGCCACGCGGCCGGCCATCTCGAGGTGCTTGTTGAGGTCGTCGGCGCCGCCGGGCACCTTCACGTTCTGCCAGTATTCCTCGCGGAGGGAGCCGATCGTCTGGATCGCCTCCTCGAGGCCGGCCCGGTCGCGGGCCATGCCCACCTTGTCCCACATCACGCGGCCCAGGTCCCACCAGTAGTCGCGCACGGTCTTGTTGCCCTGGATGGAGAGCAGCTTGTCGTAACGCGTCTTGACCTCGTTCTCGACGTCGCCGAAGGCCGCCGCCGAGGTGTCGGCCGGGCTGTTGCCAGCGCCAGCGAGATAGCTTGCCACCACCCGCGGCACCACGAAGTAGCCGTCGGCCAGACCCTGCATGAGAGCGCTGGCGCCGAGCCGGTTCGCGCCGTGGTCGGAGAAGTTGGCCTCGCCGGCCACGAACAGGCCGTCAATGGTGGACATGAGATTGTAGTCCACCCAGACGCCGCCCATGGTGTAGTGCGGCGCGGGGTAGATGCGCATGGGAGTCTGGTACGGATTCTCGTCGGTGATCTCCTCGTACATGGCGAAGAGATTGCCGTAGCGGTCGGCCACCACATCCTTGCCCAGGCGACCGATGGCGTCGGCGAAGTCCAGGTACACCGCGTAGCCTGTGCCGCCCACGCCCTTGCCGGCGTCGCACTCCAGCTTGGAGGCCCGGGCCGCGATGTCGCGGGGCACCAGATTGCCGAAGGCCGGGTAGCGGCGTTCCAGGTAGTAGTCGCGGTCGGCCTCGGGAATATCCGTGGCCTTGCGCTTGTCGCCCGGATCCTTGGGGACCCACACTCGACCGTCGTTACGCAGACTCTCGCTCATCAACGTGAGCTTCGACTGGTAGTCGCCTGCCTGCGGAATGGCCGTGGGGTGGATCTGGGTGTAGCAAGGATTGGAGAACAGGGCGCCGCGCTTGTGGCTGCGCCAGGCTGCCGTGGCGTTGCAGTTCACCGCGTTGGTCGACAGGAAATACACCGGCGAGTAGCCGCCCGTGGCGAGCACCACCGCGTCGCCGGCGAAGCGCTTGATCTCACCGCTCACCAGATCGCGGGCGATGATGCCCACCGCCCGGCCGTTCTCCACCACCAGGTCGAGCATCTCGTGCCGCGGATACGACTTCACCGTGCCGGCGGCCATCTGACGCGACAGCGCGGAGTAGACGCCCAGCAAGAGTTGCTGTCCCGTCTGCCCGCGGGCGTAGAACGTGCGGCTCACCTGCACCCCGCCGAACGAGCGGTTGGCGAGGGTGCCGCCGTACTCGCGCGCGAAGGGCACGCCCATGGCCACGCACTGGTCGATGATCTCGGTCGACAGTTGCGCCAGGCGGTAGACGTTGGCCTCGCGGCTGCGGTAGTCGCCGCCCTTGATCGTGTCGTAGAACAGGCGCTCGATGCTGTCGCCGTCGTTCTGGTAATTCTTGGCCGCGTTGATGCCGCCCTGGGCCGCCACGGAGTGCGCGCGCCGCGGCGTGTCGTTGATGCAGAGGTTGGTGACGTTGAAGCCCATCTCGCCCAGCGTAGCGGCGGCGCCGCCGCCGGCGAGGCCCGTGCCCACGACGATGACGTGGAACTTGCGGCGGTTGGCCGGGGCCACCAGCCCGTTGTCCATGGCGTGGCGATCCCACTTGTCGGCAAGCGGCCCACCCGGGATCTTGGCGTCGAGTTTCACGCTCATGCTAGTGACCTCCCGGGCTGGTGAAATACATGAAGACGGGCAGCACCAGGAAGCCGATGCCGAGGACGACGCCGGCGAACACCGAGAGGCGGGTGAGAAGCTTGATGTGCCGGTCGCTGTTCAGACCCAGCGACTGGAAGGCGCTCCACACGCCGTGCCAAAGGTGCATACCCAGCAGCGTCATCACCACCATGTAGGCGATCACGATCCAGGGTACGGAGAACGCGCGGTCGACCACGGCGTAGAGATTCTTGATCTCGCCGTGGGGAGTGGCCGCCAGCTCGGGCGCGAACTTGAACATCTTCACGTGCAGGACGATGAAGACCAGGATGATGGGCCCGGTGAAGATCATGCTCCGCGACGCCAGGGTTTTGCGACTCTTGCCGCCGGCGTTCTTCACCATGGCGTATTTCTGGGGCCGGGCCTTCTCTTTGTCGAGCCAGGCCACGGTGATCGCATAGATCGCGTGCACCAGGGCTGCAGCGATGAGCCCGATCTCGAAGGCGATGATCAACCAGCCGTGGAGAAGTCCCTCCAGGAAGTGTGCATACTCGTTGAAGGCATGTCCGCCGTCGGGAATGAAGAGCGTGAGGTTCCCGAGGAGGTGCACGATCACGAAGCCGAGGAGCATCAGGCCGGTGATCGCCACGAGGACCTTCTTGCCTACGCTGGAGCCTGCGAAGGTCGCAACCGAGGACATGGATACCATCCTTCCGGGGGGTGACGGGCCGTGTCGATGGGCGGTAGCGGGCGCAACCATAACACCTCGTTAAAAGGTTGCCAATAGTCCTGTTGAGCGGGTCGGCGCAACTGCTTTACTTCCCCCGATCCACTCACCATCTTTGTTCTGTGAATCTGTGTTCATCCCACCCGTCTGCAACCCAAGGCGGTCCCATCATGACCCAGCCACGGCACAGCCTCGCCCGGCGGATGGAGTTCCTGCGCGCTTCCGAGATCCGCGAACTCCTGAAGCTCACCCAGAAGCCCGAAGTGATCTCATTCGCCGGTGGCCTGCCGGCCGCCGAACTGTTTCCCGCCGCGGAGATGGCCGAGATCACCCGCCGGGTCCTCGAGACCGAGGGCAGCAAGGCGCTGCAGTACTCCACCACCGAGGGCGACCCGCCCCTGCGCGCGCTCATCGCCGAGCGCATGAACCGGGCCCAGCACACCCGGGTGACGGCCGACGACATCATGATCACCAGCGGTTCCCAGCAGGGCCTCGACCTCACCGGCAAGATCCTGCTCGACGAGGGCGACGTGGTGATCTGCGAGAGCCCCACCTACGTGGGCGCCATCGGCGCGTTCAAGGCCTACCAGCCGCGCTTCGTGGAGGTGGAGACCGACGACCAGGGCATGGTGCCCGAGGCCCTGGCCGCGGCCCTGGCGGCCAACGACCGGGTCAAGATCATCTACGCCATTCCCGACTTCCAGAATCCCAGCGGTCGCACCTGGTCGCTGGAACGACGGCAGGCCGTGGTGGACATCGCCGCGCGCGCGGGGGTCGTGCTGGTAGAGGACGCGCCGTACGCCGAACTGCGTTTCGAGGGCGAGCCCTTGCCGGCCCTGAAGGCCCTCGACGAGCACGACAACGTGGTCTTCCTGGGCACCTTCTCGAAGATCTTCTGCCCGGGCCTGCGCTGCGCCTGGCTGGTTGCACCGGCGGACCTGCTGCCACGGTACATCATGGTCAAGCAGGGCGCCGATCTGCATACCAGCACCCTGGTGCAGCGGCAGGTGGCTTGCTATCTGGAGCAGTTCGGGCTCGAGGACAACATCGCCCGGGTGATCGAGGTCTACCGCGAGCGGCGAGCGGTCATGATGGCGGTGCTCGAGGCCGAGTTGCCCGACGGCGTGACCTTCACCCGTCCCGAGGGCGGCCTCTTCCTCTGGGTGACGCTGCCCGAACACGTCAACGGTCGCGACTTGCTCGAGGCCTGCCTGAAGCGCGACGTGGCCTACGTGCCCGGCGGCGCCTTCTATCCCTGCGGAGGCAACGAGAACCACGCTCGGCTCAACTTCAGCTTCATGCCGCCGGAGCGGGTGGAGGAGGGGGCGAAGCGGTTCTGCGCGGTGGTGCGGGAGTTCCTGGAATAGAGAGGATCACCATGGCCGAAGAGCAGAAGATCACCGGAAAGATGGAAGTTGCCGGCGTGGTGGGCCCGCTCTGGTTCGCCGGCTGGCTGTTCACCATCGGTTTCGTGAAGCTGGGCCTGGTCAAGGCCATCGTGGCGACAGCGATCTGGCCGTACTATCTCGGCGCGAAGCTGGCCGCAGGCGGCGGCGGCTAGTTCCCGGGGCCCGCGATGGCGTGGTATGATGGTCGCGGCTGGCCTACTCGTCGGTCAGGCCAGGAGCGACCATCATGCGATTTCATTCCCTTGCCGACCGCGCCCGACCACCCGGCCATTGTCTGGCCTGGCTGCTCGTGCTGCTCTGTGTCAGTTCGTCGACGCAGGCCGGATCGCACCGGGAAGATTTCACCCCCGTCGACGACTTCCTCGTATCGCTGGTCGCCGACCACGATCTGCCCGGATGCTCGCTCCGCGTCGTCGTGGATCAGGATGTGGTTTACGAACGCGCCGTCGGCTACTCGCTGCTGGAGATCGTGCCAACCGCCTCGGCGGCCAAGTGGCTCACCGCGGCCGTGGTCATGGCGGCGGTCGATCGCGACCTCCTCGGTCTCGACGACACCACCGGCGAGTGGCTCGGCTGGACCGGTGAGAAGGGCGCCATCACCCTCCGCCAGCTCCTGTCCCACACCTCGGGTATCGACGGTGCCGCCTCGCCGTGCCTGAGCGACCCGGCGGCGACCCTCGGCGACTGCGTCGACGAGATCGGTGCGTTGCCGTTGATCGGGCCGCCGGGGGGCCAGTTCCTCTACGGCGGCAACTCGTTCCAGGTCGCGGGCCGGATGTGCGAGATCGCCGCGGGGGATCGCCCGTTCGTGGATCTCTTCGCGGAATTCGTGGGTGACCCGCTGGCCATGACGAGCACCGCCTACACCAGTACCACCAACCCGCGCCTGGCCGGCGGTGCGCGGACGTCGTTGCGCGACTACTCTCATCTGGTCGAGATGTGGATCGGCGGCGGCGAGATCGGCGGTGTCCGGGTGCTGACCGAGGCTGCGGTCGCCGTCGCACTGACCGATCAGACGGCCGGCGCCCCGCCGCTCAGCACGCCTCCCTGCCTGCCGCAATTCCACGGCTACGGGATCGGCTCCTGGTTCTGGGACGGCGGCGCCTGGCCGGCGCTCGAGCATTCCAGCCCTGGCGCCTTCCGCCTCACACCCTGGATCGACCCCGCCCGAGACCTCGCCGGCACCTTCGTGACCGTCACGACGGCAGACATCTGCGCCGAGATCGAGGAACTGAAGCAACTGGTGCGGGACATCGTCGACGGGCCGGTCACGGCGATTCCGGACGAGGTCACCGGAGTCGCCGCCCCGAGCATCGGGCCGGTCCGGCAGGAGCCGGGGGGAGCGAGTGTGATCGAATTCTCCGTACCGCGAGCCGGGCAGGTACGGATCGGGGTGGTGGACCTGGCCGGGCGGCGGGTAGCCACGCTCGCCGACCGACACGTCGACGCGGGGCCGCATTCCCTGCGCTGGGATTGGCGCGATGCGGCCGGCGGACCGGTGTCTTCGGGGGTCTACCTTGTCACCATCGAGGCGGGTGGCGTCCGGTTGGCGGCGAAGGCGGTCGTGCGCCACCGCTGACGACGGCGCCAGCACTCAGCGTAGCCCCAGCTCCTCGATCAGTGCGTCCCAGAAGCGCAGCCCCACGGGCAGGAGTTCATCGGGAAAGTCGAAGTCCGGGGCGTGCAGGCCTGGTTGGTTCTCGCCCGATCCCACGCCGATCACCGCGCCGGACGTCTGCCGAGTGAACCAGCCGAAATCCTCCGACCAGCGGAAGGGACTCTCGTCGGGCTCGTCGATGGACAGGCCGGCAGCGAGGGCGGCCCGGTCGGCGACGGCCACTGCCAGGTCTTCGTTCTCGGTGACGGGAAACTCGTCCACCCAGTCCAGCGCGCAGCGTAGACCCTCCTCGTCGGCCACGTTGCCGGCCAGGGCCACGGCTCGTGCCTGCAGATCCTCGAGCACGGCCTCGTCGTCCGAGCGCAGGGTGGCCATGATTTCGGCTTCGCCCGGCGTGGTGCCGAAGGCGACCTCGCCCAGACGCGCGTGCACCACCGTGACCAGCGCCAGGACGCCTGCGCGTTCGAGATCCAATGGCAGTGTGACCAGCTCGGTCAGCAGCCGGCTCATGGCGTTGGCCGGGCTGCGGCCCTTCTCGGGATAGGCGGCGTGGGAGGTGCGTCCCTCGAGGCGGATGACCAGGCCGACACTGCCCGCGCAGAATGGTCCGGTCCGCAGCAGCACGTGTCCGAGGGGATAGCCGGGTAAATTGTGCAGGGCGAAGACGTAGTCGGCGTCCAGATCCTGCCAGCGAGGATCGGCGCACACCGCGCGCGCGCCCTCGCCGGTCTCCTCGGCGGGCTGGAAGAGCAGCACGAGGCGCCCCCGGCGCAGCGGCCGCTCCTGCAGTCCGAGGGCGACGCCGCAGAGCATGGCCATGTGGCCGTCGTGGCCGCAGAGATGGGCCACGCCATCGCGCTGTGAGGCGTGATCGTGATCGGCGGTCTCCTGGATGGGCAGGGCATCCAGTTCCGCGCGCAGGGCCACGGTGGGGCCACGGTCGGGCTCGGGGCTGTCGAAGACCACGGCCAGACCGTGCCCGCCCAGGTTGTCGAGCAGCCGGGCGGGATGGCAGGGCACGAAGAACTCCCGCAGGCAGGCTGCGGTGCCGACTTCTTCGCCACTCACCTCGGGAAACGCATGGAGTTCGCGGCGCAGGGTGACGAGGCGGGCGACCGGCGCGATGGGGTCACGGGTCTCCATGCTGGCCAGCGTAACAGATTTCGCCGCCGCTGTCAGTCGCTCTGCGCGGGCTCCGCCGAGTACCGTGGCGATCGCATCTTGCTGCCGATGCGCGCCAGCCACCAACCCAGACGCGTGAACGCCCAGTACAGCGCCGGCATGGCCATCAGGATGAGCACCGTCGAACTGGCCAGACCGCCAATGGACGCCAGCGCCAGATTCTCCCAGATGTCCTTGCCGCCGCCCGCTTCCTCCAGCTTGTAGAGCAAGGGGAGCAGGCCGGCGATGGTGGTGCCGCTGGCCAGCAGGATCGACCGCATCTGGATGCGGGTGCCGTCCACGATGGCGCGTTTCAGGAGGTCGTAGCGCTGCTGCGGCTCCAGGCGCCAGAGGTCGAAGCCGCCGAGTCGACGTTTGAAGGGCACACCCTTGCCCACCAGATCGTGGTCGTCCACCTGTTCTCGCACCTGCAACCGGAACCGGTTGATGAGCAGGATGGCGTTGTTCACCACGATGCCGAACATGAGCACCAGGCCGATCTGCGCCGAGCTGTCGAAGGGACTGCCGTCGGCCCAGAACACTCCGACCACGCCGACCAGGGCCATGGGTACGGCCAGCATCAGGAGCAGGGGCAGGGTGAAGCTCTCGGTCAAGGCGGCCAGGGTCATGAAGATGAAGAGCACGGTGAGCAGCAGGGTGCGGCCCAGTTCCTCTTCTTCCTCCTCGCTGATCTGCTCGCCGCTCAGGTCCTCCGCGGTGAAGCCGTACGGCAGGTCGAGGCCCTCGATGAGGTCGGCGATGAACGCCTGCTTCATGCGGTCGGTGCCGATGTACTCCCAGTTGATGCGCTGGGCGTAGCGCTGATTCATGCGGGTGATGGCCGACAGTTCGGGCC
>PIVY01000649.1 GCA_003353795.1 bacterium
GAATCAGCGCGAGCACACCAATTGCCGAAACGGTGGCCAGAGCCGAGTCCGCGTGGGAGGCAAGAGTCGCCTCCGCGGCGGACGAGAGGGAGCCCACTCCGTCGGCCGCGGCGCGCCCGGCCAGGTAGGTGGCACCGGCACCGGCCGCTGCGAGGGCCCACAGAGCAGCCGCGGCCGGCTCTAGAAATGCCCACCGCCCACGAGTGAAGACAGCCACATCGAAGAGCAGAGCCACTGCCGCCAGCGCGATGGGAAAGTGCACCAGCGCCGGGTGCAGGTTGGGTAGCGCAGTCAGCTCGAATAGAGCGTCCATCACCGGCTCATTCCTTCTCGTTCATCCATCAGTCCTTGGCCTCGGCAGCCTTTGAGGCCGATGCCCTTCGCAGCGAAATCCGTCTCCACATCAGATAGATGGCCGGCAGGACGACCAGGGTCAGCACCGTCGAAGAGACGAGCCCTCCCACCATCGGCGCCGCGATTCGCTTCATCACGCGGGTGCCGGTCTCGGTGCCGGTCATGATGGGAAGAAGTCCGATCATGGTCGTTCCGACGGTCATCAGGATCGGGCGGACGCGCTCGACCGAGCCCGCGATGATGGCCTGCTTCAGGTCGGCGATCTCGTTCATTCGGCCCTCGGCGAGGAAGCGCTCGTAGGCTCCGTTGAGATAGACGAGCATCACCACGCCAGTCTCGGCGGCCAGTCCCAAGA
>PIVY01000157.1 GCA_003353795.1 bacterium
AAGCCACCGGCGACTTCTCCCCCGCCCTCTACGTGGACCTCACGCTGTCGGACCTTCGCGCGAGCGCACGAAGCGAGATCGGCCGGGACCCGCCGCAGGCCGGCACCGGTGCCTGGAACTACTTCCTGGGCACGCCTCCGCTGCCTCTGTTCGTGCTCCTCGGCGGATTGCTCTGCATGGCCGTGGTGCTCGCCTACTGGAGTGGCCTGCAGGACGATGTCCGCCAGTGCGAGAGCTGTGGTGACGAGATCTGCCGGGACTGCAGTCTCGACCGCGACGGCATGGTGCTCTGTCGCGACTGCGGCGAGACCGCCGATCGATCGCGCAGCGAAATGGTGCTCGCGACCCTGCTCAAGAACCGGAGCCGCACCATGGGCCTGGCCACCACCGCCCGCCTGGTCACCCTGGCCCGGCTGGTTCCCGGCGCGGCGCACCTGGCTGTCGGCGAACCGGGCCCGGCGCTGAGCCGACTGACCGTCCTCGCGCTGGCCCTGTTCCTCATCGGATTCGGCTGGGCCTTCGATCCCGCGGCCACCTGGTCGACCCCTGGGTTGAGTCTGGCCGAAGAGACCATGCACGCACTCTGGCTGCCCCTGCCGGCGTCCAACTGGACGGGTCCCCTCGGCTGGCCCGTGGCGGCGGGTTGGATCCTGCTTGTGGTGATCTACGGGGTGGCCATGGTCGACGGCTCGCGACTCCGCCTCACGCTGCCCGAACGACTCGTCCAGATCCACGCCAGTCCCGCGCCGGGACCGGGCCGGGCTTGAGAAAGTGACATGACATGGCACTGAAAGGGCAACTCCACGACTTCAATCTGGCGGAGATCCTCCAGCTCATCGCCACCCAGCAGAAGAGTGGCTTCCTGGTGCTGGAGGGACACCGCGAGATGGTGTTCGTGTTCGACAAGGGCGTGCTGATCTCCACCCGCGACCGTCGCAGCGAAGCACCCGATCCGCTCGAGACGTACCTGCGCAACTACGGCTTCTTCACCGAGAGCCAGTGGGCGCACGTGGGATACATCCGCCAGAACAGCTCGCTAGACCTGGCCGAGATCCTGGTTTCCGAGGAACTCATGGACCGCGAGGGCCTCGACGCCGTGCTGCAGAGCGTGGCCCGCGAGATGGCTCACCGCGGTATGAAGATGCGGCGCGGCCGTTACCACTTCACCGCCACCAAGGACACGCCACCGGGCGTCCGCTGGCGCATCGGCATGGACGTGCAGGGGCTCCTCATGGAAGCCGCGCGACGCCTCGACGAGGAAGCTGAACTTGCGCGGCTGTTCCCGAGCCAGTCCGTCACCTTCCTGCAGGGTGACACGCCGCCGCCGCCGGACTCCCTCTCGCCCACCGGCCGGCGCATCATCAAGCTGGCCCTGGGCGGCCGCCCCCTTGGACGCATCATCCGTCTGGCGCGTACTGCCAGCTTCACGACTCGCGAGTTGCTCAAGTCGTTCGTCGACGAGGGCTGGCTCCAGGCGGTCCTGCCCGAAGAGGACCTGGACGCCCAATCCGGGGACGGCGACGCCAAGGGCAAGCGCCGACGCCCGAGCAATTTCCGCAAGCCCGTGCTGAGTCTCATGGTGGCGCTCTTGATCCTGGCCTTCGGCGGGTTCCGCTGGGCGCCGCTGGCGCTGGGCGAGATGGCGCTCATCGGGCTGGCGGCCCCGGCCCCCGAACGCGGCGTGCCGGTGGAGCAAGCCGTGGCCGTCTCCTGGCTCGACGAGAACCAGCAAGCCCTCCGACTGCTCCGCCTGCGGCAGCTCAAGGCCGAGGTCGGCGAGGCGGCCCGGCACTATCGCACCGCCCACGGTTCCTATCCCGAAGCGCTGGAACATCTGGTCAAGGAAGGGCTGCTCACCGAAGACACCTGGCAGACCGTGGACCGACTGGGCTGGCAATACGCCTGCCTGGATGCCGGGAAGTCCTACCGACTCTCGATCTGATCGTCCCCTGCAGGCCGGTGCGTCGCGTGCACCAGTCGCTCCGGATCGAACCAGTCGCGCGCGCACCGCAGCACCGTCTCACCGTCCACCGCATCCACCTTCTCCACCAGCTCTGTCACCGGCACGAAGCGGCCGAAGACAATCTCGTTCTTGGCGGCCCGGTGCATCTGGTTGTGGACACCCTCGAGTGCGAACATCAGCTGCGACTTGAGCTGGGCCTTGTTGCTGGCCAGCTCGTCAACGGTGGGACCGTCGTCGCGAAGCTTGCGATACTCGCGCGCCACGACCTCGCGCACGCGCTGTTCCTTCTCGGGCGAACAGCTGCCGGCGCAGCTCACCAGCCCCGTGTCCGGTCCCATTTCCAGGTAGGTGTAGATGGTGTAGGCCAGACCCTCGCGCTCGCGAACGGCCTGGAAGATCCGGCTGCTCATGCCGCCGCCGAGCAGGTTGCTGGTCAACAGCACCGCGATACGATCGGCGTGCCGCGTGGACGGACCGAGGTTTCCGATCTCGAAGTAGCTCTGGATCACCGAGCTCTGCAGCACCAGATCGGACGCGGTTCGCGCGGCGGGATCGGGAGCATCCGGCCCGGCCGCCGGCCAGGGCTCGGCGCCCGGCGCAGCCAGTTCCGCGAACGCCTCGGTGACCAGGTCGGGATAAGCCGGCTCCAGATGACCGGCCAGCGACAGCACCACGTTCGGTCCGCTGAAGAGCCGGCGATGGGCCCGTTGCAGCATGGCCTGATCCAGGGCCCGCACCGATTCCGGCGTGCCGAGGATGGGACGACTGCGTCGATGGGATCCGAAGACACGGGCCGCGTAGGCGTCGTGAAGCCGATCCTCGGGCGTGTCCAGCGCCTCCTGGATCTCCTCGCAGACAACGTCCTGCTCCAGGGCGATGGCCGCCGGATCGAAGGCGGGCCGCAGCAGCATGTCGGCCAGGATCCCGAGCGCCTGCGGGAAGAAATCGGGCAACACCTTGAGGGTGAACGCCACGTTATCCTTGGTGGTGAAGGCGTCCACTTGGGCCCCGATGGAGTCGAAGGCCTCGGCGATCGCCAGGGCCGACCGGCTGGTCGAGCCCTTGAAGACCATGTGCTCCAGGAAATGCGAGGCGCCCAGGAACTCGTCGGTCTCCGCGGTGCTGCCGCGCCGCAGCCAGACGCCGAGGCTCACCGCCAGCGACGTCTGCACCGGGATCTCCAGAAGCACCGCCCCGCCAGCCAGATCCTGGCGGCGGGGCGGCTCTTCGCTCTGATAGCGACCCAGGTTCATTTCAATGACCCGAGTTCACGCTAGCGGCGTCCTCGACCACCACCACCGCCACCGCGTCCACCGCGATCACCGCCGCGACCACCACGGTCGCCGCCACGGCCACCACGGTCACCGCCGCGTCCACCACGGTCCTGCGACGCCGACTCCTCGTAGCCCTCGGGCTTGGGCAGCAGCGCCTTGCGGCTGAGCCGGACCTTGCCGCTGCGGCTGTCCACCTCGACCAGCTTGACCTCGATCTCCTCGCCCTCCTGGAGCACGTCGGACACGTCGCCCACGCGGAACCACTCGAGCTCGGAGATGTGCAGCAGGCCTTCCTTGCTGGGCAGGTACTCGACGAAGGCGCCGAAGTCCACGATGGAGACCACGCGACCCTTGTAGGTGGCTCCCACCTCGGGCTCGGCCATCATGCCGCGGATCCACTCCATGGCAGCCTCGCCGCCGGCCTGGTCGATGCTGGAGACGAAGACCATGCCCTCGTCATCCACCTCGATGTTGGCGCCGGTCTCCTCCTGGATCTTCTTGATGACCTTGCCGCCGGGGCCGATGAGCTGGCCGATGCTCTTCACCGGAATCTGGATGGTGTCGATCTTCGGCGCGAACTCCGACATCTCGGCGCGCGGCTCGCTCATGCACTTGTCCATCTCACCGAGGATGTGCAGACGGGCGTTGCGCGCGTCGGTCAGGGCCTCGGTGAAGATCTCGCGGGTGATGCCGCCGATCTTGGTGTCCATCTGGAAGGCGGTCACGCCCTCGCTGGTGCCGGTGACCTTGAAGTCCATGTCGCCGAGATGATCCTCGAGGCCGAGGATGTCGGTCAACACGGCGATCTTCTCGCCTTCCTTGATCAGGCCCATGGCCACACCGGCGACGGGGCGCTTGATGGGCGCACCGGCATCCATGAGCGCCATGCAACAGGCACAGACGGTGGCCATGGAGCTGGAGCCGTTGGACTCGAGGATGTCCGACACCAGGCGGATGGTGTAGGGGAAGTCCTCCAGGTCGGGTAGGATGGGCTGGATGGCCCGCTCGGCCAGCTTGCCGTGACCGATCTCGCGACGACCGGTGCCGCTGTAACGACCGACCTCGCCCACGGAGAACGGCGGGAAGTTGTAGTGCAGGTAGTACTTGCTCCAGTACTGCTCGCTGTTGAGCGGCTCGACGCGCTGCTCGGCCTGCTTGCTACCCACGGTGCAGGTACCCAGCGCCTGGGTCTCGCCGCGGGTGAAGAGGCAGGAACCGTGAGCGCGCGGCAGCACGCCGACCTCGATGGTGATGGGCCGCACGGTGGTGAGGTCACGACCGTCGCTACGCACGCGCTCGTCGACGATCATGGCGCGCAGGTACTGCTTCTCGAGCTTGCCGAACATCGAGACGCCTTCGCCGTCGACCTTGCCGTCCTCGTCGGTGAAGGCTTCCTTCACCTTGTCCTTGAGAGCACCCATGGCGGCCGAGCGCTCGAACTTGCCGCGCGTCAGCATGGCGGTCTTCATCTCGTCGCCGATGAGCTCCTCGACCTTGGTAAGCTTGCTCATGTCGGACTCGGGCGAGACGAAATCCCACTTCTCCTTGGCGCCGGCAGCAGCGACCAGATCGCGCTGCAGCTGATTGAGCTGCTTGATCCAGCCGTGGCCGAACTCGATGGCGTCGAGCAGGCCGTCCTCGCTGACTTCCTGGCACTCGCCCTCGATCATGCAGACGATCTCGTCGGTGCCGGCGACGATGAGGTCCAGATCGGACTCCTCGAGCTGGCTGACCGACGGGTTGATCACGAACTCGCCCTCGACACGGCCCACGCGCACGCCGGAGACGATCTCGTGGAACGGCACATCGCTGAGAGCGAGGGCAGCGCTGGCGCCGGTGATGCTCAGCACGTCGGCGTGGAAATCGGTGTCCGCCGAGATGATGAATGCCACGACCTGCGTCTCGTGGCGGTAGCCGTCGGGAAACATCGGGCGCAGCGGACGATCGATGAGCCGCGCCGAGATGGTCTCGCGCTCGGTCGGGCGAGCTTCACGCTTGAAGAAGCCGCCCGGGATCTTGCCGGCGGCATAGGTCTTGTTGCGATACTCCACGAAGAGCGGGAGGAAATCGCGGTCGCTGACTCGCTTGTCAGCGGTGACGGTCATCAGAGACATGGTGTCGCCCATGCGCACCACGCAGCTGCCATTGGCCTGCTTGGCCATGCGTCCGGTCTCGAGGCTGAAAGTCGTCCCATTCATCTCGAGACTGGCAACGTGCTTTTCCATTTTCTTTGCTTCCTTCCACAACTGCTTTTGACACGCCGCTTCATTGCGGCAGGGCGCCCGGCACTGTCAATATTCAGCCGGTGCTGGACATAAGGAATGGTCGCGAGGAACAAGGCCCCACGACCACGCCACTATGCTGCACCGCGCTGTTGACCGGATGCCATAGAATTCGGTGCGAGGTGTCAGCCCCGCGGGTCAACGACAAACACCAGACCTCGGTTCCTAACCACGTAGGCCGAGTTCCTTGATGAGGCCGCGATAACCCTCCAGGTCCTTCTTCTTGAGGTAGTTCAACAACCTCTTGCGCTGTCCCACCATCTTCAACAGCCCCCGACGGGAATGGTGATCCCGCGCGTGCAACTTGAAGTGGGCGGACAGGGTGTTGATCCGCTCGGTCAGGAGCGCGATCTGCACCTCGGGAGACCCGGAGTCGTTGTCGTGCTTCTTGTGCTTGGAGATGACCTGATCTTTTTCATTCTTACTGAGTGCCATCGTCGAGAACCTCCAGATGACGATAACGCGTAGTGCGTCACGATGGCCGCAGGACGACCTCCCCCGGGAACGCTGCCAAAGGTTCACGACCAGGGAGAGTGTAGTGTATCGGTCGACCCGCTACTGACTGTAGTACGCTTGAGATTCCACCGGTTAGGGTGGCACCGAGGCATACTCAAGACGCGGAACCGAGTCCGCGCCGTGGCCGAATATATGCGATCACCGGCAGATTGGCAAGACCTTCGGGAGATCAACGCGCCAGGAATGTCTTCGGTGAGCAGGGCAGGCGGTCAGTCGGCCGCCGGAACGGACAGCAGCCCGCGCTCCTCGAGCATGTCCGCGACCTGATTGACGCACTCCTCGGGGCTGCTGGTGTCGGTGTGGATCACCAGTTCGGCCGACTCGGGTTCCTCGTAAGGGGCAGATATTCCAGTGAATTGCGGGATCTCGCCCGCACGGGCCTTCTTGTACAGCCCCTTGGGATCTCGCCGTTCGCATTCCTCCAGATCACAGGCGCAGTGAACCTCGAGGAACGTACCCTCGGGGCACGTGGCCCGGGCGATCCGGCGATCGGCTCGGTAGGGCGAGATGAAGGCGGTGAGGCAGATCATCCCGGCGTCGCGCATGAGATTGGCCACCTCGCCGATCCGGCGAATGTTCTCCGTGCGATCGTCGGGACTGAATCCGAGATCCCGGTTCAGACCGTGGCGCACGTTGTCGCCGTCGAGGATGTAGCAGTGGCACCCGCGGTCGAAGAGCTCGCGCTCGACCAGTTGCGCCATGGTGGACTTGCCCGCCCCGGAAAGCCCCGTGAACCAGACCACCGCACCCTCGTGGCGATTGCGCTCGGTGCGCTGGGCATGGGTGACGTAGGAGTCGGACCACGTGATGTGCTGGCTCTTCGGGGACTGCATGTCGTGGCGAACCTTCCGTTGACGCGAACGGACCGTCTGGCGGCGGCCCGGATCGCCGGGTCATGGATCGTATCCCGTCGGGAATGCTCTCGGAGTATAGTCTCCGGCCAATCAATCGCAACTCCACCCACGGGCGTGGGCGACCGGTCCGAACAGCGTACCGCGCGGGGCGCTAGACCCCCACCTCGACGCCCACTGTCCGGTCGGCATCGGAGCCGGCTTCGGCTCGGGCCACGAAATCCGACGCCACGTGCAACTGGTACAGGTCGGCGAGAGGCCGGAAGTCGGGCAACGGAGCCAGCCGGCCGAGTCCGGGCAGCACAGTGGCCACGAGGACTCGCAGATCCCGCCAGAACGTACGGCGCCACCCCTCGCGGATGGAGGCCGAAAGCTTGCGAGGCAGCAGCTTGTCGATGTAGTAGCGTTCGGGATGCTCGGCCCGGGCGAGGATCTGCTCCTCGTTGCGCAACTGCAGGGTGCAGATATCGGTGATCCCTGGACGCTGACGGAGGACCAGGCTGAACAGCTCGGGATAATGCTCCACGTAGCGGGGCACCTCGGGACGCGGCCCCACCAGGGACATGTCGCCCTTCAGCACGTTCCAGAGCTGCGGCAGTTCGTCCAGCTTGGTTCGACGCAGGACCCTGCCCACAGGCGTGATGCGGCAGTCGCCGTCCGCGGTCACCAGGGGAGCCTGGCCCATGGGGCGATGCACCATACTGCGGAACTTGATCAATTCGAACGGACGACCGTGCTGACCCATACGGCGCTGGCGAAAGAAGACCGGTCCGGGGCTGAGAAGCTTGAGTAGTAGAGCGATGACCAGTAGCAACGGCGATATCAACAGCAAACCAAGGCTACACAGCGTCACTTCCATGTGTCGCGGCAAGATATCCCTCCCTCGAAATAACGACCCCAGCCTAGCCTATTCAGACCGCCGGAGCGCCGTTAACCTAAAAGACCTGATCGACTTGTCCAGCTTTTTCTATCGCAATTGGCGGGCCATCCGCGGAGAATCTTTACCTTGTGACCATCAGGGCGCCCGCCTATGCTGCCCGCACCACTCCGGCACCAAGGACGGAACCCCCATGCGCGATCGCTTTCTGCCGTTTTCCCCCCCCTGTCTCGACGATGACGAAATCGCGGAAGTCGTTGAAAGCCTTCGGTCAGGATGGATCACCACGGGCCCCAAGTGCCGCGCCTTCGAGCAGGCCTTCGCCAATAAATTGCACAGCCCGGCGGCCCTGGCGCTCAGTTCCTGTACGGCGGCCCTGCACACGGCGCTGGCGGTGCTCGGCGTGGGTCCCGGTGACGAGGTCATCACGTCGTGCTTCACGTTCTGCTCCACGGTGAGCGTCATCGAGCACGTCGGAGCGACGCCGATCCTGGTCGATGTGGAACCCGATACCATGAACCTGGACCCCGCCGCGGTGGCCGCCGCGGTGACGGAGCGTACGAGAGTGGTCCTACCGGTACACTACGGTGGTCATCCGTGCGACATGGCGCCTCTCAGGGAGATCGCGGCCCGGCACGATCTGGAGATTGTCGAGGACGCCGCACACGCGCTCCCTGCTCGCTGCGGTGACCAGTGGATCGGTCAGGGCGACAATCCCGTGGCCTTCAGTTTCTACGCCACCAAGAACCTGACCACTGCCGAGGGTGGCATGCTCACCGGGTCGCCCGCATTTGTCGAGAAGGCCCGCGTGGCCAGCCTGCACGGCATGAGCAAGGATGCCTGGAAACGCTACGACAAGGGCGGCAGCTGGTTCTACGAGGTGGTGATGCCGGGCTTCAAGTACAACCTGCCGGACGTGCTGGCGGCCATCGGGCTGGGGCAGTTGCGGAAGCTGGATCGGATGCAGGAGAGGCGGCGGGAAGCAGCGGCCCGGTACCACGATGACTTCGCCGACCTGCCGCTGCAACGACCGCTGGAGCGGTCTGGCGTGGAAAGTGCTTGGCACCTGTATCCCGTGCGTTTGCTCGACGCGGCTCCCATCGGGCGCAACGAGCTCATCGAGAGGCTGGGCGCGGCGAACATCGGCACGTCGGTCCATTTCATTCCGATCCACTTCCACCCGTACTATCGCGAGAAGTATGGCTGGCGGGAGGGCATGTTCCCGGTGGCGGAGGATGCGTTCGAGCGCGTGGTGAGTCTACCGTTGCACGGCGGACTGAACGAGGCGGATCAGGCGGACGTGATCGAGGCGGTGCGGACGGAACTGGCCTGAATCCGAGGCCGGCGGCAGAATCCTCACCACGGAAACGGAGTTCTGTGTGAAGGCTCTCATCGTATTCGGCACCCGCCCCGAGGCCATCAAGCTGGCGCCGGTAGTGGCTGCCATGCGGAATCACGCCCACTTCTCGCCCGAGGTTTGTGTCACCGCCCAACACCGCGAGATGCTGGACCAGGTGCTCGACATCTTCTCCATCGAGCCGGACGTGGACCTGGACCTCATGCAGCCTGACCAGAGCCTGGCCGGCCTGACGGCCGCCGTGGTCACCCGCGTTTCCGAGGTCATCACCGACCGGCGCCCGGATGTGGTGATCGTCCAGGGTGACACCACCACCGCCTTCGTGGCGGGCCTGGCGGCGTTTTATCAGCAGGTTCCCGTGGCCCACGTGGAGGCCGGCCTGCGAACGGGCCACCGCTACGCCCCCTTCCCCGAGGAAATGAACCGCAAGTTCATCTCCTGCTTCGCCCAGTGGCACCTCGTTCCCACCGAACGAGCCCGCCAGGCGCTGCTGGCAGAGAACTACCCCGACGGTGACATCCACGTGGTGGGCAATACGGTGATCGACGCGCTGTTGTCGGTGCGCGGGAGGGTCCAGGATCGTGGACTGGTCTCGGAACCGGCCCTGGCCGAGGTGCTGCGTGAGGAACCTTTCGTGCTCATCACCGGCCATCGGCGGGAGAATTTCGGCGAGGGATTCCGGAACATCTGCGAGGCGATCGCCGAGCTGGCCGCCGCCCATCCCCACACGCGCTGGGTCTACCCGGTGCACCTCAATCCCAACGTGCGCGACGTGGTTCACGGCATGCTTGGCCAGCTCCCCAACGTCCACCTGATCGCTCCCAAGGACTATCTGGATTTCGTGTGGCTCATGGATGCCTCGACCCTGATCCTCACCGACTCGGGTGGCGTCCAGGAAGAAGGACCGTCCCTGGGCAAGCCCATCCTGGTCATGCGCGAAACAACGGAGCGGCCGGAAGCGGTGGACGCCGGCGTGGCCGTGCTGGTGGGCACGAACCGGCGGCTGATCGTCGAGCGCGCCAACGAGTTGCTCACCGACGCGGCGGCCTACCGCGCCATGACGACTCCCCAGAACCCCTACGGCGACGGCACGAGCGCGGCGCGGATCGTGGAGATCCTGCAACGCGACTCGACAGGTGCCTGAACCATGTACCGGCGCCTGAAGCAGATGGCGCTGTCGCCGCGCGGTCGCGTGGGGCTGGGGCTGTCGGCAGCGAACTACGTGCAGGCCGCAGTGGGTTTCGTCGTCAATTTCTACCTGGCCAACCGCCTCGGGGCCGAGCAGTACGGCCTCCTGAGCTACGGTCTCGTGCTCGGCACGGTCCTCTACACGCTGGTGAATTTCGGCGCGGAACGCACCCTGGTCCGCGACCTCGTGCAGGGTCGCGACGAACACGCGGTGATGACGGCCTCGTTGATCCTGCGCGGCTCACTGGCCGTGGCGGCCCTGATCGTCCTGGTCGCCGTTGTGGGCGCCGCCGACCTGCCGCGCCCGCGCCGGCTCGTGGTTCTGGGTTGCGGCACCGCGGCGCTCTTCTGGGCCTGCGGACCGGTGGCCTGGTTCGACGCCCACTACCAGATGCATCGGCAGGCGCTGATCGCCCTGGCCGAGAAGATACTTTACGCGGTCCTGGTCATCGCGGTCTTCAGTCGGGGACTCGGCGCGACGGCCGTGGTTCCCGCCAGCCTCCTACTCGTGACCCGCGGCCTGTCTCTCGCGACGCAACTGGCGGTGGCGCGACGCACCTGGAAACCTGACACCCGCGACCTGCGCCGGCACCTGCGCTGGCTCGCAGCCGGTAGCGCGGTCATCGTGCTGGCCGCCCTGGCGAACCTGCTGATCTCTCACTGGAATCAACTGGTGCTGGAGCACCGCCTGTCCACCGCGCGGCTCGGCTACTATGCCCTGGCCTTCCAGATGATCGCCGTGGTGACCCTGCTGCAGAATCAGGTGGTACGTCTGTTCTTTCCCAGGATCGCGACGCTGGTGGACGCCGGCGCGGATCCGGTGCTGGCCGGACGCAAGCTGCGGCACTACGCGGCCTTCGGATGGGGCCTCTCGCTCGCGGTGGTGGTGCCGTTGCTGCTGGCCGCACCGTGGGTCGTCGACCGCTTTTTTACGACCGATTACCGCCAGGCTCTCGCGCCGCTGCGCATTCTCGGCGTGTGGGCGGTTTTCTACGGCGGCGCGCGCCTGATCAACGCTTTCCTTGTGAACCTGCGCCTGGATCGGCAATACTTGTGGTGCTCGCTTGGCGCGGGCTTGGCCTCGGTGGCGCTGGGGCTCGTGCTCGTCCCCCGTTACGGCGAGGTCGGCGTGGCGATGGCACTCTTGATCAGCCATCCGATGACGACGGCGGCACAGTGGTTCTTCATCGAGCAGGAACTGAAACGGAGGCGGCTCGTGGCCGCACCCGACACGGAGGTCCGGAACCATGAATCATGACCCCGACCCCCGGCGCGGGACCGAGGCCAACGAACTGACCTGGTTGCTCCTGCGCACCGTATGGCGGCGAGCCTGGATCATCGGCGCGGTGGCCCTTCTGGTAGGGGCGACGGCCGTCGGCTTCTCCTATCTGATGCAGCCACAGTTCACGGCCACTGCGACGCTGTTGCCACAGACTGGCTCCTCCACGTCGGGTCTGATGGCTGCCATCGGCACGTTTGCCAACCTGCCGCTTCCGGGCAATGAACAGAATCTCGAAATGCTGTATCCCGTCATCGTGCGGTCGAACCGCATCCTCGACGGCGTGATTGAACAGCGGTGGCGCTTCCGAGACGACGATCAGTCGCTCTACGATGTGTTCGGCATCGACCCCGCCGTCGGCGCCGACTCTCTCGACTCCGCCCGCCGCCTCAAGAAGCACCTCCGCGAACGCGTACTCTCGTTCCACCAGGACAAGCAGGTGGGCGTGATGGAACTGTCGGTCACCGCGCCGCGGGACCCGCGCTTCGCGGCGATCCTGGCCAATGCCCTCACCGATTCGCTGGGCAGCTTCATTGTGGCCTTCAACCGTGACAAGGCCACCGCGAAGCTGCTGTACGTACAGCGACGGATCGACGAGATCACGGTGGAACTCCAGGCGGCC
>PIVY01000650.1 GCA_003353795.1 bacterium
GATGCCGAACCAGCCGCCGACGGTCAGGTCGGTCGAGACCCGTGCCGTCGCGGAGCCGGTGGCCCAGCCCGATCCGATCTGCGAGCCGGCCGTGAGCGTGCCGTGGTTGAAGTCGCTGTTGAGCACGACCAGGCGCACCGGCCCGGCAAGGCCGTCGACGCTCGCGGTCACGCTGACCGGCCCGACGTTCTCTGGAGCGACGAAGAACTCCCGCAACAGCAGCGGCACGTCGTTGCCCATGGCCACGGTGATCGAATCGCCGAAGGCCATGATCTGGCTTGACGCGTGGTGAGACTTGAAGCTGCTCTCGCCGCTGAAGCGCAGGGCACCTACATCCCAGGCGGCGTCGCTGACGTTGTTCCGGTTAACCACGACGGCGTCCAGAATTCCTGGACCATTGCCGCTGAAGGCCAGACTCGTGCCGAATCCATCCTCCGCACCGGTCGTGGCCGCGTGGAGGCGGCAATCGACATCGACGGCGTCATCGTCGGTCCAGATCGAGACGGCGTGCCACCAGCCGCCCGACGACGAGATCTGCAGGCCGTCGCAGTTGTACCAGAGGGCACCTGAGGTCACCTCGCCCCAGCCGCCCGTGGCAGCCGGTGGCGCGGCGCGGGTCACGACCGCCTCGGGCGCGATCACAGCCGGCGTCCAGATAAACTGACGGCCGAACTCGTTATTGTTCTCGAGAACCTCGGCCACCAGGTC
>PIVY01000651.1 GCA_003353795.1 bacterium
GACTCGCCAACGTCGATAAGAAGATGGGGTAGGGCCGCCACGAGCCATGAATCATCGCCAATGACGAGGATTGTCATGAACACGTCAAACCCGACTTACCTTCGTCGGCTGACCATCGTGGTCGCCGCCGCGGTGCTGGCCGCCGCCGCCCACGCCGGCGAGACAGTCGTCGCCAACACCGAACCCGCCTTGCCCCCGATCACCCTCGAACTCGAGGAACTCTGGCGCGCCGGCGGCGACGATGCGGACCTCATGTTCGGCATGCCGGTCGAGGCCATTGCCGATGACGACGGCCGCGTCTACCTGGCCGATCAGCAACTCTGCCAGGTCTTCGTCTTCGGACCCGATGGCGAGTTTGAGAAAACCCTCAGTCGCGAGGGCGAGGGCCCCGGAGAGGTCAGCGCACCGGTGGATCTGGTGCGCCTGCCCGACGGCACCCTCGGCATTGCCGAGGTCTTCCCCGGTAAGCTGGTCAAGGTCACCAAGGACGACCTGCCGGCCGGCGAGATCACCGTCGACGTCAGCGGAGGCCAGACCGGCGGTTTCACCATCCAGACCATGGCCGACGCCCACGGCGAGCACCTGCTCGTGGCCGGTTCACGCTCGGTGCCTCAGGAACGGATCCTCGAGCGCATCCACTTCCTGGCCGCAGTCGACGAGAACGGGATGGAGATCGCTCGCTACGTCGAGCAGCGCTCGGAGATCCAG
>PIVY01000652.1 GCA_003353795.1 bacterium
AGGAGTAGGGAAGCCGGTCCATCAACTTTCCGGTACCAAATGCGACTCGCGAGGTTCCGCGGCGCTCGCCGCATGCTACCATATGGCACCAACGAACCCATCCAACCGGCGCCCGACCCCGAAGGCGCGCCACCAGGAGAAGGGTCTCCCCGCCCGCATGACCGATCAGCAAGCCAACGATCCGCTCCACGGTAAGACCCTGGAGGCCATCCTCATCAGCCTGGTCGATCACTACGGCTGGGAAGAACTGGGCGACCGCATCACCATCCGCTGCTTCACCAGCGATCCGTCGATCCGCTCCAGCCTGAAGTTTCTGCGCAAGACGCCCTGGGCACGCGAAAAAGTCGAGCGCCTGTATCTCGAGATGCAGTGGAGAACCCGCTGGTAGCAACAGGCGACGAGATCGTGGCCCTACTTCAACACCGTCGTCTTCCTGATCGCCGTGCGCCCATCGACGGACAGCTCGTAGAAGTAGGTGCCCGACGGCGCTTCTCGCGCATCCCAGACGACCGCGTGGCTGCCTTCATCCTCGACGCCTTCCAGCAGTGTGGCCACCCGTCTACCAACCGCGTCGTATACCGCCAGCCGCACCAGACTCCGCCGCGCCAGTGAGTAGCCGATGGTCGTGCGCGGATTGAATGGGTTGGGGTAGTTCTGCTCGAGCACGAAGTCTCGCGGCCCGGGGCTGTCCGGCACCGCGATCACCGA
>PIVY01000653.1 GCA_003353795.1 bacterium
GGCCGGCGGAGATCAGTTCGACGACCTGGCCGACCGGACCGACGTGATCGTCGTGGTCGACACGTGCGCGCTGGCGCAACTGGACGGGTTGGAAGCGTCGCTGCGCCGGTGCCGGGAGAAAGTGGTGGTGATCGACCATCACGCCACCGCCGACGACGTGGGGGCGGTGCAATGGCAGGACACGTCCGGAGCGGCCGCCGGGGTGATGACGGGGGAGATGATCGAGGCACTCGGGTGGCCCGTCGACGTCGAGATTGCCCGGGCGCTCGTGACGGCCGTGCTGACCGATACCGGATGGCTGCACTTCGCCAATACCGACGCCCGCGCATTGCGGGCGGTGGCGCGGTGGGTCGAGACGGGGCTGCGGATGGATGAACTGTACCGTCGCCTGTACCAGTGCGACCGGGCCGAGCGGCTGAAACTGATGACTCGCGTGCTGGAGAGTCTGGAGTTGCACTGCGAGGGGCGATTGGCGGTGATGTGCATTCGCGCCGCGGACTTCGCCGAGACGGGCGCCCGGCTGGATGAGACGGAGAACCTGGTCAACGAGGCGCTGCGGATGCAGGAGGTAGAGACGGCACTGCTGCTGGTGGAACTGCCCGATATGGTTCGGGTGAGTCTTCGTAGCCGGGACGCGATCGACGTGTCGGCCATTGCGGGGCGGTTCGGCGGGGGCGGGCACCGGCGGGCGGCAGGGGTGCGGGTTG
>PIVY01000654.1 GCA_003353795.1 bacterium
CTCGGAGGCGGCGAGAAGCTCTACGACAAGCGAGACGACACGGCCAAGCGCGACGCCGATCGCGAGATGGCGAAGATCCTGGGGCGGCGGGGCTAGAACAGGAGAGGCATGACCATTACCAGCGGACATCTCCGGGCGATACTCCTGCTCCTGGTCGTCGCGATGGCCGGCGCGGCCGGCGCCCAGGTCGACGATGACGATCCCCTCGCCTGGCGCCGGGTCGACACCTCGGCAACCAGCGTCGACGTCACCGTGGAGGACCGCCATGCCGGCCGGACCCGTCGTATCGGCGGTCGCCAGTTGCTGGCCGGGTCCGAGGAGATGTACCTACCGTCGGCGGCGGTGGCCGATTTCCTGCAGGCGGGCCGCCTGTGGCAGCCGACCAGCCAGCGGCTCACCCTCCGCGTGGGCGATGCCGCCTTCCGTTGCGCCGTGGGCAGCCGGCTCGTGGTGCTCGACGACCGCGAGTACCTGCTGCCGGTGCCGGTGCTCTACGACGCCGACGACGTCTGGCTGCCGCTGGTCTTCGTGACGACCGTGATGTCGCCCGAGTCGGGCGTTTACGTGCGCTGGGATGCCGACGACCGCCGCCTGCTGCTGGGGCAGCAGGACATCAACGTCCGCTCGCTGCGGGTGACGGAGATGACCCGGGCCACGGGCGTGCACGTCCTCTGTCGCGAGCCGCTCAGCTTCCGGGCGAGCAGCCC
>PIVY01000299.1 GCA_003353795.1 bacterium
CTGAGCACCTGCGGGTGGACGGCGTCATCCTGGACCGAAGCGACAAGGACAGCGTCAAGACAGCCATCAGCTATTGGCTAGTCGAACTCGGCGAACTGGACGGGACCTTCAACAAGGCCGACATCGCGAACTTAAAGTCGTTTATGTCAAAGCAGCGGGACGACATCCGCCTGCCCTACGCCCGCACAAACAGCAAGTTCCCTCGCACCACCGCGTTTATGGCCTCAGTTAACCAGCTCAACTTTTTGGTGGACGACACAGGCAACCGCCGATTCTGGCCCATACGTGTGACCCACATCGAGCACAACCACACTGTCAACGTGCAGCAAGCGTGGGCGCAGGCTTACGCCGAAATAATGGCGGGCGAGACCTGGCACCTAACGCCAGACGAGGACAGGCACTGCGCCGCCCGAAACAACCAGTTTAAGGCAGTTAGCCGCGTGGACGACGTGATGCAGTCGCGCATTGACTTGGAGAACGAGCCGACCGTGCACATGACCTGCACCGAGATCGCAACGGCGTGCGGGATCAACAACGCCCACAAGGGCGAGCTGAACGAGGTCGCGCGCTGGCTCAGGTCGCGGAAGGTCAGAGAGTCGGCCAGGCAGGGCAAGCGGGGGTTTCTACTCGCACCGCTCCTGCGCCCGGTATACGAGACGGCCACACCGCTGGCGGCGGTCAAATGATGACCTTAAGAACGGCACCGGACGGGCAGCGTGTGCTGCTCCTCCGGGAGCGGGTAATACGCAGCACGGACATGCTGGTCCGTACGTACCGCGCAGACGCGCAGTACTTCCGCCTAACACCCGTCGACGTCAGCGCAGCAGTCGCCGCGGTCAAGGACCTAGGGGGCAGCGAATGACAACTAGAACCAACAAACTGCGGGCCGCGATGCTGGTCCGCCCCGAGCTGTTCGACGGGATCAGACTGACCCCCCAGCAGCGCGAGGTCGTTCTGGGCGCGAAGAACTACTCCGACCCCCTGACCAGCACCGACGTGTCAGCAGTCCTCGGCATAAGCCTGCAGCAGGCGTGCGTCGTACTCAAGGCCTGCACCGACAAGGGCTACCTGACCCGCCGCAACATAGGCACACAGTGGGCGTACTCGTATGCGTTAGGGGGTGACGTATGATCGCCCATGCGCTTGCGGCGCTGCTCATGCTCGCCTGTGCGGGCCTCGGCCTCGTGTGTGGCAGAGCGTGGTACCGAGAGTCTGGCCACATGCCCACCGCCGTCATTTCTGGGGCTGCCGTGGCCGCTGCGGCTAGCGAACTGATCGTGTGGGTGCTTGGCCTGATAGCGGGGGCTTTATGAGCGACATAACAACAGCGATCAGTCGGGTGTTATGGCATGCTACGCGGTTCGCGGTAGAGTCGCCGCCGCTAGCCATGGCGCTGGCAGACCTCGAAGCGGAGCGCCACGTCATCCCCCAAATGGCCGCACACCACCGAATAGCTGCAGCAGATAACGAGAGACTGCGGGGGCTCCTGCGCGAGTGCTACGACATGGCCAACGCTTGCGACACGTACGCAGGCATGGAAACGGGGTACGCGGAGCTGGTCGAGCGCATACAGACCGCACTGGACGAACGGGAGTGAACCCCCACGACCCGCTGTTCCTCGCATGGGCCAAGCGCTTCGGATATGTGCCTTGGGTGATGACTGAGGCCCACCAGCGCGACAAGTTCGCACGGTACTGGCTGGCGTGGCTGGCCGACGTCCCGCCCGATTGCAAGAAAGCGCACCGCATGGTACAGTTATCGGGATTGCTTGCTTGAGACCTTTTAGCCCACCCTAACCGGTGGGTTTTTTTTGTCTGCCTATTGACACCCACGGGCGCAGGGGCTAAGGTTACATAACACTAGCACTCGATCATTAAACCAGAGGCACCAACCACATGAAATTAGAAGACATAGCAATCGCGGCGGCGGACGTCGCAGAGGCACACGGCTGGGGCGCAGTCACTCTCGTGGCGGTGTCCCGTGAAATGAAAGCGCACCCCGTGTCGGTGGCGCGCAGTGCGTCAAAGGCCGAAGTGCACGCAGCCGCAGCCGAGCTGGTGCAGTCGGACGGCATGCGCTACCCACGAGCGGCGGTCGAGTTACGCATCGGCCAGCTGTCCCACACGCAGCGCGGTCGCATCGTCCACGCTATCGCCAAGGAGTTAGCCGAATGACTTCTATCTGCCTACGGGACAACACGCTGCACGCCCTGGGGGTGGATGTGCTGCCCAGCATCGAGGTGATCGCCTACGCGCTGTCGCACATTAATCGCTACGCGGGGCACGTTGGCCAGTATTCGGTCGCCCAGCACTGCGTCCACGCATCCCACCTAGTCGACCCCGAGGAGTTGCGACTCGCTGCACTACTACACGACGCACCCGAGGCGTTATACGGGGACATCAGCAGCCCGCTAAAGCACTTTCTCGACAGCGACGAGTTAGGAGGCCTCGAACGCTATTACCACGGCCTAGTCGACGCCACGTTCGGCGTGGAGACGCTGCACCCGTCCGTCAAGCTGTGCGACCTGCGCCTGCTAGTGACGGAGGCCAAAGCGTTCGAGATGCCGCTGCACTACTCCGATGTCAGGCCTGTGCCTCTGCACCTCCCCGACTTCGAGCCCTACGACTACGACATTGTACGATGGTCGCCACAGGTAGCGGAACAGGCGTTTTTAGACCAATTCAGGAGACTAACCGCATGACCGACGACACGTACACCGCGTGGGCGATACGTCACCCGCAGGCAGCCTACGAGCTGCAGGCCATACAGCTGGCTGGCGTGTTCCCGCCGTCACCGGACGAGGAGGGCCACAGCGAGGACTGGGCACAGGGCCAGGTCCGCATGGCGTCCGCTCGCGCGGGCTCACCACTGTGGCGCAACAACGTGGGGGCGCGCAAGGTCAAAGAGACCCACGTCTGCCC
>PIVY01000655.1 GCA_003353795.1 bacterium
AGGCGCAGTTCGCCGAGGACGGCCTGTCGCCTCAGGAAGTCATGGCCGGCATCAAGCTGACCAAGAAGCTGGAAGCCGAGATCGTCCGCACCGCCATCCTGAAGGACGGCAAGCGCATCGACGGCCGCACCACCACGCAGATCCGCCCGATCGTGGCGGAGACGCACTTCCTCCCGCGTGCGCACGGCTCGGCGCTGTTCACCCGCGGCGAGACCCAGACGATCGCCACCTGCACCCTCGGCACCAAGGACGCCGAGCAGATGATCGACGGCCTGGGCGGTCTCTCGTACCAGAACTTCATGCTGCACTATAACTTCCCGCCCTATTCGGTCGGCGAAGTGGGCCGCTTCGGCGCCCCGGGCCGCCGCGAAGTCGGCCATGGCAAGCTGGCGTGGCGCGCGCTGCACCCGGTGCTGCCGTCGAAGGAGGAATTCCCCTACACGATCCGCCTGACCAGCGACATCACCGAGTCGAACGGCTCGTCGTCGATGGCCTCGGTCTGCGGCGGCAGCCTCGCGATGATGGACGCCGGCGTGCCGATCAAGCGCCCGGTCTCGGGCATCGCCATGGGCCTGATCCTCGAGGGCAAGGATTTCGCGATCCTGTCGGACATCCTGGGTGACGAGGATCACCTGGGCGATATGGACTTCAAGGTGGCGGGCACGTCCGATGGCATCACCACGATGCAGATGGACATCAAGATCGCC
>PIVY01000656.1 GCA_003353795.1 bacterium
TCGGATTGTTGTTCCTGGCGCTGCTGGCAGTCCTTGTTTCCTGTGCCGACGACGACCCCGTCGAGCCCGATGTCGCCTGGCATCTGTCGGTGACCGTCGCGGCGCCCGACGGGAGTCCAGTGTCGGGATTGCGAGCGGCGCTCAGTCCGGATCTCGATGGCGTGTGGTGGCCGTATACCAAGGCTGCCGGCGGCGACCTGCCGGAGCCCGACGGGGTCCTGGAATCGCTGCGGGTTGAAGACGTGGCCGGCGCGCGGGTGCGAACGCTCCTGGAGGCCGGTGAATCGCCGCCGCCTGCGTCGCTGGTCTGGGACGGCCTCGGTGACGACGGAGACCCGGTGCACGATGGTGTATACTTCTTTGTCATTGTCCTGGTGACCGACGCCGGCCGGGAGTCGCAGCGGCGACAGATTGTCCTGGTGACCGGCGATCCCGACAACCACGCGGCCGGTGTGACCGATGCCGACGGCGCGTTCGAGGTGGACGACTCCACGTACGTGCCGGCGTTCTTCGACGTCGAACCGCTGGTGACCCGGGACGAGGACGGCAACGTGGTCGGCAGCCAGCCGATCACCACCCGCACCCGGTTGACCTTGCTGGCTGCGGCCGGAGCGCACGAGGTCGTGGTGTTCGATGCCGAGCAGGGCGACCAGCACCTGGCAGTCACCTGGGATCCCGAGTGATCTGCTGCTGACAGGAACGACAC
>PIVY01000657.1 GCA_003353795.1 bacterium
TCGTCCCGCAAGATGGCATCACGCTCGCACCTGCCGACCGCCGCCACGGCGGCGAGACGCCTTCTCCGCCACCGCGGCGCCGGCCACAGGCCAGCGCTAGGCAGCTGCCGGCCACACTGGGCCGGATTTGCCGGTACTCGTCGCCGCACACTCCTGCGTCCACGCCGCTGTGACGTCTGGCGACGAGGCGCCGGCCGCCAAGCTTCATCGCCAACGTGGTCGCTCGCTGGTCCTCTCGGCTCGGCCACGCGTCGGCCCAGCTCGCACGAGCTCCAGACAGCCACCGGCCGCCACGCGTAAAGCGTACGGGTCGCCGGATCCCTGTTGTGCCCTCACCCTGGCCGGCGTAAAACTGTACTGGCAGTTGTCATGCCGTACCCGTCGCGTTTCGAAAAAGAGCCCTCGATCGACCCCTCTACACGCACCGCGCCACCGCTCTCCACAACTGCTACCGTGGACATTAAGCTCCTCGACTCGATCTGCGGCTACGACGGCGCTCTAGCTGCTGGCTCTCGCGGGTGTCTGGCGACCCGCTCAGGCTTGCGAAACGGCCGGCCGTGGCGACGTGTTTCGAGCTCGGTGGTCTTCTCCGCGCGGCTGGGCCCGACCCTAGTCGGGGCCGACCCGCCCGGTCACTGGGCAGCGCTTGCGCCGTCGTCCTGGACGACGGTGTGATGGTGCATCCGGGAGGCTCCGACGGCTGCTC
>PIVY01000658.1 GCA_003353795.1 bacterium
ACTGGCGGATCGCCCGCCAGTCCTTCTGGCCGCCACTGAAGTTGGCGTAGATGTCCTCCACCGACACGGCGATCGCCCGCGGTGCGTCGATGCCCGGCAGCTGGTCCGAACGCAGGTCGGCCAGCATGTCGGCGGCCGACGCGTATTCTGCAGGGTGGACCACGATGTAGTCGGCGGCCTGGACGGTCTCGCGCAGCGGCGTGATGTGCACGCGGGCGCCGTCGAAGACGCGCAGCAGGTCGCCATCGTCGAAGACCACCAGGTGACGGTCCTGACCGGGATCGCGGACGATCCCCACCTCCAAGGTCACCGGACCACCGGCGTCCTCGACACCGTCGAGGACCACGACGTCGTACGGCGCACTCACGTCCCAGACGGTAGCCTGGTTCGCCGCCGGCAGGGTCAGCACCACGTCGTTGGCGGTGCCGGGTACGGTCACGTCATCGCCCCAGAAGACGCAGGCCAATGCACCGGCATAGTCGCTCTTGTCGAGGGTCGCCGTGTAGAACACGTCGAAACTGTCGAAGCCCATGAGCGTGCGATCGGTGGTCTGATAGTTGTCGAAGTTGAAGTAGACCGTGTTGTTGGCCCGGATATCACTGCTGGTTCCGGAGAGCCGGACGCGCTCCAGTCCGACCTGGTCGGTGTAGTTCCAGCTGAGCGAGGCCTGGTTGGCAGTGTCGTCGTTGATCCGAGCCCGAGTC
>PIVY01000659.1 GCA_003353795.1 bacterium
ATGACCACCCAGTTACCTATCCAGACTGAAGCTGCCCGCGAAATCGAAGGCCTCCGGCACGGGCAGGGGCAAGTCCGCCTCCGCCAGGGACTCGATGGAGACCGTCGTGTCCTCTTCCAGCGCGCCGGCCCCGACTGCCACGTAGTACCCGTCGCCGCTGGCGACCACCGCGCCTTCGGCACCGACGGTCGCCGGGCCGGCAACCGGCGCCACCACTGTCACCGGCACGACTACCTCCGCCGGGCCCTGGATGATCGTCACGTGCGCCTCGCCGAATCCCGTGGCCGTAATCAGTCCGTCGGCGCTAACGGTAATCACACCGGTGTCCTCACTGACGTAAAGGGCTCCGTCGGCAATAGCGAAGTCATCGTAATCCGACGGGCGCACCAGCAGTTGACGCGTCTGACCCACACCGCCTAAGGTGACGGTCTGCGGATACACCTCCAGGCCGAACAGATCGAGTGAAAGGTCTGCGGGATCCGTGGTCTCGCCGACGATCACCGCCGTGGCGGCTGACACGCCGTCGCGTGAGACCATCACGGCGGCGAAGCCGTCGGACACCGCCGAGATCACCCCGTCCACGGAAATCTGCGCCACCGCGGTATCGGTCGAACTGTAGGCCAGGTAGGACCCCAGAAGCAGCACGTCGGCCTCGTCGGCGAAATCTCCGACGACCAGGAGCGTTTCCTGCTGGTCCACCGCC
>PIVY01000158.1 GCA_003353795.1 bacterium
GCGTCCTGGTGGATGTCGGCGTGCTTGCCCCGCAGGAAGCCCACTTGCTCGAACTCGGACGAGGCCACGACGAAGTCGAAGATGCCGATACCTCGTGACGCGACGATGATCCGGTCGGGACCGGTGACCCTCGGTACGACGTTGAAGTAGAAGCCGATGCTCACATTCGTGGACGCCAGGACCAACGGCGACGAGTCGCTGTCGACGTCGTAGGCGGTGGCGGAGAAGCCGGAGCCGCCCCCGGCGATACCCGTGAGCACGGCCAGGCCATGGTCGGCGTCCACCCGGTCGGGCACGCCCGGATACGCCGCCTCGCCCACCGGCAGCAACTGGCTGGGATCGGTGGCCTCGACGACGACGAGGCCATTGGCGTAAGTGGCCAGGTAGAGGCGGGCGCCATCGACGGCCACGTCTCGAACCGCCGATGGCGTGGCGTAGGAACCCAGGGCGATCATGCCGAACGGGTAGTCGAAGGCGATGGTGCGCACGCCGCTCACCACGGACACCGCGGCCAGGTCGCCATCGAGGGCGACGGCGGGCAGATCGATGCCGAGGTCGAGGGTGTCGTCGGCGACGGGGGCGTAGGGGTCGGCGAGGTCGTAGCGGACCAGGCCGAGACCGGGCACGGTGACCAGTAGCCAGTCCTCGCTGGCGGCCATGTCGGTGGGGGTAGCGGGCAGGAGCAGCGCCGCCAGTTCGACCGGCTGAGCCGGATCGGAGACGTCGTAGACCGCCACGAAGGCGCTGTCCTCGCCGATGGAGTAGGCGGCGTCCCCCACGACCTGGAGGCCGGCCGGGTGCACCTGGGCGATGGCGGCCTGGCCCTGCGGCTGGATGACGTCGTCGAACTCGAAGCAGTCGAGCGCGAGGGCGCTCGCCGCCGTAGCGACGATCAGGACAATGACAAGGGCGATGCGGTTCATGGGCGGACTCCTTTATTTCAGCAGGCTCACCTTGAGGCTCGCGGCGGCGCCGTCGACGGTCAGTCGCGCGTGGTAGACGCCCGACGGGACCGGTCGCCCCGCGCTGTCGGTGCCGCGCCAGTCGGCGTGGTGGATGCCGGCGTCGAGAGGGCCGGCGAGTAGCGTGTCGACGAGCCGACCGCGCAGATCGTAGATACGAAGGCGCGCATCGCCCGATCGCGGCGCGGTGAACGTGAACCGTGTGTTCGGATTGAACGGGTTGGGCGCGGCGGCCAGATCCAGACGTGTCGTCGGCGGGACCATGGGCGCGCCGGTGAGGCCGTACGGGCACTGGGGTTCGTAGAATCGATACCAGTGGTAGTCGTTCACCGCGACCCAGTCGTCGGCGGCCAGGACTGCGCTCAGATGGAATGGCACCACCGGGAAGCCGCCGGTGCGGACAGGCATGCCGGCGCCGGAGAGGTCGAGGAACGAGAGCTCCTCGGCCTCGTGGAAGTAGTTCTCGCCGTGCAGAACGTAGCCCACGCCGCCGTGGATCGTGACGTGCGTCACACCGGTCACCGGACCGTCGCCGGCATGGGTCCAGACGCCGGTGCCCGGAGCCGGAGTCCAGATCTCCAGCGGGCCGTCCACCATGCCGACCAGCAACCGGTCGCCGGTCCAGGCCAGGTGGCTCACCGGTCCCGTCGAAATGGGTGTGCCGACCACGGGCTGCGTGGGATCGGACACGTCGATGATCTGGATCCCCGTGGGCCGGCTGGCCAGCAGCAACTGGTCGCCCACGCGCACGAGCCCGTGGCACTCGTCCACGGCCAGGAAGCACGATCCGATGATGTGGGGGTTCCAGGGGTCGACGATGTCCAGGATGTCGATGCCGTGTTCGTCCGACACCACGTGGAGCAGGCCGTTCTCGGCGAGCAGGCCCACCGGCGTGCCCATGACCTCGACGGAGCTCGTGTGGACCGGGGCAGTGGGGTCCTGGATGTCGACGATGTCGACCATGGAGGAGAGCCGCGCCGTGTACAGGGCCGGGCCCAGGAGCGCGACCGCGGGAGCCAACGTGTTGCCGTGGGCGAAGCTGAGTTCGCCGACCCGCTCGGGCGTCGAGGGATCGGTCACGTCGATCACGAAGACGGTGTAGGCGGCCTGGCCGTAGATGTAACCATCGCGATGGATGCCGTTGCCGAGTGCGCCCAGCAGTTCGGTGGCCGGTCCCGGCTGGACCGGTCCATCGTCCAGCGTGTGGATCTCGTCGTACTCGAGGAGGAAACCGTGACCGCCGTCCAGCAAGACGTGGGTCTTGGTGCCGGGCCAGACGCCGGTGAGCTCGTACGTGTTGCCCGCGAGGTGGTACTCACGCAGTCCGGTGGGAGCGCCGGTCATGAAGAGCCGTGTCGCCGTTGCGATGGTCGGCGAGGGTGGAATGTTGCCGGCGACAGGGTCGATGATGCTGCCGACCTGCTGGGGGGAGATGGGATCGGCGATGTCGTAGACGGTGACGATGCCGCCGCCGCCGGGAGCGCCGTGGCCGCCCAGCGCCACGAGGCCGTGGCCGAGGTCGATGCGCTCGGGCTGCCCCGCGAAACTCGCCGAGCCGGCGTACTGGAGGCTGCCCGGGTCGCTGACGTCGAGCACCGTCAGGCCGTGGCCGAAGGTGCCCACGTAGAGCCAGCTGTCGTCGTGTTCGAGGACCGATCCCACCGACGGCAGCTGGATCGACCCCAGGGGCAGCATGCCGCCGGGATAATTCAGCGCCACGGCGCGGACCGTGCCGCCGTTCATGGAGACGAAGGCCACATCGCCGGCCAGGGCCACGTCCAGCATCTCGTTGCCCAGGTCGAGGGTGTCCACTGCGGCCGGGGAGAGAGGGTTGGCGAGGTCGTACCGCACCAGCCCCGCGCCCGTGACGGTGACCAGCAGAATGGTGGGGCCGACGGCGAAACCCGTCGACCCCTCGGGGAACGACAGGGCGGCGGCCTGGTGGGGATCGGCGAGGTCGGTGACGTCGATGATCGCGATGTACCATCCACCGCGGTTTGCAGCGTAGATCACCGTGTCGTGGCGCTGCATCTCGACTCCGTACCCCAGGGCGACGCCGCCGGTCGCCATGATGCGCATGGGCTCCACGTAGTCGCGGCAGGGGAAGGCGAGGGCATTGCCTGCGACGGCGATGGCCACGAACAGGATCAGGATCACGACGGGTCGACGCATGAACGATCTCCCGGGTTGAACTGGGGCGCGACTCCCGTTTGTCGACGAAAACCATCGCATTCCCGACCCGATGATGACACGGCGATCGGTCCTGGGTTAGGATGCCGCCATTCACCAACCCAGGAGAGGATACCATGAAGAGGACCCTGCTCGTCGCCCTTCTGCTGGCCGTCCCGCTCATTGCCGGCGCCATCACCGAGCCCAAGACCAAAACCGAGTACCCCGACCAGATCACCGTCGGCGACATTACACTCGTGGCCACCGGCGTGGGCCTGCGCGAAAAGACCTTCGCCAAGGTCGACGTCTACAGCATCGTCTCCTACGTGGCTGAAGGTGCGGAATTCGACCGCGACAAGGACAGCAACGGCCTGGCCACGGCCGACGTCCCCAAGCGCATCCAGATGGACCTGCGCCGCGGCTTCAGCCGCAGTAAGCTGATCGCAGCCTTCGAGGACGTCATCAAGAAGAACTACGACGACATGTCCGCATTCGAAGCCGACATGGCGACCTTCTTCGACTACTTCGAGCGCGATGCCGAGGAGCACGACCAGCTCATCTTCGAGTATCTGCCCGGCCGGGGACTGGTGAGCACCCTCAATGGCGAGGTCAAGGGCACGATCACCAACACCGCCTTCGTGGAGGCGCTTTGGACGGTGTGGTTCGGCGAGAAGCCGGCCAGTGGTGGGCTCAAGAAGGATCTGCTGAAGGCACTGTAGCTGAACGTGTTCCTGACGGCGAGATCCGTGGGGTGAATGAGAAGGTCCGCTCGTCACGCGAGCGGACCTTCGATCGTCTTGCCTGACAAAGCACCAGCCGATTACCGCACCAGCTGCGCCTTGGTCGTCTTCACCTCGCCGCCCGCGGCCACCCGAACGAGATAGGTGCCGGATGGCAGTACATGGCCGGAGTCGTCCGCACCGTTCCAGGAACGGGTGTGATTGCCGGCGGCCAGTGGGCCATTCACGAGGGACCGCACCCGGCGGCCGCGTAGGTCGTGGAGCGTCACCGTTACCTGGTCGGCGCGCGTGGTGGCGAAGCGGATGACGGCGCGCGGGTTGAACGGGTTGGGCGCCACCGGGGACAGACTCAGGAGCTCGGGCAGCGCGGAGTCGGGCTCGACGGGATCGTCGACGCCCGTGAGGTCGTCGCACTGCAACGGCAACAGGCCGCGTCCGGTGAGTAGTCCTTCGGGCAGCACGGTCATCTGGTAGGCTTTCCAGCCGTTCCCGTACGCGCGCGGGGCGGGACCACGGAAATCCAGCACCCGGAGACCCTTCTCGCTGAGGCCGGCGTAGACCAGCCGCTGGTCGCCCGTGCCGGCGCCCCAGTCGAGATCGTAGACGTAGAGGCCGTCCAGGAACACGGTGCGGCCCAGGCGTACGGGCTGGTCGGGATCGCTGAAATCGACCAGGTCGACACCCTCGTCCCGCCAGGCGACCGCGGCCAGGGCTGCGTCGGAGACCACGGTCGAGATCGGACCGGTTCCCGTGACGGTGCCGCGTACCTGGCCGGCAGCATCGATCACCGTCGCAGTGCCGGCGCCGTCATCGAGAAGCAGCATGCCTGCCGCCGGACCACGTAGCCGGCTTCCATCCGGTACTCCGAATGAGGTCACCAGGGCCGGCGCGGCCGGGTCGGATACATCGACCACCCACAGTACGTTCTGGATCGTGAGCGCGAAGAGGCGGTCGCCGGCGAGCAGCGTCTGGGACGCGTATCCCTCCAGCGGCAAGAATGGGCCGCCAGTGGGAGCTGCCGGGTCGGTGATGTCCCAGCAGGCGATACCGTCGGTGGCGGCCATGACGATCCGGTCGCCGGTCAGGTAGGCCGTCCGGAATTCGTCGTTGGTGATGGTCGTCTTGACAATGGGATCCACGCCGACGTCGTACAGCAGGAACTCGGCGCTGGTGTCGGTCACCAGTTCGATCACCGCCCGCGGACCATCGGCGGCGACGACACCCGCGCTCTGGGAGGACTCGAGGCTCCAGAAATAGTAGTGGGAGTCGACGAGGGCGGGCGCCATGGGGTCGCCGAAGTACCAGAGTTTCTTCCAGTAGGCGAAGTCGGCCGGATGATCGGTATCCGAGGTCATCGACCAGCGACCGTTGACATTCCTGGCTTCCTGGTCCGGCACGTGAACGTGGAGCGGCGGCGCCGCTTCCAGCGCCGCTGTCTCCAGGCAACGCAGCTGGTCGGCGTCGGTCCGCACGAGCACGGAGCCGGCAGCGGCCAGCCGGCTCTCCATGTTGGAGTCGAACCGGAGGCGCGGCTCCAGCCAGAGTCCCATCTCGAGGTCGCTCGGGTCCAGCAACATGGCCTCGGTTCCGGCCATGGCGGTGACCGTGCCCGTGGCCGCCAGCGCCGGCTGGCCCGCGGCGTTCAGGTAGAAGAATCCGGCGAGCTGATCGGCCGGCGGGACCGCAGGCGACAGGCGGACGCTGAGGAAGAGGTTGGTCTCGAACGGTTCGTAACGGCTGTCGCCGCGGGGTTCGATGGGCAAGTACCATTCCGTGGCGACCAGGGCCAGGTCGCCGAGCACGGCGGCGTCCACCCATTGCAGGTAGGTGTCCTCGGGCGCCGGCTGGAGGGTGCGTTCGATCACCGGGTCGCCGGGATCGTCGGGCGCGGGCACGGCGATCACGGTCAGGCCGGTTTCGCCAACGGCGAGGAGGCGGCCCTTCCAGAGCGCGACCCCGTGCACCTCGCCGCCGGGATCCACGATCCAGCCCGGACCCGGAACTCCGCCTTCGGGGTGCCGTTGCACGCGCAAGACGCCATCGGCGTCGGCCGTGGCCAACCAGCCGGGCCCCGCCTGGAGATCGCGAATCCGCGCAACGCTGTGCGGAGCGACGGCAGTGAAGGCCGGATCGGCCGGTGACGAAATGTCGTAGAGGTAGAGCGCGCCGGCGGCCGAGCCGACCACGGCGTAGTTGCCGGCGATGGCCATGGCGGTGGCCGGTTCGATCAGCGGTGTCTGGCCGATCATTGCCGGCGCCGCGGGATCGCTGACGTCGACGATGAGCAGATCGTCGGCCGTGGCGCAGGCCACGTGGCCGGGCCAGCCGGCCGCGTGAGCTGCCGGGGCAGGCAGCGTCAGCGCGTCCGTCCAGCGGGACACGTGTTCGTACCGGTAGCAGTCGGGATCGGCGGATACGGTGGTCGCAGCCAGTGCGACCAGCAGGTAGACGAGTGCGATTCTGTTCATGATGCGGTCCCTCCCCAGGAATCAATCATCGATTGAGCGCCAATGATTATACAGAATCGCCGGCCGTCTTGGCGAACGATGGAACGCTCCGACATCACTCTCGCTGTGGTATCATGTCCGACATATTCCGTTTTCAATTGCCCCTTCCAAGGAGAAGCCGATGCGAAAAATCATCATTTTCATCATGCTTGCTCCCGTCTCCGTCCAGCCCGCCGCCGCCTACGACTGGGACTACCTCGGCATGTCTGGCGTCTCCACCACCTGCATCGAGGCCGACTGGGAACACGGACGCATCCTCGTGGGCACCGCCGAGGGCTTCTGGATCTACGACGTCGATACCGAGGTCTGGACCGAACGCGACGACGAGGGCTGGATCGGCCGGACCGTTCACGCCATCCAGTCGGACCCTGTCGATCCCCAGCGGATCATCACCGGCCGCGAGAATGCGTTCTTCAAGGGCTACCTCGAGGTGTCCACCGACGGCGGTGTCACCGGCCAGGTGGTCCACATGTCCCAGGGCGGCGCGTTCGTCGGCCTCAGCTACGGAATGGCCGGCCACTTCGCCTGCGGCATCAGCGACATCACGCCCGGGGAGTTGCTCTACTCGGATGACTCCGGCGCCACCTGGACGCCGCTCACGGGCCACGGTCACACGGCCATGACCGACGTCGCCGCCACCGAGTTCCAGACACTCTCCGTGGCGGGCGACGACCAGGTCTGGGTCACCTACGATCTCGGCGCGACGTGGGTGGATGCCAGCCCTGGCCTCGGCAACGGACTGGTCCAGTGCCTGACCTCGTTCTTCTCGGGCGGCGACATCATCAACGAACCACTGCTCGCCGGCGACGCCGAGGGCCTGTGGGTCAACGAAAACCCCTTCAACCAGGACTGGTATCACGCGCTGGCCGATGACTCGGTGGTCAACGCCACGGTGATGTGGTCGGTGGCTCCCTGGCCCATCGGTCGGGACAACCACTACGTGGCCATCACCGCCGATGGTCGGGTCCTCGTCTCGGAGCAACTCTGGCCCGGTGGATGGGTCGACGAGACCGGCACGCTCCCGTCGCCCGCCGTGGACATCGCCTTCCTCTACGAGACCGGCGACCTCTACGTCTGCACCGCCGACGGCGGCGTCTACAACTTCGATCCCGACATCGCATCCAGTGTCGAGGTGCCCGTGGCTGCCGGCCCGGCCCTCGAGGTGTGGCCGAATCCCTTCAATCCGCGGGCCACGTTGCACTGGTCCCTGCCACGCGGCAGCACGGGACGTCTGGCGGTCTACGATGTCGCGGGGCGCCTGGTCACCGTGGTCGAGGAGGGATTCTTCGCGGCGGGCGATCATACCCGGACGTGGAATGCCACGAGCCAGGCGAGCGGCGTCTACGTGGCGCGCCTCGAGACGGACCAGGGAACGGTGGCGGTGCGGTTGTCGCTGGTACGGTAGTCGCCGGTTCCCTAGATGAACTGACGCCATCCGCCCGGATTTCGCTGCTTGTAGCCTCGATACCAGCGGCACATGGGATACAGGATGATCAAGAAGGCGAGGGAGACGACGTAGGTCGTCACGATCCCGGCGCATCCGCGGAGCCCTCCCCACTGCGCCAGCCCTTCGAGTACCACGCGGTGAATCAGATAGAAGAACATCGCGGTCTGTCCGAACACCAGCATGACCCCGTTGGGTCGCACGCCGATCCTCTTCTCGAGAGCGATCAAGCCGCCCTGGATGAAACAGAAGAGTCCGAGTTGCAGCGAGATGTAACTGAGAGACGGCGGATACTTGCTGACCAGCAGGAACTGCATGAGCGAGTCGTCCTCGCGCAGCAGGAACATGTTTCCATAGCCGTTGATCGCGCGCACGACCACGAACACCGCGGTGAAGATCGCGCCGCCGATCATGAACAGAGCAACCGGCTCGATCTTCGCTCCCCGACCCTGGCTCCGCTCCGAGAGATATCGTCCGAACGCCCAGCCGATACACATGATGGAAAGCCAGGGCAACACGGGATACGAGATGCGGAAGAACGGCGTGTAGTAGAACGCCATCGACAGCGCCGTCGGAATGGACGGGTTGCCGACGGCCGGATCCCACAACTGTCGTACCAGCAACTCGCCCAGGACGATCCAGCCGACGGCCACGGTCAGCAGCCACTTCGTGGACAGCTTGCGCAGGAAGGCCATGAGCATCATCGAGATGCCGATGGCGTACAGGACCTGGAAGGTCAGGCGCCACGAGAACAGCGAGACCAGGGTGGGGTCGAGGACGGCGATGAACAGCCCGCGGATGAGGATCCCGCGATCGATCGTCCAGGCGTCCGCACCGCGTTGCACCCGCCGCTCGATGCTCAGGGCCAGCGCGGTGCCGGCCAGGAATACGAAAACCGGTGCGCAGATGTGGGTGATCCAGCGTGTGAGGAAGACGGGCCAGCTCAGGATGATCCCCGGCTCGTAGAGGGCCGCCGAGTCGGCCGAGAAGTGGCCCGCGTCGAAGGCCATGGAGACGTGGTCGATCATCATGAGGACCATGGCCACGCCGCGCATCCAGTCGATGGCGGCGATACGCTTGCTGGTCGTCGGTGCTGCTCCGGTTGCCATCGGCCCTCCTGGCAGGCTCCTGCAGACGCCGAACCGGTTGTGGCGTCCTTGGCTGAACAATGAACATCCTGGACGCCGTTATCGCCCGTCGCCCGATCAGTGCCGGCGCACCTCGCCCGTCATGGGCACGAAGCGCACACCAAGGAGGGGCTTGCGGTCGAACACCGGACCGTCGGGCCCCTCCTGGCGCGTGTAGAGCACCAGTTGCTGGATGGCATCGCCCTCGGGCACCACGAGGCGACCGCCCGGCGCCAGCTGATCGAGAAGCGGCTGCGGAACCTGCGGCGGCGCGGCGGTGACGATGATCGCGTCGAAGGGCGCCCGCGTGGGCCAGCCCGCGTAGCCGTCGCCCACCCGCACGTGAACGTTGTCGTAGCCGAGGTCGCGCAGCACCGCGGCCGCGCGCAGGCCCAGGCTCGGTACGATCTCGATGCTGTAGACCTCGGCCGCGATCTCGCCCAGCACTGCCGCCTGGTAGCCCGAGCCGGTGCCGATCTCGAGCACGCGGTCGTCACTGTCGAGGCGCAGCAACTGGGTCATCACCGCCACGATGTAGGGCTGACTGATGGTCTGGTGCTCGCCGATGGGCAGCGGATGGTCGTCGTAGGAACGGTGGGCGTGCTCTTCAGGCACGAAGCGATGGCGTGGGACGGCCCGCATGGCCGCCAGCACGGCCGGGTCGTGGACGCCGCGGTCCTCGATCTGCTGCTGGACCATGGCTTCGCGGGCGGCGGTATGAGGGTCCTCGTCATCATCGCCGCTGGCGGCGGCGGCGACGAGGAAGGCGGCGAGGCAGAGGATGAGCGGCTTCATGATTCGAGACCTCCTCTCGGGCGACAGTCTACAGGTTGACCGGCTCCGGCGCCGCTTCTACCGTGTCGTCATGCAGTGGAACCGATCAGTTTCGGCGTTGCTGGTGCTCGTCCTGGCCGCGGTTTCCTCGTTGGCGGCGGCCGGCGAAACGCGTCCCGTCCAGTTCCGCACCCAGACCATGGGAACCTGGGCCACCCTCACCCTGGTGACCGCCGACTCCGCGTCCGTGGCAGACCTCGCCCTGAACGGGCTCCTCGCCCTGCACGAGGTCGATTCGCTCATGACCAACTGGACTGAGATCAGCGAGGTCGCGCGTCTCAACCGCGAGGCCGGACAGGGCGCCACGACGGTGCACCCCGAGGTGCTGTACGTCCTGAACACCGCGCTCCGGGTGAGCGAGGAATCCGGCGGTGCCTTCGACGTCACGGTGGAGCCGCTGGTGCGCCTGTGGGGATTCCTGGGTGGCGAGCCGCGGGTGGCCGAGAACAAGGGCACGGAGGGACGCGCCCGTGCCGAGCAGGAAGTGACGGCCAGTCTGGTTGGAGCGACCGAGTCGCTGGACAAGGCGCTGGACGGGCTGGCGCAGGCGTTGCCGACGGCGCAGGAGACCGAGAGCAAGCCGGCGCCCAGTCGGCGTCGCGGACGTTCGCGGGGCGAGGTGCGGACGGGGCCGTCGGCCAGTGAGGTGGGGGCCGTGAGTGGCGAGGCTACGCTGGCGAGCGCCGATCTTTCCGGCGGCACCATCGTGGCCGACGGGATTGCCATCGCGCCGCTGAGCGATGTGCAGTCGGGCGACGTGGCTGCGACCTCGAGCGGATCGGGTGCAGTGCCCGGTGCGACGTCGTCGGGCGGAGAGGTCCGCAGCAATAAGTCGCTGCTCGCAGTGGTGAAGCAGTACGCGTCGGCGATCCAGTTCTGCTACGAGAACGAGCTGAAGAAGAACCCCGGTCTGCGGGGCAAGCTGGTGGTGAGCCTGACGGTGCTGGCCAATGGGAGCGTGCGGGACGCGGTGGTGGTGGATGACGGGCTCGGGTCGGCGGCGGTGACGGGGTGTGCGCTGGCGCAGATCGTGGGGTGGCAGTTTCCGGCTGTGGAGGCGGGTGTGACTTCGTTCAGGATTCCGTTCTTGTTCACGCCGCCGGAGTAGGGGGACGGGACCTGGGACCACGGGCAGCTCCTAGGGGGATCGATTCTTGCGGCTGGCGCTGGAGGATAAATTCACTCATCGTCGGCGGCCGCGGCCGCCGTTTTTCTGTCGCCGATCATCATGCCTTCGTGCCACCTTGCCGATCCGGACGATCGGCCCTGTTCCTTCCCGGGACGGGGCCGGTTTTCGTCGGAGACCAGGGTTGCGTTCAACGAGCAACGCTGCCAGTATTCGATTCATATCGCGTTGACGGAGCCGGAATCAGTACTCAACAGGGAGGTTGTTTCCCGTGAAGAAGATCCTGACTACCACCGTTCTCGCCCTGCTGGCCGTATCGATCGCCACGCCGATCCTGGCCCAGGCCGTTCCCAGCGCCTACATCGACCTCTCGCTCATGAGCAAGTACGTCTGGCGCGGCCAGGTCATCACCGACGATCCAGTCCTGCAGCCGGCCATCGGCGGCAACTGGCTCGGTTTCGGCCTCGACATCTGGGGCAACGCCGACCTCACCGACTACAACGGCAACAAGACCGAGTTGAACGAGGTCGACTACACGCTCAACTACACCTTGTCGCTGGTGCTGGTCTCCCTGGAGGGCGGCGTCATCCACTACTCGTTCCCCAACACGGATGCCGCCTCCACGACCGAGCTCTATCTGGGAGCCGAGGTCGGCGTGATCCTGTCGCCGAGCCTGTACCTCTATCAGGACGTGGACCAGATCGACGGTACCTACGCGGAGATCGGCATTTCCCACACCGTCGGCGATTTCGACAAGGCCAAGCTCGATCTCACCGCCGATCTGGGCTGGGGATCCGGTGGCTACAACGAGGGCTACTTCGGCACCGACTCGTCCGGGTTCAACAACCTGGCGATCGCCGCCGAACTGCCGTGGAAGCCCATTCCGCTGCTGACGGTCACCCCGAGTGTGGCCTACACGACCCTGCTCGGCGACAGCAAGACCACGGTCGAGACCGTGGGCGGCAAGGACAACGCCTGGGTCTTCGGCCTCCTGGCCGGCGTCGCGTTCGGCGGCAGCAGTCAGTAAATAGTTCGCATCGGAGCCTACCTCCGGGCCGGTTCGTACGTCTGACTCGTGTCTAGACGCATCGACGCCGACCCGGAGGTTTTTTCATGACCCGCTCGCTGACGATTTCCCTGCTGGCCCTGGCCGTGATCTTCACGTCGGCACGGCTGCTGGGCGAAAAACCGAGTAGCACAACGGATGGGGATCC
>PIVY01000660.1 GCA_003353795.1 bacterium
AAGGAGGACCTTTACGACTATGCTCTCACCCGCTCCCGTGTCGAACTCTTCCGCAAGTACGACGTGATCGATCCCGACGTCGTGGAGGGCTGGTCCACCTGGAACACCCTCATCGGCGACCCGGCCACTGACATCTGGTTGAGCGTCCCCCGCGAGCTGGACGTGACCTACGTGGACGCGTTGCCCGCCGCCGCCACGGCCCTGCCAGTTACCGTGATGGCCGACGGTGTGCCGGTTGCCGGTGCGCACGTGGCCGCCGTACAGGGCGAGACCTGGCGCGCGCTGGGTATAACCGATGCCGCCGGCGAGGTCGTCCTGCCGCTGGACGGCTGCACGGCCGGCAACCTTCGCCTCACCGTCATCGGCCACGGGCTGATCCCGCACCAGGGCTACGCGCTGGTGAGCAACCAGGACGACTGGGTGGCCGTCGAATCGTTTGTCGTCGATGGCGACGGTGCCTGCGAGGCCGCCGAGGAGGTGGCCATCGACCTGGTGCTACGCAACCTCGGCCAGAATCCGGCCGGCACCGTCGGCGTGACCGTCACCAGCGCCAGCGAGTGGCTTGAGGTGCTCGACGCCGAGGCTCAGGTCGGCAGCATCGCCGCGGGTGCAACGGCTGGCACCTCGTCACCCATCCGGGTGGCCGTGGCGGCCGACGCTCCCGCGGGCGCCGCCTGCAGCCTGCAGGCCACGATCCAGGC
>PIVY01000661.1 GCA_003353795.1 bacterium
TACCGCCGCGCTCCGACCTCCGCGGTTGCCTGTCGGTTTCCTGCGCGTCGTCACAGCACCCCGGTGCGGTGTCCCGGCCGCCCACACCCTCCGGCACGCACGTCGTGGCCGTGGCCCGACTCACGTAGGGGCAGACGCCCCGTCTGCCCACGCGACCTTCGCGGTCGGGGCGGCACCCCAGGCTGGGGCGGTGGGGGCCTGCCGGATCACCCGGCGGTGGCGGGTGGAACGTCGGCAAGGTTGCTGGGCTCGGCAAGGCGCGGGCCGGTACCACCGGTTGCCGAGATGCCGAAGTTCACGCCACCGACACGGCGCGGGATCTCGACCTGGTCGCGAAGGATCTCGCCGTCGATGCGTAGGCCGGAGACCTCCTCCTGCTCGAGCACGAACTCGAGCGGGAAGGGATCGTCGCGCAACGCGCAGCAATCGGGAATGTTGCACAGGCCGATGTTCGCGCACGAATCGACCGAGATGGTCATTGTGTAGGTCAGAGTCTGGAAGGTGAACTCGGCCGAGTTCACGCGGTATCGCACGAAGCCCATCAGCGGCGTGTAACGGACTTCGGTCGGCAACGCCGGCCAGTCGACCGCAAAACGGTAGAGCAGGTCGAACCAGCCGAATGGGATGGCCTGGATGCGCACGGGGCCGACGTTCAGCTCGCCGGGGAGCGTGTCCGTGGCGTCGAAGGACGAGAACTCCTC
>PIVY01000662.1 GCA_003353795.1 bacterium
AACTCGCGACTCTCACCGTCGTCGTGACGCCGGATCACCGCCCAGCCGCCTGATTGCTGGAAGGCCAGTTCCACGGCCTCGGTGAAGCGCGACCGCACCTGGGCGGCCAGCTTCAGGCGGTCGACGATCACCACGATGGTGTCGCCCTTCTTGGGCGTCTTGACCGCACCGTCGGCCACGTCCTCGAGGCGCACGACCTCGTTCTTGATCACCGCGCGCTGGAACCCCTGCGCGAGCAGCGAATCGGTCCAGCCGTCCTGGCCGGTCGACTCCTGGGGATAGCCGACGAGGACCGCATCGCCGTCCTCGCACCACTGCCGGGTTTGCTTCCAGACCGTGTCGGCGGTCTCGCGGGTGACCGCCTCGCCGTCGTTGGGGCAGATGATCTTGCCGGTACGCGCGAAGAGCACCCGCAGGTAGTCGTTGATCTCGGTGACCGTGCCCACCGTGGAACGCCCGCTCGTCACGGCGTTGCGCTGCTCGATGGCGATGGCCGGGGAGATGCCGTCGATCCAGTCGACGTCGGGCTTGGGCAGGCGGGCCAGGAACTGCCGCGCGTAGGTCGATAGCGACTCCACGTAGCAACGCTGTCCCTCGGCGTAGAGCGTGTTGAAGACCAGGGACGACTTGCCGCTGCCCGACAGACCGCTCACACCGGTGAGCTGGCCCCGGGGAAACGCCACGTCGACATTCTTGAGGT
>PIVY01000663.1 GCA_003353795.1 bacterium
CCTGATCGTCGAGGGCGACGCCGAGAGCCTGGAAAAACTTGTGAGCCAGACCGGGGTCGAGCTGGTGGGCGGCGATGTGGTCACCACCGACCTGCTCAAAGGTGACGACACCAGCGTGATCGAGGCCGTGGTGCCGCGGGGCAACCGCCTGCACGGACGGTCGTGGCAGCAGATGCGCCTGCGCTCGCGCTACGGTATCAATCTGTTGGCCATCGCCCGGGAAGGGCAACCGTTCCGCAAGCGGTTGAACCAGGTCGACGTCCACTCCGGCGACGTTTTGCTGCTGCAGGGTGATACGGAGAATCTCCAGGACTTCATTGCCGGCCGCGGGCTGCTGCCTCTGGCGGCGCGGGGCGTCGACGTGGGTCGCCGTTCCAGCGCGCTGCTGCCTCTGGGCATCTTCGGCATGGCCATCGCCGTGGCGGCGACGGGCGTAGCGCCCGTGGCGGTGTCCTTCGCCGGTGGTGTGTTGGCCCTGGTGGTGTCCAACGTGATTCCCGTGCGCAAACTCTACCAGAGTATCGACTGGTCGATCATCGTGCTGTTGGGTGGGATCATCCCACTGGGAACGGCCATGCAGACGACCGGCGCCACGGGTATCATCACCGGTGGTCTTATGAAGGTGGCGGGGCAGGCACCACCTTTCGTGCTGATAGGGCTGATCCTGGTCATCACCATGACCCTGTCCGATCTCATAAA
>PIVY01000664.1 GCA_003353795.1 bacterium
CAGCCCGGAAGCTGGGTCTGGACAACACGCCGTCGGAGGCGGCCAGAGCTGCCCTGCGCCTCCTGGTCTGGAATGTCCTGGGTCCGCTGCGAGCCCTGGTCGGTGATCGGCTGCAGATCACGAGCGGCTACCGATCCCCGGCGGTGAACGAGGCTGTCAACGGCTCCGTGAGCTCGCAGCACATGCTCGGGGAGGCCGTCGACTTCGTCGTCCGCGGAGTCGAGAGCAGCGATATCGTCGGTTTGATCCTACGGAGTCGGCTGCCATTCGATCAGCTGATCTGGTACGCGCCGGAGCGAGGTGGCCACGTCCACGTCAGCTTCACCGCCCGCCGTGAGAATCGGCGCCAGCTTCTCTACGCCCCTGCATCGGGCGGCACCCTTTCGGTGACCGTCCAGGGAGGTGCCCACACCAACAACAGGAAATTAGTCACATGAAACGCCCGAATATCGCCGTCCACTACCGGAGCACCTCTCGCGATCGGAAGAAGATCGTGCACCGCAACAGCTTCACCCAGGCGCGCGTGGGTCGGACCATCCACGTGGAGGGTGGTCGACTGCCGTACCGGGTGGGTCGGTCCCGGTATCTGAACCTCGGTGCCGCCGCATATGCCGCCTTGAAAGGCAAGGTCTGAAGCGAATCACCCGTTCGCCTTGTGACAGCTTGTTGCAGCCACCGGTCGAACCCCACCACTCCGGC
>PIVY01000159.1 GCA_003353795.1 bacterium
GCGGCCGAGGGCGTGGTCATCACGCGCGGCGCCACCTCGGCGCTGAACATGACGGCGCGCGGCATCGAGCATCTGCTGGAGCCGGGCGACGAGATCCTGCTCACAGAGATGGAACACCATGCCAATCTGGTCCCGTGGCAGATGCTGGCTCAGCGTCGCCGTCTGCAGCTAAAGTTCCTGCCGGTCCGCGACGATGGACGCCTCGATCTCGACCAGCTTCCCGACCTGCTCACCAACCGCACCCGCGTGGTGTCCCTGGTTCACACCAGCAATGTTCTGGGGACGGTCAATCCGATCGCGGAGATCGCCGAGCAGGCACGCCTGCACGGTGCATTCACGGTGGTCGACGCGGCCCAGACGGTGGGGCACGCGCCGCTGGACATGCAGGCTCTCGACTGCGACATCCTGGTCTTCTCGGCTCACAAGGCGTACGGCCCCATGGGCCTGGGATTCCTGGTCGCCCGCACCGATCTGCTCGAGAAGCTCGAGCCCTCCGAGGGCGGTGGCGAGATGATCGAATGGGTGCATCTGGAGCAATCCACCTGGGCCGAGATCCCACGTAGATTCGAGGCCGGCACGCCCAACGTGGCCGCCGCTGCGGCGTTCCCGGCGGCGCTGGACCTGCTCGAGGACCTCGGCGCGGAGACCATCCGGCGGCACGAGGAAGCGGTGACCGCCTATGCCCTGGAAGCGTTGCGCGGTCTGGGAGGATTGACCATCTATGGACCGGAGCGTGCGGCCGATCGCGGAGGCCTGATCTCGTTCTGGGATCCGGACGTGCATCCTCACGACCTGAGCACCATCCTGGATCAGGCCGGCGTCGCCGTGCGGGCGGGCCACCACTGCGCCCAGCCGCTGCACCGTCGCCTCGGGATCCCGGCGAGTACGCGCGCGAGCTTCGGACTCTACACGCGCCGCGACGACATCGACGCCCTGGTCGATGGGATCGTGGCGGCGAGGAAGGTCTTCGGACGATGATGGACGGACCCATGGACGCCCTTTACCGCGAAGTGGTACTCGATCACCACCGCCATCCACGGGGCGCCGAACCGATCGACGATTTCGACGTCCAGGCCGCCGGCAAGAATCCCAGCTGCGGCGACGAGGTCACCTTGCAGATGAAGTTCGATGGCGATCGTATCGCCGCGGTCGGCGTGCTGTCCCAGGGCTGCGCCATTTCCACGAGCAGCGGTTCAATGATGGCCGAACTGGTGGAGGGGCTCACCGTCGCCGAGGCCGGCGAGGTGGCCGACCGATTCCGCAAGGTCATGCACGGTGACAGCTTTCCCGTTGACCTCGATCTCGGCGACCTCGAGGCCCTCGAGGGCGTCAAGAAGTTCCCCGTCCGCATCAAGTGTGCGCTCTTGCCCTGGGTCACCCTGCTCGATGCGATCCTGGCCCAGCGCCAGGGCCGCGACCCCCGACCCGTCAGTACCGAAGACGTGTCCAAGGACGGCACGACCATGGACGTGACCCTGGAGGAACGACAATGAGCGACACTGCCCGCCCCACGCCCGAAGCCGTCCTCGACGGACTGCGCCCGGTCATCGATCCGGAACTGAACATCTCCATCGTCGATCTCGGTCTGATCCGAGGGATCAGCGTGGCCGACGACACCGGTCAGGTGGATATCGACCTGACCCTGACGAGTCCCATGTGCCCCCTCGGTCCGGAGATCATGGCCGCCACCAAGAATGCCGCGGAGAAGGTCGCCGGCGTGGCGGGCGCCGAGATCCAGCTCGTCTGGTCGCCGCTCTGGGATCCGCGCGTCGACGCGTCGGACGACGCCAAGGCGGAACTGGGGATCTGGGACTGATCCCGCGGACAGAAGAATCGTCGCCGCCCCTCGTGACACGGGGGGCGGCGTTTCGCGTCAGCCGAGTCGCCGCACGAGCCCGCCGCGTTGCTGGTCGAGCTGGAAGCCGAGCCGGCTGAAGAATCCCTGCAGGCTGAAGTGGGTGCGCAGGATCTTGTGACCGTCGTTGGCCAGCCGCTGGCAGAAGTCCTCGAGGATCACCCGGGCCAGTCCGCGACCACGGCGATACCCCACCACCACCACACCGTCCAGATGGGGCTCGACATCGGCATCGGGACGCCAGACCACGCCGCCGGCGAGCTGACCGTCGTCGTCCAGCGTCACCAGGAGACGGTCGGATTCGCTGATCGCCAGGGGGAATCCCGACAGCAGGAACAGGCGGTAGAGCTTGCCCAGTTCCGCGGCGTCGCGGGGTTCGCGCACGATGTAGATCTCGTCGTGATCGTCGCGGATCTCGGTCTGCAGCACGACGTGTTCCCGGGCCCGATCGCCCACCGGCGTCAGATGCGGCGCCCGGCCATGGGCCGACTGCGGGAAGGCGAGGCGGCCAAGGGCGGCGCGGTCGTCGGGGTCATCGAGAGCGGCCTGAAGATCGCTCAGCTCCACCGTGCGGGCGGCGCGCTGCTGCGGATAGCGGAAGAGCCGTGAGACGAGTTGTTCACATGCCTGCTGCGCTTCGGCGGTCGCGTCGGCGAGATAGGTTTTGCCGAAGAGGGTGAAGCGGGCGAGCTCGCGGCTGTCCAGCCGGTAGAGTCGGATCAGGGACTCGATCTGGTCGCTCCGGGCTCGCGGCGAGGCGTCGGGATTCACGTCGGCCCAGTCGTGGTAACGAGCGGCGGCACTCTCGACGGCAAGGGGCGCGTGGTAGCGCACGGCCAGGTCGCGAGCCTTTTCACGGATCCGCTCGGTGAGTTCGGGACCGCCTTCGGCCAGGGGCGTGAGCTCGAGAGCCGTGGCCAGCTCCTCCAGGAACAGCCGCCCGTCGGTCTGGCCCAGTGCTTCGGCCACCGCCTCGCCCAGCCAGTCGTCGTCCATGACGTCTCGCAGCGCGGGGTGGTGGTTGGGAGCGAGCCGCAGGAAGTTCTTGAGAAGGGGGCGCGCCAGGTCCAGCGGGCCGGTGTAGCGGCACCAGCCGGTGAGACTGATCACCACCCGGTCACGTTGCCAGTCGCGATCCGGGACCATCACGTTGGACGGAGTGACCAGGCCGGGCACGATGGTGCGGCGCGACTGGTCCCAGGCGGTGATCACCGTGGCCATGCCGGACACGAACAACCGTCGCCAGGCCGTCCGGCCCAGGGCGGACACCGCGTCGTGCGTCGCGGCGTGCAGGCGAACGTGATCCCACAGCGTCAAGCCGCTGGTGAACTCGAGTGAGGCCGCACCCAGGTCCGGACGCACGGCGCCCAGTCGCGGCATCACCGGCGCGTCGGTGGGCCAGCCGCGAATGGCGGCCACCCACTGGAAGGTCTCCTTCACGGCCGGGTCTTCCAGGTCCTCGCGCAGCACCACCAGAAGGTCGAAATGGCGGCCGCTGGTGGTGTTGATGCTCACCCGGTATCGGTAGCGCTGGGGCGCCGAATGCGTGCGGCTGACCCAGACGTTTCCAGGCGGGATGCTGCTCGGGTCCACGGCGGCATCGAAGGACATGATCGTGGACTCGGCCAGGAAGGTCGTGCCCAGAAGGACCCGCTCGAGGCTGGCGATCTCGTCGTCGGTCAGGCCGTCCTGGAAGGACAGCAGCCCCGACCATGCCGACTGTGGCGGGGCGGTGGCCTCGAGGCGCTCCTGATGCCAGGTCGTGAGTTCGTCCAGCATGATCTGGGCATGATTGGCGAGAGCCGCATCGCCGTCGAAGAGAACCCAGCACAGCATCTCGCGCCGCACCGTGGAGATGTTCTCGGGCTGGTGTCGGGCGAAGTCCACGAGGAGCTGCAGCAGGTCGACGAAGATGGATCGAACGGCCGGCGTGGCGGGCCAATGGAGTTGCTGGCGATAAGCATGCAGCCGGCGACGGAAACTCAGCAGGCGCCGCGACTCGCCCGCGGTGCCGGCGATGGCGTCGATGCTGTCGGGGCAGAGGAACGGCTGGCCCGAATCCACGAACGCGGCCAGGTAGCGACCGTAGTCGGGCTCGGGGTCGTCGAGAACCAGGATCCGGTAGGCCTCGCAGCGCAACTCGAGGCGAGGATGGTTGGCCAGCGCTTCCAGACGCCGCCGGATGAGCAGCGCTTCGCGCGGCGTGGCCTGCGGCAGGCGACCATCCAGGTCGTGGACGGCGGCCAGCGCGGCGTCGAAATCCAGGAACAGGGCCTGGCGGATGAGCTCGTCCAGGACACCCAGGCGATCCTTGCGGCGCGGCGGGCTGAGCGGTTCGCACGATTCCTCGGTCCGCGGCGGCAGCAGGACCTGGTCGTCCACGTTGGCGAGGCGGGCATCCCAGTCGTCCCGGCAGGGTAGGAACGCCTGGAGCGTCGGGTTGCCCGACCACAGCAGGGGTTGCCGGGCGAGCAGTCCCAGATCCAGGTCACGGCTCGGATCGAAGGGGTGATACTCGAGATCGCCGATGCGCAACCAGCCCGTCCGGCGGCTTGCTGCCAGGGGCAGACGGGCGCCACTGCGCCTGTTCAGGAGATCGTCGCCGTCGACGGTGATCTCGTCCTCGAAGACGCCGAGGTCACGCACGACCCAGTCCGGAAGCACCAGATGGCGGTCGTTCCAGATCAGGACGTGACGGCGGTAGAGGTCTTCCAGAACGTCACGGAAGTTGGCGGCGATCGTCTTGCGTCGATACGACCCCTTGGCCGTGAGCTCGCCGTCGGCCTCGGTGAAATCGCGGTCGAGCACGCCGAACGAGACCACGCGCTCATAGGCGGCGAGGTCCAGATTGGCCTGCCGGATAATCTCGCGGAAGTACTGCTGGCGTTCGTCCGTGTCGAGATTCTCGAGCACCGGATCGGCCGTGTCCGGCACGATCAAAAGCACGTTGTAGGCACGACCGTCGCCGGCCAGGAAGGTGCGCGCGATGCCCGGCACGCCCACGAAGCGAGACTCCACCTTGCGCGGCGCCACGGTCTGGCCCCGGTTGTTCTTGTAGATGTCCTTGATGCGGTCGACGATCTGCAGGTGGCCGCCGGGCAGTTCCTGGAAGAGGTCGCCCGTGCCGAGCCAGTACTCCTCGTCGTCGGCATGGCTGCCGCCCATGTCGCCGGGCTCTCCGTCCTCCGGCAGGTAGTGGGCCACGTAGGGGCCGGCCACCTGCAACTCGCCGTCGTCGCCCAGTCGGGTGCGTACGCCCGGCAAAGGCAAACCCACCGATTCTTCCACGTACTCCTGCGGCGGGGTCATGGTCAGGCCGCCGGTGCCCTCGGTCATGCCGAAGCCGCTACACAGCTCCACGCCGCGCCCGTGGTACCAGCGGAACGTGTCCGGGGATAGCCAGCCGGCCGCCGAGAGGCCCCAGCGCAGGCGGCCGCCGGTGACGGTGTCGAGCGCCTCGCGGGTGCCGCCGGATTCGTCGGACAGATCGCGGATCTGCTGCCAGCGCAGGGGCACCGAAACCAGTCCCGTGGGACGGTGCCGGGCCATGCCGGCCAGCAGCGCGTCTCGTGAAGGACTGCCGGCGAAGACGTAAGTGCCGCCCCAGTAGAGCATGCCGAGCATCTCGAGGAATCGACCGAACGTATGGTAGAGCGGCAGGTAGCTCACCAGGACCTCGCCTGTGCCCACGGACGGCAGCGCGGCGGCGCGGGCGAACCGCTTGCTCACCAGGTTGAACGGCGTGAAGACGATTCCCTTGGGCCGGCCGGTGGAGCCGCTGGTGAACAGCACGGTGCACGGGTCGTCCAGGGCCAGGCGCGGGCGTTTCGCCACCCGCGCATCCGACTCGCCGGGCGCCAGCGCTGACAGGTCCTCTTCCAGGAGTCGCAGGTCCTCGTCGGTGCGGCTTCCACACGGCTGCAAAAGGTGGATGGTGAACGGACGATCGATGCGGTCCCGGACGTCGAGAGCCCGTTGCAGGCGATCCGGTCCGTCGACTACCAGGTCGGTGATCGCCAGTCGATTGCAGATCCAGGCCAGGGTCGCCGCGTCCTCCTGCACGTTGAGGGGAGCCACGAAGATGTCATGCAGCAGACAGGCAAGGTCGCAGAGCGCACCGTCGAGGGTGTTGGCCGTCAGCAGCGCCACCCGGGGGGGCGATGTCTCGTCGGGCGTGGGGCCGAGCAGGCAGGCGGCGATGCGACGGATGCGGCGCTGCACCCGGTCGTAGGTCATGGCCGGCTCGCCGGCCTGGCCCAGGTCGCGCAGGAAGACCACGTCGGGGCGGGAACGCACACGCCAGTCGAGCAACTCGGCCAGGCCGAAGTCGGCCCGGCGGATGGCGGAGAATGCCACGTCAGCCCAGACATGGCGGGCTTCGCGATCGGGCAACGCGGCCAGGAACGGCTGTTCGCCACTGGTCTCGAGGAAGCGTCGCCAGAGGTCGCGGTCGCCGCTGCCGGAGGCCAGGGTGGCCACCGCCGCGGCGGCCACGTCGTCGGCACGGAAATCGCTGTCGGCGTGATGCCAGTCGGTGAGAAGCCGTTCGAGATCACGCGACGCAGTCATGGTCGGTCACCACCCAGGTTCGTGAGATGCTCGCGGACTCTCGCCGCCGTTGGTTCGGCTTCCTTCATGCACGCATTCACCGCGATGCCGCGGTAGCTGCTTCCGGAGAGGAACAGGCCCGGCGTGCGGCTCACGGCCTGGTCCAGCGCCGACAGTCGCGCGAGGTGGCCTACCTCGTACTCGGCGATGGCGCGCCGGTGACGGAACACCCAGTGGCGCAGCGGTCGGCCGCGGAGGCCGTAGAGCGCGTCGAGTTCCGCGCAGGCACGCCGCATGATCTCGGCGTCGTCGAGGTCGAGCCACGAGGCGTCGCCGCACATGGCCCGTAGCAGGACCGTGCCGTCGGGGGCCCTGTCGGTCCAGATGCTGCTGGTCCAGAGCACGCCGAGGAGGGACCGGTCCTCGGTGCTGGGGGTGAGCATGCCGAATCCGTCGAGCGGGTGGCCCACGTCCTCGCGCCGCAGGGCCACACCGATCACCACCAGCGGGTTGTAGCGGATGCCGCCGAGAATCTCGCGCGCTTCGGCGTCGGGGTGGTAACCCGCTGCCGCATGGGCGGGCGCGGTGTCGACCACGGCGGTGAAGGGGCCGAGGACGCGGTCGCCGCAGTGGATGCGCCATCCGTCGTCCGAGTGCTCGAGGTCGGACACGGGGTGGTTGGTGAGGACCTCGCCGGCGAGGCCGCGCGCCAGGGCATCGGGCAGCGAAGTCATACCGCCGCGGAAACTGGTCAGGACGCCGGTGGGGCCGCCCGTGCCGCCGGCGCGCTTCTCCCGGCGGCGCTGTCGGCCCAGGGCCACCAGGGCCTTGAATAGTCCGCCGTGGTCGCGCTCCAGATCCACCATGCGGGGAAAGGCTGCCGCCAGGGAGACCCGCCGGCATTCGCCGCCGGTGATGCCGCGCACCATGGGGTCGAGCATGGTGTCGGCGAATTCGGCGCCCAGCCTGCGCGCTCCGAACTGCCAGACCGTCTCGTCGGTCTCCGGTCGGGTGGCGGCCAGACCCAGGTCACGCCGGCCCGGTACGAAGAGTTCGCTGCAGATGCGCAGCTTGGCGCCCAGGGAAAAGAGGTCGGACGCCAGGAAGCGGCCGGGGCTGGTGGGGATCTCGCGGAGCTGGCCGCGCACGAAAAGGAAACGTCGCCTGGCCAGGTCGCTGCTGCGCAGGATCTCGTCGCCGAGCCCGGCCGCCTTCGCCAGTTCGAGGGTCGCCGGCTCGCTGTCCAGGAATCCGTTGGGACCCCACTCCACGCGATACTCGTCGTCGACCTCGGTGCGGAGGTTGCCGCCCACGCGGTCGGCGGCCTCGATCACCGTCACCGCCGGTACGGGCGTGCCTGCCGCGGCCGGGTGCTCGAGCCGCCAGGCCACGGCCAGTCCCGCCACTCCGCCACCGATCACCGCCACGGTGGGACGCGCGTCAGTCATGGATTCTGCTCTCCTGCTCTGTCGCGGCCGGCGTGAAGGCCCGGCTGGCCAGCCTCTCTGCCAGGGAGGCCAGCCACCGCGAGTCCAGGTTGAGGGCCGGCGTGCGCGCGTAGTCGGTCACGCCCGCGTCGCGAACCTCGGCGGCCAGCTCGTTGTCCAGTTCGTCGATGGTCTCGATATGTTCGCAGTTGAAGCTCACCGGGACCACCAGCAAGTGGGTCACGCCGCTTCGCGCCAGCTCGATGCAAGTATCCTCGGTGGGTGGCCCCATCCATTTCACCGGACCCACCTTGCTCTGGAAGGCGAGGGAGAGCTCGCGGCCGCCGGCGCGCAGGCGGTCCAGCCACGGGTGGTCGGTGAATCGTTCGCGCAGTGCGTCGTGGATCGCCCGCACCGAGGCGCGTGTCTGGCGCGGATAGGCGTCGCCCTGGCGTTCGAATCGCAGGGGTAGCGAGTGTGCCGTGTAGACCATGGCGACCCGCTCCGGGGCGATGCCGGCGGTGCGCCAGGAGTCCAGGGCCTCGACGGCCTGACGTGCGAGCAACTCCACGTAGCCCGGCAGCAACGGCCAGTCGCGCAGCACGTGCCGGGGCGGATCCCAGCCGGCGTTGACCAGTTCCTGTTCGAGCTCCACGAGGCTCGACCCCGTGGTGGCGGCGCTGTACTGGGGATAGGTCGGCACGATGAGCAACTGCTCGGCGCCCGCACCACGCACCGTCGCCAGGGCCTCGGCGGTGAACGGATGCCAGTAGCGCATGGCGATGGCGGGAACGACGGCGATCCCTCGGCCGCGCAGATCCTCGGTCAGGACCGCGGCCTGCTTCTCGCACCAGTCGAGCTGGGGAGAACCACCGCCGAATCCGAGGCGAAGGTATTTCTCGCGGACCTCGACCAGTCGCCGGCGCACGATGAACTTGCCTAGCGGGCGAGACAACCACCCGGGCAGCGACAGGACCTCGGGGTCGGCAAAGAGGTTGGACAGGAACGGTTCCACGGCGTCGGGGCCGTCCGGCCCGCCGAGACCGAGCAGCAGCATGCCGGTCGTGCGGGCCGGATCGAGGCGCCGTGCGGAGCACAGGGGCGGCGTGTATCGCACGGGCCCTCCTTAGACGGTTCGCGAATAGAGGGGCTTGTCGCCTCCGGTCTGGAGGTAGGCGTCGAACACCATGGCCACGTTGCGCAGGAAGTACCGGCCGAGATCGGTGACCTTGAGGCTATCCTCGTCGAGGGTGATCAGTCCTTCCACCGCCAGCGGAGCCAGGCCTTCCATGACACCCGGGATCAGTTCTTCGACACGCTGGCCATAGCCGCTGACGGTCAGGTTCCAGGGCAGTTCGAGGTTGCACATCAGGTGCAGGATCACCGAGCGGCGCAGGCGATCGTCGTCGCTCAGGCGCATGCCCTTGACCACTGGCAAACGGCCCGCGGCCAGAGCTTCCTCGTAGCCGCCCACGAGGGTGGCGTTCTGGGCGAAACGGTCGCACACGTCGCCGATGGCGCTGTTGCCGAAGGCCAGCATGTCCATGGCGGGACGGGTGGAGTAGCCCATGAAATTCCGATGCAACCGTTTCTCGGACAGGGCCACCGCCAGCTCGTCGTCCTTGCGGGCGAAGTGGTCCAGGCCGATCCACACGTAGCCGGCCTCGGTGAGGGTCTCCACGGCCTGCTGGTAGAGCGCGAAACGCTCCGGACCCGAGGGCAGCTGCGCCGGGTCGATGGCGTCCTGATTGGGCTTGGACCAGGGCACGTGAGCGTAACCGAACACTGCCAGCCGATCGGGGCTCAGGTCGATGACCTTGCGGAGCGATTCGCCGAACACCTCGGGCGTCTGGTGCGGCAGGCCGTAGACCAGATCCAGGTTCACGCTCTCGAAAGCGGCCGCACGGCTGGAGTCTACGAACCGCTGCGTCACCTTCTCGGGCTGACGTCGGCCAATGGCCTTCTGGACCGTCAGGTCGAAGTCCTGCACGCCCATGCTGATGCGGTTGAAGCCGAGCTCGCGCAGGAAGTGCGGCTGATCGGGCTTCGCAGCGCGCGGGTCGCACTCGATGGAGATCTCACCGACCAGGTCGAAGCGGTCGGCCGCGAGTTCGTAGGTGCGGCGCAGTTGCTCGTTGCTCTGGTAGTTGGGCGTGCCGCCACCCCAGTGCATCTGCACCACCTGACGGCGTCCCAGCAGGCCGGCCACCACGTCGAGCTCGCGCTCGAGGTGGTCGAGGTAGCGGTCGATGTCGCCCTTCGAGTCCGGGATCGCCGCGTTGCAGCCGCAGTAGTGGCACCGCTTCACGCAGTACGGCAGGTGCATGTAGAGGCTCACGTCGCGATCAGGCTGGCTTTTGAGGTCCTCGAGGGCCTCGCGCCACTGCGCCTCGCCGAACTCGGTGGTCCAGGCGGGAACCGTGGGATAGCTCGTGTAACGGGGACCCGGCCGGTCCATGCGTTCGAGCATTTCGTTGGAAACGTGAACCCTCATCTATTCTAAGCCTCCGGGCTATGGGCGTGGACCGTATCGATCAGGAGCGCCAGTGCGTCGGGATCGGTGGGCGGCAGGATGCCGTGCCCGAGATTGAAGACATGACCGGCGGCCTTGTCGCCGGCGCGGCAGACGGCCTGCGCTCGGCGCACCAGCTCATCGCGATCGCCGAACAGCGCGATGGGATCGAGGTTGCCCTGCAGTACCTGACCGGGGGCCTGAGCGGCCACGTCGGCGAAGTCGCAGGTCCAGTCGAGGGACAGGCACTCGGCGCCCAGCTCGCGCAGGATGGGAAGGTTGCCGGCGCCGCCCTTGCTGAAGACGATGCGCGGCACGCCCAGGTGGGCCAAACCGTCGAGGATCTTCTTGATGGGGGGCGCGGCGAAACGTCGGTAGTCCTTGGTGTGCAGGATGCTGGCCCAGCTGTCGAAGATCTGCACGGCGGAGCAACCGGCCTCGATCTGCATGGTCAGGTGCTTGATCACCTGCGAGGCGAGGGTGTCGAGCAGCCATTCGGCGAGGTCGGGCCGGGTATAGAGCAGCGTCTTGAAATGACGGAAATCGGAGCTGCCGCCGCCCTCGACGAGGTAGGCCGCCAGGGTGAGGGGCGCGCCGGCGAATCCGATGAGAGGGATGTCCGGGCGCTCGCTGCGCACCATCTTGATGGCCTCGGCCACGAATCCCAATTCCTCGGCCGGCTCGACCACGCGCAACCGCTTGATTTCGCTCTCGTCGCGCAGGGGGGAGGCCAGCTTGGGCGACCCGTGCGTGAAATCGAACTCGGCGCCCATGGGAGCCAGGGGAGTCAGGATGTCGCTGAAGATGATGCCGGCGTCCAGGTCGTAGCGTCGCAGGGGCTGGAGCGTGACCTCGCAGGCCAACTCGGGCTGGGTGCAGAGGTCATGGAAGGTGACACGCTCGCGCACCGCCCGGTACTCGGGCAGATAGCGGCCGGCCTGCCGCATGATCCAGAGAGGACGTCGCGACGGAGTATCGCCTCGCAGGGCAGCGAGGAAGGCGGATGTCTCGAGACCGTGATCGGGCATGTTGTACCTTTCGAATGGCGAGTTCAACCCCGCCCAAAATAACCATCTTTGGCGCTCAAGTCACGAAACCGTTGAAGGGCGCGATCTTGAAGCCGCGGCCCGCCATGCCGCCTGCACGGCGGTCCCACCGAGCAACAAGGCGGCGGCCAGCCAGTAAGGAGACTCCAGACCCATGCCGGCGCGCACGAGAACGCCGGCCGCCAGCGGCGGCAGAAAGCTTCCCGCGCCCACCAGAGCCTCGTGAATGCCGGCGTTCCGGCCACGCTGCCCAGCCGATTCCAGGCTGTAGTAAATGCTCGCGGCATAGGCGACGCCACAGGCCATTCCGATGACCGGGGCGACGGCCAGCAGCCCGGCGAAACCGGTCAACAGGGGGATTGCCGCCACTGCCACCGCGCTCAGCAACTGGGGCGTCCACAGCCGCCAGGCCGACCAGGCCAGCCGGAGTCGGCCGCCGAGCAGCACGAAGCTCACCGTTTGCGCAGCCAGGATCGAACCCAGGAACCACCCGTATCGGGCCGGATCCCAGCTTCGGGCCTCGAACAGCTGTGGCAGGTGGTGAGTCAGGATGCCGAAGGCGCCTGCTGCCGCCGTGTTGGCGATCCAGCCCATACCTCGGAACACGCGGAGGCGGGCCGCATCGACCGTGGGCGGGGCTTCCGA
>PIVY01000665.1 GCA_003353795.1 bacterium
CGCACGAGGTTGCCGTGCTGCCACTGGCTGTAGACGATGTTCGGGTTGCCGGGCTCGATGGCGGGCTCGAAACCGTCGCCGCCGAGGGTGACGAACCAGTCCTCGGTGCGCACTCCCTGGCGGCTGAGGGTCCGCGTGGGGCCGCCCTGGGTGTTGTTGTCCTGGGTGCCGCCGTAGACGTTGTAGAAGGGCTCGTCGTCATCGATGGCCACCCGGTAGAACTGGGTGACGGGCAGGTTCTCCATGTAGCGCCACTGCTCGCCGCGATCGAAGGACTCGTAGAGGCCGCCGTCGCTGCCCACGAGCAGGTGGTCGGGGGTGTCGGGGTCGATCCAGATGGCATGGTCGTCGACGTGCTTGCCGGGCAAGGGCACGCGGTTCCAGGTGCGACCGCCGTCCTCGGTGCGGCTCAGCCAGGTGTCGAGGCTGTAGAGGCGATCGGCATCATGGGGGTCGACGATGATCTCGTTGTAGTACTGGGGGCTGCGGGAGATGTAGTCGCTCATGCGCGACCAGTTCTCGCCGGCGTCGGTGGAGCGGTAGAAACCGCTCTTGTCGCCCACGGCCTCGACGATGGCGTAGATGGTGTCGGGGCTCTTATCGGCCAGGGCCAGGCCGATGCGGCCCTTGTCGCCGCCGGGCAGGCCGCTGTTGATCTCGCGCCAGGTGTCGCCGCCGTCGGTGGTCTTCCAGACGCC
>PIVY01000666.1 GCA_003353795.1 bacterium
ACCGGCGCTCGTCACGGATCCACGACACCGGCTTCCGGCTGGTACGCTCCTGGCCCTAGATGGGGTTGGTGGGCGTGGTGAGCTCGAACCAGATGTTCCAGAGCACCATCTCGATCCGGTCGAGCATCCGAGGCGGCTCCGGCACGACCATCGAGGACACCTCGCCGGACTGAAGGTTCACTGTGACCTGGCTCGCGCTGCGCATGGCTTCGACCCAGGCATCGGTGAAGTCCGAGGCGGAATCACCGTACATGGAGTAGCTTTCACCATCGTAGCCCGCGACCGCGACGCTCGACAGGCCAGTGCTGGAGTACGTGAACTCCACCGGAAGACCAGTGATGGAGCCGCTGTGCTCGGTGTAGCAGGACTGACCGGACCACTTGCAGACCCCTGCTTCGGCAGTTGCCGACGTGAAGGTGGCGGCGACGGCGAGGGCGAGGACGACGAGATTGAAGCGCATGATGTTCTCCTGAGGATGAGTTCTGCCTCAACCCATGTTCAAGAAACAGGCCAACCCCCACGCTCGGTGGAACGCCGATAATTGACCAGTGTCGGCGCCAAACACACGTACGCGCACGTGCGCACTGCACGCACAGGCCTCCCCCGAGGCGGAGGCCCAGTAGGCAACCAACCGGCCGGGCACCCGCCGCACCGCAGCATCGCTCGCGTGGCGCACGTGCCACACCAGCGACACCGTG
>PIVY01000667.1 GCA_003353795.1 bacterium
GGCGGGAAGCTGGTCCGCCAGACGCTCGGCTGCGGGCCGGTCGCAGTGACGGACATCCAGGCCCGCAAGGCCGGACGGAAGTTCGACATGAACGGCGCGATGGTCAACCTGGGCCAGCAGTTCGCGGACAACAAGATCCTGAAGATCCGCAACAACCTGGTGGCTGCGGCGGTGGCGGCGGTGGATTCGGCCGACACGACGGACGGGTCGACGGCGTCGGCGGACATTCACATTCTGGACGTCGCCCGCGGCAAGACAGCCGGGGCGAAGGTCACCGCGACGATGGCGTACCTGAACCAGTTGCTGGCCAAGATGACGGACGCCCGGGAAGACATCGTGGCGTTCCTCATGCCGTCGGCGGTCTTCGCGGACCTGGTCGGCGACAGCATCAGCAACTACCAGTTCGACCGCGTGGCGGGCGTGACGATCTACCAGGACGTAGTGCAGGCGTTCGGGCGTCGCGTGCTCGTGGCGGACGCCGCCGCCCTGACGTCCGCGCTGACCAGCAGCTACCACACCGAGTATGCCGTGCTGGGCCTGGGCGTGGGCGCCCTGACGGGCACGATCGCCTACGACCAGGGCATCGAGATCCAGCGCGACATCCTGAAAGAGTCGAGCATGACCTACGTGCGGGAAGACTTCGACGTGGAGTACGAGGTCAGAGGCAGGAAGTGGAACAGAGCGACAAACAACCCCA
>PIVY01000300.1 GCA_003353795.1 bacterium
TCGGCCGCCGGAGCAACCCTGTTCGAGAATTGCGAGTTCGAGGCGAGTTCGACCGACGCCATGACCGTTATCGGCGGCGAACCCGTCGTCACTGGCTGCACATTCGCCAACTCGAACCCTGGCATCGACCTGTACGCAGGCACCAGCGCTCGACTGGTCAGCAGTAACACCTTCGAACCGCAGATCTACCACGCGGCCGCGGCGTGGGCCGGAGCCATCGCAGATCTCGTGAATCAGAACACTTTCACGCCACGTCCCGACGGGAGATACAACGCCATCCGCGTACGCCAGTCCACGCTCCTTGAATCGACGACCTGGCCCGTGCCACCCACAGACTTCGTCTACCAGTTCGAGAACGACCACGACCTGACCATCGCCGGCGACAATAACCCGGTGCTACGCCTTCAACCTGGATCGGTCGTCAAATTCTGGGATGATTCCCGAATCAAAGTCGGCTCCGGCGGCCTCCCCGGCGGCCTCATCGCCGACGGCGTCACGTTCACCTCCCTACGCGACGACACCGGCGGCGACACCGACGGAACCGCAACCGCGCCGGCGCCATCCAACTGGGAGTTCCTCCACATGTCGGTCGACGCCGACGCCGACTCCTGCCGCTTCACCGAGTGCAGTTTCCTCTACGGCGGCCAGAACGGCGCCGGCATGGTCGTCGTCGACGGCGGAAAACCCTGGTTCGACCATTGCTGGTTCGCCGGCGCCGTCACCGGCCTCGCCGTCCGCAATTCGGGCACCCTACCCGATGTGCGTTTCTCCACCTTCTCTGCCTGCACCAATGGCCTGAACGCCACGTCCAACGGGCGCGCACATCTCGTCAACTGCTGTTTCGAGAACAACAACGCGTACGGCGTCCTGGCCGCGGCGTACTCGGACAACTACGGCAGCCTCGACGCGCGCGACTGCTGGTGGGGAAGCGTGGATGGACCGGGCGGCATGGGTCCGGGCACCGGCGACGCCGTCAGCGCCAACGTCCTGATCGCGCCCTGGGCGACGGAACCGGCCTGCGAGCGCATCGTCGGCATCGACCCGCCGCCCCTGGCCATCGAGACACTACAGATCCACGATCCCGCGCCGAACCCGTTCAACCCGATGACGAGCGTGCGACTGGAACTGCCCGATCCCGTGCCAGTGCGGGCAGAGGTGTTCGACATCCTTGGCCGGCGAGTCCGGGTCCTGGTGGCCGGCACGATCCTGGAAAGCGGAATCCACACGCTGACCTGGGACGGACGCGATGACCGCGGTCGTCGGCAAGGTTCCGGCGTCTACCTTTTCCGGATCACCGCAGGCTCCGCGGCGGCGACCCGACGGGTCATGATGGTCAAGTAGACGATCCGAACACTCTCGATCGGCCCGGTCGTCGATCCCGCGAGGGCAAGACGGCCGGGCCGGATTCGTCGGGCGGAACTCGCCGGACAACGCCGCGTTGATCATGTATAATCGACGCGACGCCGCGTCGTGACGTTCACCATCGAGGGAGGGGGATCCCATGCTGCATCTGCGATCGTTCGTCGTCGCCTTCGTCTGCCTTGTTCCAATCCTGACGTTTCCAGCCTATGCCGCCGATCCCACTCCGGAATTCGAGGCCATGGCCACAGCCGGCGCCGCCTACATCAACGACACGGGAAGTTGCCCCGGCATCATCAGTGCCCAGACGGTCTTCGACAATCTCGACGACTACACGGTGATCGACATCCGGGCCCGGTCCGCATACGACATGGGCCACATTCACGGTGCCTACCACAGTTCACTGGCCACGCTGATCGACGACCTGAATGACATCCCGAATGACAAGCCCTACGTGATCGCTTGCTACACCGGCCAGAGCGCCGGCCACGCCAAGATCGCCATGGAGATGCTGGGTTTCGAGGATGTCTACAGCCTGCTCTTCGGCATGTCGTCCTGGAACACCAGCCTCGACTACTGGTCCGTCAATTGCGGCGACAATCTGGCCGCGCCCGAAATCGAGAACCAGAACGACGGCCTCACGGTACACACCTTTCCCGAGATCACCGGCTCCGTGGAAGATCGCGTGGAATCCATGCTGGCGGCCGGCTACAAGGGCAAGAGCTACTCGAGTATCCAGGACAACCTGAGCGACTATTTCGTCATCAATTACTTCGGCGTGGCCGACTACGAGGGCACGGGCACCAGCGGCGTTCCCGGTCACATTCCCGGCGCATTCCAGTTCACGCCCTACCAGAGCCTGGGCATCGACCAGATGTTGAGCAACATTCCGGCCGACATGCCGGTGGTGGTGTACAGTTGGACGGGGCAGACCGAGTCCCAGCTTGTCGCCTACCTCAACATGTGCGGCTACGAGGCCTACGCCCTCAAATTCGGCGCCAACAACCTGTTCTACTCCGACCTCACCGCGCACAAGTGGGGCCCCGTCTACATGCACGATTTTCCGCTGTCGCTCGACGATCCCACCGCCGCGCCCGATCGGACGCCCGCCGTGGTGACACACCTGGCGAACCACCCCAATCCCTTCAACCCGTCGACCACCATCGCCTACCGACTGTCCACGACGTCACGGGTCACGCTGCGCGTCTACGACCTGTCCGGCCGCCTGGTGCGGGAACTCCTGGCCGGTGCCGACCAGGGCGAGGGATTGCACGAGGTGGTATGGAAGGGCAGCGATGACGCAGGCCGCGGCGTGCCGTCGGGAACCTACCTCTACCGTCTCGATGCCGGCGGTCAGGTGGAAACTCGAAGAATGGCTCTCCTGAAATAGGCGACGGAAGACCGGCGACGAGTCCACGGGGGTGCCAACAGGCGCCCCCATTTCAATTGTGATGTAAGACTCCCACGCCACGTCAAACATTCACTACCTCAACACTCTCGTATCGCCCGCCGGAGCCGT
>PIVY01000668.1 GCA_003353795.1 bacterium
CACCGAACAAGCTGTAGCTTCAACGTCGAGACTCGCCGCTCGGTGGTGAGCCGCGCCAGATAGGTTCCCGAAGGCACCTGCTGGCCACCGCCATCACACCCACGCCAGACCAGGGAATGCTCCCCCGCGTCGGCGAGGCCGCTGAGCAGTTCGGCGACACGCCGACCGGTCAGGTCGTAGACGCTCACGGTCGCCATCTGCCGGCGATCCAGGCTGAACGACAGGTGAGTCACCGGGTTGAAGGGATTGGGCGCGCTGCGGAGCGTGGTGCTCGACAGCTCCGGCACCTGATCCGATTCGCCCGGATCCTCGATGGAAATGATGTCCCCGAAGTAGTCATTCACGAACTGGAACGACCGCGTGATCCGCGTCACCAGCTCCGCCGAACCATGACTCCCACCATCACTCTCGAAGGTGAAGGGATGGCCGAGGTCGGTCAGGATCTCGGCGAATCCCTCGTTCATGGGATAGAGGAAGAGCTCGTCGTTGGTCCCGCAGTTGAAGTAGATCCCGAGCGTGCCGGGAGTGACATCAAGCACGCGCGTGCCCGGGCTGTGCTCCATCCAGCGATCGAAGACCTCGGGCACCAGGTCGCCGTTGGTATCCAGGGGAAAGTCCACGTAGTACGGCGGATTCGTCATGTTGGGCGAATAGGCGCCGGCCGCGGTGAAGGTGAGATAGGTGAGCATGCCGTTGG
>PIVY01000669.1 GCA_003353795.1 bacterium
ATCAGCTGCGTCACGAAGCTGTGCTCCGGGTTGGTCGAGAAGATGCCGACGGCCAGGGTGCCCCAGACACCGCAGACCAGATGGACCGAGGTGGCGCCGACCGGATCGTCGATCTGGATCTTGTCGAAGGCCATGACCGAGAAGACGACCAGTGCACCGGCTGCACCACCGACGAAGATGGCGGCGCCTGGATTGATGACATCGGCGCCTGCGGTGATCCCCACCAGACCCGCCAGGATTCCGTTGAGGGCCATCGAGAGGTCGGGCTTCGGCGAAATGAAGGCGTAGGCAGCCATGGCTCCGAGTCCGCCCGCTGCGGCGGCCAGACAGGTGGTGACCAGCACGAAGGAGGTCGCGGCGGGATCAGCCGAGAGCACCGAGCCACCGTTGAATCCGAACCAGCCGAGCCAGAGCAGGAAAACACCGATGGTCGCCGACGGCATGCTGCTGCCCGGGATCGGGGTCATGCGGCCGTCCTTGGTGTACTTGCCCATGCGCGGACCGAGGAAGAGGATGCCCATGAGAGCTCCCCAGCCGCCGACCGAGTGCACCAGGGTCGACCCGGCGAAGTCGTAGAAGCCCATGCCGTCGAGCCAGCCGCCGCCCCATTTCCAGGAGCCGGCGACGGTGTAGACGATGGCCACGAAGAAGACCGCGAAGACCATGAAAGAAGTGAGCTTGATGCGCTCGGCCACG
>PIVY01000670.1 GCA_003353795.1 bacterium
CGTCGCCGAATGCGAAGGAAACGTGCCGCCAGCTGATCTTGGCTCCTGGGCTCCCGCCACCGATGAAGAGGTTGCCCCAGCGAATGTGGCTGTACGTGGCGAGGGCTCCGCCGTCTGTGAGCTGCACCTCGTCGACCATGATCGTCCACAGGGTCGTGGACGGGCGGCGATACCAGACCCGGCAAACGCCGGTCTCTGAAACCGCGACGAGCAGGTAGATGGAGCTCGTGAGGTCGACCGTCTCGTCGGTGATCGTGGACGCGCCGTGTACGTCGACCGCCCGCATGCCGGTCGTCATGAACCGCAGGCTCACCTGAAAGTCCTCCACACCATCGGCGCGGCGGGCAACCATCCCGGCGTCTTCGTAGGAAAGGGAGCCTCCGATGTCGACTACGAGCTCAACCTCTTGGCTCACGGCACCGGTGTAGGGGCTGGAGTTGTAGTGGTAGTACGACGGGTTGCCCGGAGCACCGGTGGAGTCATGGACGATCCAGCCGTCGGTCAGCGCGCCGGCGGCGATGGCCGTGACCCAGTTGGGGTCGGCGGTCGTGGGCTCTTCCGTCGGCACCCAGGTCCGCAGACCCGCCACCAGCTGTCCTGGGGATCGGTCTTTGTACTCCCATGCGTCGGTGGTTCCCATGGAGACCGAAGACCAGCCGCCCAACACCAGGATGCTCAAGGTCCCGTCGCGAGCCG
>PIVY01000671.1 GCA_003353795.1 bacterium
GAGGGCCATCGACGCGGGCATCGAACCGTAGTAGGACTCGTACAGGTCGGCGCCCATGCCCGCCACGTCGCCGACGTTGTCACCGACGTTGTCCGCGATGGTGGCCGGGTTGCGGGGGTCGTCTTCGGGAATGCCCGCTTCGACCTTGCCGACGAGGTCCGCCCCGACATCCGCGGCCTTCGTGTAGATGCCGCCGCCGACGCGGGCGAACAGCGCCTGGGTGGAAGCGCCCATGCCGTAGGACATCATGATCGTGGTGATGCTGACCAGGGAGGCGTCCGGCGCGATGACCTTGTTCCAGAGGAAGAACCAGACCGAGACGTCGAGCAGGGCGAAGCCGACCACGACCAGGCCCATGACCGCGCCGGCCCGGAACGCGACCCGAAGACCGTCGTTGAGCGATTGCTTGGCGGCGAAGGTGGTTCGAGCCGATGCGTTCGTCGCCATCTTCATGCCGAACCAGCCGCAGAGACCGGAGAACAGACCGGCGATCGGTACACCCACGACCGTCCACCACTCCTGTCGGCCCGTCAAGGCAAGGACCGCGAGCACGATGATGAGGAGGACGAAGACGCCGAACACCACCTTGTACTGGCGGGTCAGGTAGGCCATCGCCCCGTGGCGCACGGCCTCGGCGATCTCGATCATGCCTTCATCGCCCTCCGAGGCCGACATGACCAGCCGGCTGAAGCCGA
>PIVY01000672.1 GCA_003353795.1 bacterium
ACGACGGCGTCACCACGGCAACGCTCTACCTGGTGGGCCCGGACGACCAGCCCACCCACGTCTTCGGTATCACCGCCACCGGCTTCGATAGTGATGACTACTATCGATTCGCACGCGACCTCGACAACGGCATCGGCGGCTCGCCCTTCACGTCGCACTACTACGGCGGCACGATCACCGTCGAGTTCAGCGACGGCACCATCCTCAGCGGCGTCTTCGACACGCCCTACGACGAGCCCAACGGCGCCCGGGCGTACTTCGAGGAAGCGGGCCCCAACCTCATGTTCGCCGACCGGCCCGGCTGGTACGCGCCCGTGGTGCCGCGGCCCGATGCGAGCGCCACCTGGAGCAGCGTCCCGGCGCCGCCGGCGCTCATCGGCGAGTCGGCCAGCACCTGGATCAGCGCCGTCTGCTACAACGACGGTACGTCCCTGGCCGGCGCCTCGACCATGATCGTGCAGATCGACGGTCAGCAGGTCTGTAGCCACAATCTCTGGGTCATCGAACCGGGGGCCTACAACGGCTGGACCAACGATGGCGGGCTCACCGTTCGCGGCGGTCGACACACCGTGGTGGCCTTCGCCGACGCCGTCGGGCATGTCGCCGAGACGGACGAAGCGGACAATGTGTACGCGCGCCAGTGGGCCTGGGAGCCGTCGACCGTGCCCTTGCAGGAGATCGTCACCCTGCCCGCG
>PIVY01000673.1 GCA_003353795.1 bacterium
ACACGGCGGTCGGGACGCCCCGCACCAGGTCCTGGCCCCGCACCTCGATGGAGTCGGACGCGTCGAGCGGCACGGCCGAACCGAGCTCGATCTTCACGCGTTCGGACTCATAAAGGCCGATCAGCACGTTGAAGCGCTCACGCACATAGACTTGGACGGCGTCGTCCATCTCATCGCCAGCGACGCGGATGGACTCGCTGTAGGCCGTGGCGAGCATGCTGATGACGGCGATCTCCGTCGTGCCCCCGCCGATGTCGACCACCATGTTGCCCTTGGCCTCGTGCACGGGCAGCAGCGCGCCGATCGCGGCGGCCATGGGCTCCTCCATCAACATCACCCGGCCGGCACCGGCCTGCGACGCGGCCTCGACCACGGCTCGCTTCTCGACCTGGGTGATGCCGGAGGGAACGGCGACGAGGACCTTGGGTTTCAGGAAGGGATTGCGGCGGATGACCGTGCCCAGGAAGTGGCGGATCATCTCGTTGGCGATGTCGAAATCGGCGATCACGCCGTCCTTCATCGGACGGATGGCTTGCAGGTCGTCCGGAGTGCGACCGTACATGACCTTGGCCTCACGGCCGATCGCCTGCACCCCCTGGCCCCGGGCCGGCACCACCACGAGACTGGGCTCGTCGAGCACGACGCCCTGCCCCCTCACGTAGACCAGCGTGTTGGCCGTGCCCAGGTCGATCGC
>PIVY01000301.1 GCA_003353795.1 bacterium
CGCCGGCTGTCGAACCGCCGACCTGCTGCTCCTGGCCATGGGCGATACGGACCTCACGCCGGCCGGCTGGCTCCCGTCGAAACTTTTTGAATACGTGGCTGTCGGTCGACCGGTGCTCGCTCACACCGTGGACGGAGAGGCGGCAGCCCTGCTGCGTGACGCCGGCGCCGCAGCGCTGATCGCCGGCAACGATCCCGCCGCCTTCGCCGCGGCGCTCGAGGATCACTGGCAGGCCAAGGTCGAACACGACGGACCCGTACCGCATGAAAACGCATCCGAGGCTGTGGCCCACTTGCGCCAGGAATCCCTCGCCCTCCGACTGGCCGGAATTCTGGACCGTGCCGTGGAGGGGACCGCGTGAGGTCCCTGGTCGAATCCGCGCGCCGCTGGACCCTCTGGAAATCCGGCCTCCCCACCCGACTGCCGTTCCAGTCGTTGCTCCTGATGTACCACCGCTTCTGCCCCGGCGAGGGCGGCAACGGCCTGGCCCGGGAGCACTTCGCCACGCAACTCGACTACCTCGACCGGCATTTCGATGTCGTGTCCCTGGAAGCGGCGCTGACCCCGCCGGCCGGCGACCGGCCCCGGGTGACCATCACCGTGGATGACGGTTACCGCAGCTTCCACGAGCACGCCTGGCCGGAACTCCGAGCGCGCGGCCTGACGGCCACGATCTATCTTCCGACCCGCTTCATCGACGACGGCGCCTGGATGTGGCAGGACCGCAACATCTACCTGCTCCGCGACGCCGCGCCCGGCCGCTACAAGCTCGACTGGCGTGGCGGCACCGTGCCGCTGGACCTCACCGGTGGCCGGTCCCTCCTGGCGTCGCTGCTGCGCGTCTACGAGATCGGCCGGCATCTGGACGTCGATGGTTGTCTCGAACTGACCGACCGGCTTTCCCATGGCCTGGGTCGGGTGCTGCCGAAACAACCGCCGGCGGCGTATGCACCCATGTCGTGGGATCAGGTGAGAGAGTTGCAGAACGCCGGCGTGGCTTTCGGATCGCACACCGTCAATCACACCATCCTGACCTCTTGCGAGGCGGAGGTGGCTCGCCGGGAGATCCACGATTCGCGGGAGATCCTGACCGAGCGACTCGATCGGCCGGTCACCAGTTTCGTCTACCCCAACGGTGATTTCGATCCCGAGGTTCGCGCCATGGTCGAAGCCGCCGGCTATACCAGCGCCCTGGCCACCTACGCAGGCTACTGGTCTCCCAGCGGCGACCGTCTCGCCGTGCCCCGACTACCGGCACCCGCCGGCGGCGAATCCGTGCTCGCCGATCGCATCTGGTGCTGGTGGCGGAAGTTCGGCGCACCGGCGCCTCAGTTGGCTTCCAAATCCCCGTGAGAGACGAAACAATCGCCGGGTCCGAGCGCGCGGCCCAGGTCGTCACGACCCGAGTCTGACCGCACCAGGAGTGGCATGCCGCGAGCCCGCGGACTGCGGACGAACCCGCGCCGCCAGGACGCCGACACCGTCGACCAGACTCCCACCCAGCAACCGCCGAACTGCTCCGCCAGGTAGGGCAGGTACGCCGCGAACGTTCCGCCGTCGGCCCGGTAAACGCTCAGGTCCACGAGGGTGATCCGCCGGACGTCCGGATCTGCGCGTACGACGAGCATGTCCACGAGCTCGTCGCCGTCGTGGCGCGCCAGGCTGTGGTACTCGCGCAACGGCGATTGCCCGTATCGCCAGGCGAGGTAGGCCGCGGACCGTTGCACCACGAACCGACGCCCCGGTGGTGGCAACGGATCCGACAGGCCCGCCACCTCGTCGATGGAAAGCTCCCGAACCGGCAGTTCGCCGAGCGGCGGGCGGGCCAACCGGCTCGCCGCCCAGAGCAATCCCTCGCGCCCGAGCAAGGTGCGGTATCCCAGCTGCGCCACGTGGTCGGCCAGCCGGTCCGCTTCCTGCCAGCCACGCTTGCGGAAGCCCGGCGCCGAGGCGGGATTGGCGAAATTGTAGAACACGTCGACGCCGGAATCGCTGGCGAGCATCCAATCGAGCATGCGGGTGAAGAGGCCCTTGCCACGCCAGTCGGGATCGACCACCGGATCCACGTCGCGGCCGGCGGTGATGAGCCGGCCGTCCAGATGCGCCGGTCGCGGCAACACCGCGTAGAGACCGACGATCCGCCCCTCCGCCTCGACGACGACCTTGCACGACGGACCGCCGGGTCCCAGTTCGTGGAGCCAGGCGAAGCGCTCTTCCGAAAAACGAGGGTCGTGGCCGCGCCGCAGCAGTTCGATGCAGGCGGCGCGGTCGGCAGGTTCGTAGGCTCGGCACTGTCCCATGGAAACTCACTTTTTTTTACTCTGGAACCGCCAGCGAACTAGCTTACCGGCCGTCGACGGCGTCCACTGCCCCTACGGAGTTTACGGGTCTGAGCATCACTCATAGGACCGCCGCGGGAAATCCGCAATCGCCCAATAGTGCTAAAAATCCGCCGCGATTCGGCCCGGTCGGGTTGACATAGCGGACCAGAATGCTAGAATACCAACACTCCCCAGCTGAGCCTAAGGTTATCCCGTATCCCCGATCGAGAAGGACCCGCTTCAATGCCGCTGAGAATTTCTACTGTCCTGGTGCTGATCGGACTGTGCTTGTTGCTCCACGTGGACGCCCCGGCAGCGGTGGTGGGCGTGGAGCCCCCGTTGCAGATCAACAGCACGTCGGGCGTCAGCGCCACGGAGCACGGCTCCCGCACGGCGGGTATTCGGGCGCGTTCCGCTCCGCTCGCGGTGTCGATGATCTGACGATCGCAACGGCTGTCGACGCCAGTCCCGGCAAGGTCGCCTTGACGATTGCGGATAAGAACATTGCCATCGCGCCCGCCGGCTCAAAGCCGAGCTCGACGTCCA
>PIVY01000674.1 GCA_003353795.1 bacterium
CATAACCGTCGGGCGTGGCGAGGACCGTGCTGCCCTCGAGGCTCTTCTCGCCGCCGACGCGGACATCCGGGTCGACCTGGTCAATGGCGAACACGAGGTCGGCACCGGGCAAGCCGTTGTTGGCGACGTGGAGCGAGCGACGCTGTCGGCCCCCTTCGGGAACCGCGAACGCCAGTGCCGCGGGCGACACGTCGCAGGTGGTCTGGGATTGATGCTCCGCCGGCACGAAGGCGATGGCCCGGCCATCCTGCAGCCGCGCCGCGCCGGGCGCGTACGAATCGTAGTAGGTGTAGAGCACGCCGTCGGTCCGGTCGTCGTTCTGGATGCCGACCGAGGCGTAGCCGCGGGTCGTGTCGTTGTTGTTGACGGCCTGGTACTGCAAGACGATGAGGCCATCGCCGGTAGCGGTCGGATGATGCGCGGGGTCGTACAGGATGACCTGGCAGGTCTGAACCCCGCCGTGGATGTTGGCCATGCCACTCCACTGCACGACGTAGCGATTGTTCTCGGCGTCGAACCAGTGATAGACCCGGTTGGTGCCGCTCTGGCGCAGGTCGTCCCAGAAGACGGCGATCATGGCGTCAGGGCTGCCAGCCGAAGAGATCGACCAGTTGCGGCAGTGGCGCAGACGTGTCCGGCCGCACGCGACTCAGCCGTGTGAGCAGAGCGATAGGTGGTCGCGCAACTCGGCCCA